>CAJGCF010000001.1 GCA_904501865.1 uncultured Clostridia bacterium
TGTCATAACCGATAAGAATGTTATCATAAAGGATAAGCGAGTTCTTTCCGGCTGTGAGAATATGCCTTTCTATATAGGAAAGAAAATGTCGGTGTGACAATTGCGACGGAAGCTCAAAAAAATGGCAAAATAACTTTTGAAAGGTCAATTTTGGTAGATATATGAAAAAAATACTTTTTGTAGGCGCAGAGGTCATGCCCTTTGCGGCAACGGGTGGACTTGGAGACGTTATGGGCTCTCTCCCTGCCGCTATTAAGGCAAAAGAAAAGGAAACCGTTGACGTAAGAGTAGTGCTTCCTCTCTACGGTGCGGTAAGCGATGCTTGGCGTTCCATGATGAAGGACGAGGCGGTGTTCAACGTCAGACTTTCCTGGCGAAAGATATATTGCGGAGTCAAGAGTCTTGTCAAGGACGGCGTCACTTACTACTTTATAGATAACGAGTATTATTTCAAGAGAGGCGCGCTTTACGGCTTCTTTGACGACGGCGAGAGATATGCGTATTTTTGCAAGGCTGTTATGGAAATGCTCGTTCACATCGGATTTTATCCCGATATATTGCACGCGAACGACTGGCAGGCCGCTATGACTGTGGTATACTTAAACACTAAATACCGCTATATAGACGGATTTGACAAAACAAAGAGTGTGTATACCATACACAACATAGAGTATCAGGGACAGTACGATTTCTCAATACTTAGCGATGTATTTGATCTCGGTCCTGAGCACTATGCGCTTATGCGGTATGACGAATGTATGAATCTTACCAAGGCGGCGGTAGAGTGCGCAGACAGAGTTTCCACCGTCAGCCCCAGATATGCGGAGGAGATAAAAACTCCCGAATATTCGCACGGACTCTACCACGTTCTTTATAGAAATGAGAACAAACTCTGCGGAATACTCAACGGTATCGATTACGATTATTACAATCCGTCAAAGGATACCGTGCTTTCCAAGAATTACGACAGAAGAAATCTTGTAAGCGGCAAGGCAGAGAATAAGCTTGCCCTTCAGCGTGAGTACGGACTTCCCGAAAGGGCAGACGTTCCTATGCTTGCTATAATATCAAGGCTTGCAACTCATAAGGGACTTGACCTTGTCGAGTCTATAGCGTATGACCTTGTAAGAAATAACGATATTCAGTTCGTTATTCTCGGTAAGGGGGAGCCAAGATATGAGAATTTCTTCCGCGAGCTTGAAAGAGCATATCCCGATAAGGTGAGAGCTCTACTAACGTATGACAGAGATCTGTCCAAGAAGATATACGCGGCGTGTGATATATTCGTTATGCCGTCCAAGAGCGAGCCCTGCGGTCTGTCTCAAATGATAGCCTCGCGTTACGGCGCTGTTCCCGTAGTAAGAGAAACGGGTGGACTCGCGGATTCCATAAAGGGATACTGGGTAGACAACGGCGAGATCAAGGGCAATGGCTTCACATTTGCAAATTATTCTGCAGACGAGCTTTGGGACCGAATACACGCGGCTCTGGCTCTTTATTGGGATAAGCCCCAGCACAAGAAGTTTATTTCCAAGATAGCGGGCACGGATTTCTCGTGGTCGGTATCTGCGGAGAAATATATGCAAATGTACGATTCTATTTAAGCAATAACACGAAAGGCACTATACCGAAATGAACGATAAAAACATCAAACCAAACAACGTAAAGGAAAACATTGAGACAAAGCTGTCAAGATATTTCGGCTGCACGGCAGCGGAGGCATCCAAGGAGCAGATGTACAAGGCGGTCGCTATGACTGTCAGAGACATGCTTACCGAGCAGAGAGGAGAGTTTAAGAAAGAGGTCAATAAAGAGGGAGCAAAGAGAATATATTACATGTGTATGGAGTTCCTTCTTGGCCGTTCTCTAAAGACCAATATTTGCAATCTTGGACTTGGTGAGGAGTACGGCGAGGCACTTTCAAAGCTCGGCTTTGATCTCAATGAGCTTTATGAATGTGAGCCTGACGCAGGACTTGGAAACGGCGGACTTGGACGTCTGGCTGCCTGCTTTATGGACTCTCTCTCGTCTCTTGACTATCCTGCGACGGGATTCTCAATATGCTACGAGTACGGTCTTTTCAAGCAGATGATAGTCGACGGCATGCAGGTCGAGCTTCCTGACGTTTGGTTGCCCGGTGGAGAGGTGTGGCTCGTTCCGAGAACCGATCGAACCTTTGTTGTACGCTTTGGCGGTCACGTAAAGGAAAAGTGGGAGAATAACCACCTGACGATAATTTACGAGGGCGCAGAGGAGATAGAGGCTGTTCCGTACGATATGATGATATCGGGTGCGGACAGTAAGGCGGTAAGCCAGCTCAGACTTTGGAAGGCGAGAAATATCCAAAATTTCAATATGGGACTTTTCACTCAGGGACAGTATGCAAAGGCGCTTGAGGAGAGCACAAATGCGGAGACTATCTCCAAGGTGCTCTATCCCTCTGATAATCATACCGAGGGTAAGCTTCTTCGTCTTTCCCAGCAGTACTTCCTTGTATCAGCATCGGTGCAGAGCATAATACGAGATCATATGGCAGTCTACGGAACTCTTGACAATCTTGAGGATAAGGTAGCTATCCATATAAATGACACTCACCCCGCACTCTGTATTCCCGAGCTTATGAGAATACTCGTTGACGATTATTTCTATTCTTGGGAAACTGCTTGGGATAAGGTCATAAAGATATGCTCTTATACTAACCACACTGTAATGCCAGAGGCACTTGAGACTTGGAATGAGGATCTTTTCCGTCTAAAGCTCCCCAGAATATACGATATAGTCAAGGAAATAAACGAAAGATTCTGCCGTGAGGCTTGGACGGCTTTTCCAGGCAACTGGCAGAGAATAAGTAAGATGAGCATCGTGGGCTACGGCGCAGTCAGAATGGCTAATCTGTCGGTAATAGGCTCTCATTCTATAAACGGAGTATCCAAGCTGCATTCGGATATTCTGACGGAGACTATCTTCAAGGATTTCTACAAGATGTATCCCGAGAGATTTGCAAACGTTACAAACGGAATAGCTCACCGTCGTTGGCTCTGCTACTCCAACCCCAAGCTTGCGGGTCTGCTTGACGATTGCATAGGTACAGGATTCAGACACAACCCTGTTGAGCTTGCCGAGTTTGCAAAATTTGCCGATGATAAGGCAGTGCTCGAAAGAGTAAGATCTATAAAGCACGACAACAAGATAGCCTTTGCCAATCATCTTTACGCCAAGACGGGCAAGATGATAGATACTCACTCTGTCTTTGACGTGCAGATAAAGAGACTTCACGAGTACAAGAGACAGCTTCTCAACGTGCTCAACATTATAGACATATATCTCGATCTTAAGGACGACCCCGATATGGATATCCAGCCCCAGACCTTCATATTTGGAGCAAAGGCGGCGCCCGGATATCAGATGGCAAAGAGAATAATACAGCTTATCTGTATGATATCCAAGGATATTGACAGAAATCCCAAGATCAAGGAAAAGCTCAACGTTGTATTCATTGAGAACTATGACGTGAGCACTGCCGAGATACTCATTCCTTCCGCGGATGTGAGTGAGCAGATATCTCTCGCAGGTAAAGAGGCGAGTGGAACGGGCTGTATGAAGCTCATGATAAACGGAGCTATCACAATAGGAACACTTGACGGAGCAAACGTCGAGATGCTTGATGCGGTAGGAAGTGAGAATATGTATATATTCGGTCTCAAGAGTAACGAGGTAGAGCAGATGTGGTTGCGCGGTTATCGCTCGGCAGAGTTCTACTCAAACAATGAGAGACTTAAGAGAATAGTAAACTTCTTGGCAATAGGCTTTGCGGGCGAATCCTTTGCGGATATCGCTACGTACCTGCTAACAGGCCACGGAGTTGCAGATCCTTATATGTGTCTTGCGGACTTCGAGTCCTATAGACTCACCCACGAGGAGATGCTTGAGGCGTATTCTAACAGAGAAAAGTGGACTCGTATGTCACTTCTCAATACCGCGGCATCGGGATTCTTCGCGGCAGACAGATCTATCAAGGAATACGCGGATAAGTTCTGGAATCTTAAACCCGTTCATTAATAATAAATCTGAAAGAGGGGCAGAAAATGCTGCCCCTCTTTAGAAAATTTAAAAGAAAGCGAAATAGAAATGCTCCCAAAGCTTTTTTCACAAATAGACAAGGAATGCGAGATAAGAATAAATAAATTTCTGAAAACCGAGGACGTGTCCGCTCTCGGCGCTTTTGCGCGCGGAGATGTTATAGATATTGAGATCGCGGTCGCGAGCCGACTTGGCGCGTGCGGCGTAGTATGTAGGATCAAGATGGACGGCGGCGCGGATAGAGACATTCCTTTGGAGCTTGTCCGCGCTGACGAGATCTTTGACATTTATTCATTCTCACTTGATACCGCCGAACTGTGCGGAGAGCGAAACAGCGGACTTTTTTACTATGAATTTCTTTTCCTGCGCGGTCTTAATACCTTGTTTACGAGCACGAATAACAACAAGGACTTTTTAGTAGAGGAAAAAGAGGGCAGGAGATTCCGCTTGCTCGTTCATTCGAGTGATTACCGTACGCCAGAGAGCTTTGGCAGAGGGGTAATGTATCAAATATTTACCGATCGCTTTTTTAAGGGCGAGGGAGAACGGGTGATAAATCTTCCTGTGCGTGAGGACGCACAGTTAAATCCTGATTGGGATCATGGCATACCTCAATATTCCGCGTATTCGGGCGCGCCTCTTAAGAACAATATGTTTTTTGGGGGAAATCTCTGGGGAATTGCTGAAAAGCTTGATTACCTTGAATCTCTTGGAGTGACGTATATATATCTCTGTCCCATTTTCGAGGCATATTCAAATCATAAATACGACACAGCCGATTATACGCGCGTTGACGAGATGTTCGGTGGAGACGAGGCACTTGACAATCTGATATCTGAGGCAAAATCGCGCGGAATAGGCATAATTCTTGACGGAGTATTCAATCACACGGGAGACGATAGCGTATATTTCAACAAATACAGAAAGTACGGAGATGGCGGCGCTTATAATGACGCTCATTCCGAGTATGCGGATTGGTATAAATTCCGCATACACCCCTATGACTACGAATCCTGGTGGGGAATAGATATTTTGCCAAAGCTCAACCATAAAAACGAGGGATGTCGCAGATATTTCACGGGTGAGAACGGAATAATAGCAAAATATATACGCCGTGGCATCGCGGGCTGGCGTCTTGACGTTGCGGACGAGCTCAGCAACGAGTTTCTCGACGAGCTTAGAGAGAGTGCAAAGAAATCAAGCGACGGAGAAGCCGTTATAATAGGTGAGGTCTGGGAAAACGCCGCAGATAAGGTGGCATATGCCCAAAGACGAAGATATTTTCTTGGAAAACAGCTTGATAGCGTTATGAACTATCCCTTAAAGAACGCGATAGTCTCATTTTGCTTGTACGGTGACGGAGAATTTTTGTATGATACCCTGACCGAGATATACGCGTCTTATCCGACTATGGTATCTCATAAGCTTATGAATCTGCTTGGAACTCACGATACCGAGAGAATATTGACGGTGCTTGGCAGAGACGAGGGCGACGAGAATGACGACAACTGCGTACTTGCGACCAAACACCTTACCGCAGAGCAGAAAAAAGAGGGAATAAAGCTTCTGAAAATAGCGGCAGCACTTCAGTTCACCGCATACGGTATTCCGTCGGTGTATTACGGCGACGAGGTAGGACTTGAGGGATATGGAGATCCCTTCTGTCGAATGCCTTTTCCGTGGAACGATATGAATGATCCTTGCAGGATCGAAATATTAGACTATTATAGAGCTCTCGGTAGGATGCGCGCCACTGAGGCGGCATTTGACGGCGGCAGATTCTATTTTTTGGATCACTCGGGCTCTCACGTGACCTACGTTAGAGAAAATAAGGATAGCAGAGTGATTATAAGTGCCAACAGAGGTGAGGAATACTCTCTTGACATTCCGCAAGGGGTAATTTACGTAAACCTTATGAGCGGAGTTGAGCATTGCGGCGAGGTGAAAATTCACAAGGACAGCGTAGTTATATTAAAGGAAGTCCGAATGAGAGGAGCAGAGCATCTATGAAATACGTAAATTCACTTAAATATATGAATAGCTTTGGTGCCGCTGAGAAACGTTCGGAGATATCTCAGAAGCGGGCACGAGAGCTCTGCGAGCTACTCGGCAGGGTACATATAGGCACGCGCTACGTGTGTATCCCTGATGGAAGTGCGGGACACTCTATCTCGGTAATGCTTGAATCCGTTATAAAGCACGCGGGCTATCGCGTTGGCAGAATAAGCTCGGAGGCTGATTTGGACTCTCGCGGAACAGTCTTTATAGACGGTGAGATACCGTCAATAGACGATTACAACAGATCCGTTGCGGAGCTCAAGAACGCTTTGCAAAAGACACCCGACGTTACCTATTATAAGGAAGAGGCAACTTTTGCGCTCTCTCTCCTGCTTTGTAAGCTTGAAGGGTGTGAGTACGTTATCCTTGAAGGGCTTTCAAACGATAGCTACGGTCTTGACGCTATCTGCGCGCCCTACGATCTAATCATAATGCCTACCATTTATGAGGGTGGGGTTGAGGATAGTAGGATAAAAGCTGTATGCGACAGTATACGCAGAGGCACTCGAGAGGTGGTCAGCGGAAATCAGAGAAGTGAGATATATAATATCATATCAAACGCCTGCGCCCTCAGCGGTGTAAGGCTTTATATTCCCGTAAAGGCACAGTTTGAGATAAATAGTATATCGTCACGCAGACTTGAATTTTCATACGGCGGACGCGACGGATATGTTTTGAAGAATCCGTCACATATGCAGAGAGATTGCGCGATGACGGTCATAGAGAGTGCGCTTGCAATACGTCGAGACGGAGTTAAAATGCCGTGGGGCAGTATAGCTCAGGGAATAGAGCGAGCGACTGATACAGGGTGCTTTGATATCATATCACTCTCGCCCGCTATCATTACGGATACTGCCCACACAAAAGAGGAGATAGAGCTTTTGCTTAAAAGCTTTTGTGAGGTGTTTGACGACGGCGTTGAATTTGTTATCTGCCTTAAGACCGACGGAGATAAAGCTCTTGCCGAGCAGCTCTCGGCATTCAAGGACAAGAGAATTCGCAAGGTTTTAGCGATGTCTGACAGCGAGCTTAAATTGAGCGTAGATACGCCCGTGATAGCATGCAATAGCGCGAAGGATTTCGCAAGACTTGTGTATGACGAGCCCAAGGATTCTTGTGCAGTGCTTTGTATGGGAGACGTTTCCTTTAACAAAGATTTTAAGACCGAATTTATAAAACTTATGGGATATTAAATAAATAAGAAAGGGACTGCCTCAATTTGATACAGTCCCTTTCCAATTTATACTATGTAAATATTTAGTGAGCGCGGTCAATAATATTGTTGAGCCAAAGAGCAAAGAAATATTGACTCTTTGAAACCAAGAGAAAGGTTGGATTTAAGAGTGATAAGACCACAGATAATAAAGTGTAGCGGACGTGAGATACTTGACTCAAGAGGAAATCCTACGGTGGAGGCAACGGTGGTGCTTTCGGACGGAACTATAGGAGTAGCAAGCGTGCCGTCAGGCGCGTCTACGGGCATATATGAGGCAGTCGAAAAAAGAGATAATGATGAGAAAAGATACGGCGGCAAAGGAGTTCTTTCTGCCGTGAGCGGTATATGTAAAAACATTTCTTCGGAGATAGTTGGATGTTATGCCGCAGAGCAGTCGGTCATAGATAAGCTTATGTGTGAGCTTGACGGAACTGAGAACAAGTCAAAGCTCGGAGCAAATGCCATTCTTGCGGTGTCATTAGCCAATGCGAGAGCTTGCGCAAGCTCGTATCAGATACCGCTTTTCCGTTGGATAGGTGGAGTGCGGGCGGTCAGATTGCCAATACCTATGATGAATATACTCAACGGAGGCGCGCACGCGTCCAATAACGTCGAGATACAAGAATTTATGATAGTGCCGACGGGGGCAGAGTCCTTTGCGGACGCGTTGCGTATGGGTAGTGAGATATACCACACGCTTGGAAAGATCTTGAAGAAAGAAGGATACAGCACGGGGGTTGGAGACGAGGGCGGCTTTGCCCCTGATCTCGAATCTGACGAGGATGCTATTGAGTATATATGTGCCGCAATAGAGCAGAGCGGCTATGACACCTCGAGCGTTAAGATCGCACTTGACGTTGCCGCATCGGAGTGGTATGACGCATTATCGGGTGTATATGAAATGAAGAAGCGGCAGGAGAAAAAGGACAAGAGCCAGCTTATAGGTTATTTTGCGGATCTGTGCAAAAAATATCCTATAATATCCATTGAGGACCCTCTTGATCAAAGAGATTTTGTGGGCTGGTCAGAGCTCACGGCGGAAATAGGAGACAAGGTCATGCTCGTTGGAGACGACCTGTTCGTGACTAACCCCAAGAGACTCAGACAGGGAATAGAGGCGGGAGCGGCAAATTCCATACTCATAAAGCCAAATCAGATAGGAACACTCAGTGAGGTAATGCAGGTGATAGACCTTGCGTCCTCGTCGGGATACTCCTACATTCTCTCTCACCGCTCGGGAGAGACAGAGGATACTACAATCGCAGACATCGCCGTTGGCACGGGAGCGCAATTTATCAAATCGGGAGCGCCCTGCCGTACCGACAGAGTGGCAAAGTATAACAGACTTTTAAGGATAGAGGCATCGCTTGGAAGCAGTGCTCACTACGGACTTGACGGAGAGCGCGCAGATCCTTCTGTCAAGACTTATTGTGGAGAACAGTGTTAAAAACAGAGGGCTGCTTCATTTAGCGCAGAACAAAAGCCACTTTTAGGAGCTTAGAGAAAAAACAACTTAAAAATATAGTTTTTGCCTTTCAAATGTCGAAATCCGCCGATTTTTTCGGCGGATTTCCCCATTTTATGTGGCTTTTTAGTCGCGTTTTGGCTCTCTGGCGTACCCTTGTACGCCTACGAGAACCAAACCACGCCTTCTGCATCTAAATACCTCAGCCCCCTTTGTTTTTACATCTCGATAGCCTCGCCGAGAGTCAGAGAGTAAATATAAATGCTTTTTGGCATCTTGCCAAAGATTTGATTTACGGCATATTTGTACTGCTCAAGCTGCTCGCCGTGCCTCTCTCTCATATTTCTTATCAGAAGTGCGCGATCGCGCATCTCCTCGTGAGTTATTCTATCAGTTTTGTAGTCGCATAGCAGAATATCACCGTCGGCAGTTTCTATAAGAAGGTCGATAGAGCCCTGGACAAATATCTTTTTGTCCCCAACCAAGTCCTTAAGCGTTTCATTCTGAGTAAAGTCGGATGCCGACTTGAAAAGACCGAATTTGAACTCACGTAGCACGTTTTTTGCCGACGGAACGTGGGCGTACATAGAGCTTTTAAAGAATCCGGAAAGCTGATCTCTGTTGATAATGCCCGCCACTCTCTCGGTTATAAATCTCATCTCACGTAGTCTTGATATCTCGGCTTCGACTCCATTCTTCTCCACGTTTTGATAATCGCAATACTGTAAGAAAAGGTGAGTTGCCGTTCCTATTTCAGCGGCGGTAGGCTTTTTGTTGACGTCAAGCAGACTGTCAAAGGATGCCGTCGCCGAGCGCATAAGCTCTATTCGGTGTCTTAGACGTTTCTCGTTGTCACTGCTCTGACTGTCCTTATCCTCATCACTTTCGGAGAACAGTATGCCCGTGGGCACGGGAATAAACACGCTATCGTCAAGCATATGAGGAGACACCTTTGATGCTGCTACCTTTGACGGTATCGTTGAGAGTATTTTCTCATTTTCGTCTTGATTGGACGGTGAATTAAGAAGCATACTAAGCTCCTTTTCATCATCGTCAAGCTGGATTGTAGACAATGCTTTTTCACTTGCCCCAAGAGGAGAAGTCAAGGATGCATCTCCCTCGCTAAACACCTTTATTTCATAAGTGTCCTTTTTCTCGGTGTCGTGAGCAAGAGCTGGCAATATCCAATCCATGTAATTTTTAGCGTGCTTGATTTTGTATTGGGTTATGCTTTCGTCGCGCAAAAGCTCCATATAAGCCTCAATATCCTTGTTCAGAGTTGCGCTTATATAAAGCCTTTCTCTCGCTCTTGTGAGAGCCACGTAAAGATTTCGGCTCTCCTCCTCGACTGTTTTGGAATTGAGCTCAATGGTTGCTGCATTCCAAAGAGGCGTTGAACTGTATCTTTGACTTATCTTATTGACAAGTGAATCCTCGGACGAGCTCTGAACGGGGAATTTCATAGAAATGCCGAATTTTTTAGTAAATATCAACGCCTTGCTGGCGTCCCGAAAATTGAACAGTCTGTTGCAGTCAAACAGGAAGCAGGCAGTGTATTCAAGTCCCTTGGAGTGATGTATCGTCATAATATTGACGGCGTTTGGGTCTACCGAAGCGCTTTCCGCGCCTCCCTCGCCCTTTTCCATCAGGCTCTTGAAATATTTAAGGAAGCTGTAAAGACTGCTCCACACGTTCTTGACGTATTTGCAGGCAAGGTCGTAGATATATGCATAGGCACGCGTGTCGGCAAGTCTTGCG
The DNA here is from genome assembly GCA_904501865.1 of uncultured Clostridia bacterium. Lineage (GTDB taxonomy): Bacteria > Bacillota > Clostridia > Oscillospirales > CAG-272 > SVTX01. Next base: position 10,578 of record CAJGCF010000001.1, read on the forward strand.
TATCTCGGGCAGAGGGACAGGCTTTTTATAAGCTTGTCAGCCGAGAGCTTATTCGCGACTGCGCGCATTTTTTCTATCATAGCTACAAACTCGCGGCAACGCGCGGATATTTCGGGGTGAACGTTATCCTCGCCGTATTTTATTATGGCGTCAAATAAGGACTTTGACATCTCGGTGTGCTTACGTATGTGCACGACCTCCTCAAGCGAGAAAACGGGTTCTGCAAGCTCTGTCTGCGCGGTAATGAGGCGGTACAAAGGTATATCTATTCTCGGATTGTCAATGACGGACAAAAGGTCTGTCAAAAGCTTGGTGTCCTCGGACTCGAATATTTCCTTGCTTGACGAGAGGACGTATTTTATATTAAGAGCCTTAAGTGCATCGGTGAGCGGCAGAGCACCCTTGAGGCCTCTGACAATAACGGCGATATCACTGCCGCGAATAGAGCTACCGTCAGCTTTTTTCTGATTTCTTATAAGGTCAGCTATCTCGTTTGCCACAACGATGGCCTCGTCGGACATATCCGTACTGTCCTCATAAAGTCCGCTGTCGTCCTCGTCCTCGGAGCTTTTGGGTGATTTTGCAAACTGAATAAGATTGAGTACGACCTTTGGGCTTTTATATTCCTCGTTGTCGATATTCTTGGAGAACACGAGGTCGTCATCGTGGGTGTATCCTATAATGTCGGAGAACGCGGAGAACACGGACGAGCATACTATGTTGGTGAAATCTACCACGTTCTCGTCACACCTGAAGTTGTTTGACATAAGTATAGTGCTTCCACCGTTTTTAATCTCGTCACGTTCCTCATTGTAAACAGGGAACAGCTTTCTGTAATTTGCGAATATTGATGGCTCTGCCTCGCGGAAGCCGTAGATGCTCTGCTTTATATCTCCCACCATATATCTGTGGCTTTGACCGATAAGCTCGAATATCCTGTCCTGTATCTCGTTGACGTCCTGATACTCGTCTATGTATATCTCGTCAAAGCTTTCAAACATAGAGCGAGCGTATTCGCTGGGAGCTCCGTCCTCGTCAAGCAGGAGCTTGAGCATAAACTTGGGCATATCTGAAAACTCGCATATTCCGCGGCGCAGCTTTTCCTCCGAGTAATCCGTATCAAATTTTTGCAGGATATTATAGAGTAGCTCGCAGAATGCGGCGTTTTTCTCGAAGCAGGCGGATATCTGCTCTCCCGTCATATAGAAATATTTTGTGGCAAGATTTTTGATGGGGTCGTTTATCTTCTTTTTTCGCGCATTCTGGCATCTTTCACTCAGCTCGGTCTTTTCTACGGCCTTTATAGACGGTATCTTTGACACCTCAAAGCCTGCAAGTGCTCCGCAAAGCTCGGAATAATCCGCGTGCTTTACCTTCTGTAGCAGGGCGGTGCATAACGAAAGATTTTCCTCAAAGCAGACCAGATATTTACCTTTGACGAACTCGTCGTCTTGCATATTCAAAATGCATTGCTCAAGCTCGGATATTGAATTTTCAATAACCTTCTTGACGGTATCGTATATTATGCTGCCTTCCTCGGTTTCAAGAAAGTCCTTTTTGGCGTTTTCTCTCATTCTGTCCGCGTGCTTTTTGAGCTGACGTATGCTTTCGGGAGCCGTAATAAGCTTTTTATACATATCAAGCAGTACGGGAATGACCGTCGAGATGTTTCTTGAGTTTGAAATAACGCCTATCAGCTGGGTATAAAGGCTTTGATATCCTATTTCAGAAAGCTCTCCATTTCGGTAATTTTCGCACTCATCAAAAAATGAATCCAAGACAGCCTTCATACTTGATTCTTTGAGCGGGGCGAGCTCCGCGTCATCGGCGAGCCTCATTCCCGCGGGAAGACCAAGCTTTTCAAAATTTGCGCGAACTGGCTCGTTGAAAAACGAGTCTATCGTGCTTATGTGAGCACTTCCAAGCTTTAAAAGCTGCTTTTGCAGATGAGTGTTATCGGGGTGCTCGGCAATAGCCTCGGAGAGAGCCTTGGATATCTTGGCGCGTAGCTCTCCTGCCGCCGCTCTTGTAAATGTCACTATGATAAGACGGGAAAGATCCTGTCCGTCCTCTATTATAGAGTTGATTATTCGTTTTGTGAGTGTAAAGGTCTTTCCCGAGCCTGCCGCCGCGCTGACCAAAAGGGTGCGCCCCTTGAGCGACATAGCTGATTTTTGAGCGGGAGTAAAATCCATAAATATCTCCATTTTCTCGCGCGCAAGCGCGTGACGAATATTTGAATTAAGTCCGATTCCTATATCTCCTTGAACGCAACGGGGCAGGAGGCTGATACGGGGCAGTATTTGCAGGACTTTTTCGATGGGGTTCGTGATATCTTGCCCGAATAGAGCGAGCGAGCGGTTGACACGAGAGTGTTTTCAAGTATCTCGTTGATTTCCCTTATATCATCTCTGGTAACCGCGGCACCGCCCTTTATAGAGCCGTCGCGGTTCTCGCTGATACCCGCAAGCACATTTTTGTCCATACTTGCACTTGCCGCGCGTAATATTTCTTGTTCTCCGAGTATAAATCCACTTCTGCTGAGCGACATTGAGCCTCCCGATTCGTCTGCGAACATATAGAGCGCGGACGCGGGAATTATCTCGCGGTCACTGTTGAAAATCCCCTTGTTCTGTTCAAGCGTGGCGGTAAAGAGGTAAGCGGGTAATTGAAGATCCTCTCCTGTAGAGAGCTTGTCGTACGAATATTTATGAGTACCCGATTTGTAATCGACCACCCTTACGTATTTTCCGTCACTACCGTCGTAAAAGTCTATGCAGTCCACCTTGCCGCCAAGGCTGACGGTGGGAGTGTTCTCTCGCTCGTCTATTTTAAGCTCTATGGGCTTGAGCGAATCGGCGCCAAATGAGGATATGTTTTTCTCAAAGGCAAGAATACGGAAATCCGAGTTATCAAACTCGTCAAGTACCCCTCTTGACATGACGAAGGACATATCGCGCAGTCTTGAAAAGCTGTGCATTATAGAGGAGGGCAGAGGACAGTTGATGTCGGATATATATTCGCGGAAGAACTTGTCCACAAGAGCAGCGACCTGAGCGTCGTCCTGACTTTCAAGACTGCCGTCAGGGCGCTTTATCTCGCGGAGCAGCTTTTCAAGAACGTAGTGCACCATAGTTCCCGAATCTGCGTAATTGATATCGGATACGTTTTGCTCACGCAGCTTTAGTACGTATTTGCTCCAATACTGATAAGGACAAAGGGCATACGAGGAGAGCCTTGACTGAGACAGATACAGCTTGTCTCCAAAAAGCATACGCACGTACAACGGGTCTACGGTTGTTACGCTGTCGTTTTCATCGTGAACGGTTATGTCTCCCCCCTCGTCTGTCTTGACGTTCTTTATTCGGTAAAGGTCAAAATTCTTGACATTGATATACGGGAATATGAGCAGAGCTCTGTTCCACGCTGAAGACGGATTTGTCGCCTTGCCGCTTATATTTGATTTATGTGTAGACAGTATCAACCTCTCACAAGGCTTTGTCATGGAACGGTAGACAAAGAACAGCTCGTCGGATATGACGTTATCCTCGCACGAGGAAAGAGAGAGCCCGAGCTTACCAAGCTCTACCTTATCACTCTCGCACAAGATGCCGCTATCCGAGTAATTAGCTGGGAATTCGCCGTCGCATAGACCGAGCAGAAGCGCGACCTTGATATTTTCCACGCGCAAGGTAGCCGCCTCTCCGACGGTGACGTAATCATTGACCGCAGGTACAGAGCCTATGTCGGTATGCTTGAACATTATATCAATAGCGCAAGCCAACTCCTCTGCGGTAGTAGAGGTGTCTGACATCACCGCGCATATCTCGGTAAGAGATGATACAAGAAAATCATAGAGGCGTAGAGTCTCTCCCGCTTCCTTGATATTGCCCGAGATGAGAGCAAGCTCAGCTATTGAGGAAAGATTTTCGGACAGACGTATCTTTTCAAGGTATGCGTATATGGCACGGCAGTTTTCAACAGTATCTCCCTTAGCTACCGAGATGTCTCGCTTGAGTTCAAGCAGGGGAGGAATGATAGAGGAGCGCACCCTGTTTGCACTGTCGAGTATTTCGCGTCCGCGGTCGCTGATATCTACTGTGTATCCGTCGGGATTCATACTCCACGCGTCAGCCGCAAATTGCTTGCCGTTTATAGACCATGTATAGCAATAGTCCTCAAAAAGATCCGCGTCGTGCGCGTCAATTCCAAGAAGCCCAGTTTTAAGCAATGTCATAACGTCGGACAGGCTGAAATTGTGAGAGATGCAACGCAGAGCCGATGATACAAGGCGAGCCACGGCAGTTGAGGAAAGATCTGTCTTCTCCGAGTAGAAATAGGGAATTCCCATCTGCTCAAATACCGCCTCAATAATACCTTTTTTGGATTCACAGTCACGCATTATTAGCGCGATCTCTGAATATTTTACTCCATTGCGGTGTGCCTTGAGAATATTTAGGGCAGCAAGCCACGTCTCCTCGTACTCGTTTTCACACGAATACATCTCGATATGCCCTCTGTCAGCCTCGTGTATTTCCGGAGCGTTGCTCTTTGTGACAGAGAAGTCCCAGATGCATCTGCCAAGCGTGTCTATTTCGACCGCCTTACTGCCCGAGGGGGCAGTGAGTGTGACGTCACGGTGTTTTATATGCTCCTCTTTTGCAAAGCGGGTAAGTTTTCTTACGGTATCCTCAAGAGTTTCTGTGTGAGGCTCATGACGGCCGCGCTCGTACGTAAAGGATATGCATGTTTCATCTGCCTGCCTCATTATCTGCTCTATGACCTTGAATTCCTCGGCGGTAAAGCTGGTAAAGGAGTCTATAAACACCTTGGCATCGTCAAAGAAATTATGCTTTGACAGAAGTGATATAAGGCGCGGAAGCTTTGTCTCAGCGGCTATAGCAAACTCGCCTACACGAGTTGAAATATTTGAATTAAATGCCGTGTATGTTGCGGCAATATCACCAAGCTTTTCGGAAAGAGCCTTGTTTTCACAACGGTCTGCGGCATCCTCACACATCTCGGGTGTGATAGAGTTAGCTTTAAGCTCGTCGATAGCGGAGAGCATCATAGAGGTAAGCTGTGAGTCTGCCTTGACGCTCTTGTATTGAGATAAAAATCCGGATAGCTCACGCAGGCTTTGCCACATAACCAGGTGTCTGACTCCACTGCTTGCGGGTGAGTCGGTAAGACCTCCAAACTTTCCAAATACAAGCTGACAGAGACGTGAAAAGCTTATGACCTCAAAGCAGAGTGCAGAGGAGGCAGGCAGGTGTGCGAGCATACATTCGCTGGTGTAGACCTGCTGCTCGGGCACTAAAAGATAAGTCCGCTGACCTTTTTCAACAGAGCTTTTTATCTCGTCTATTATGTATGATGTTTTTCCACTGCCGGGACGGCCGAAAAGAAAAGTCGTCACTAAAGTTCACCTCATAATATCAGTTTGTTTTGCGGTTTTCTTCAAAAAGCTTAAGATTTCGCAGAATAGTTTCTTTTTTTCTCCAGGAGTAAGCGCGCCTATAAAAGTCCTCGTCACTCATATTTTCTATCTTCTCGCTTGTAAGTGTCGGCGTGAGATCTTCATTGAAAAACGGAATAGGAGAGTATATACTGTCGCACTCTATTGCGCGCAAGGTGTGAGGACACACCTCCTGACAGATGTCGCACCCCCAAGCACTGCCATATTCAAGTATAGCCGAGCGCTCGCTATCCGATAGCTCGCCCTTTTTTTGAGTGAGTGCGGAGAGACAGTTGCCTATTCGATCCATAGGGCAGGCACGGCGGCAAGCGCCGCAGGACTCGCAATGCTTTATGGAAAAGTCTTTTTCTGTTTTGATGGGATAATCCGTTATTATTTCTGCCAAAAATACGTACGAGGAGTATTTTTCGGTTATAAGCATCATATTGTCGCCTACAATTCCCAACCCTGCCATAGCCGCGGCATCTCTCTCGTCTATAGGAGAGTTATCCGCAAATCCTGCGAATTTAAACCCCTCAAATTCTTGGGACAGACGGGGGATAACGTCAGAGAAAAGCTCCTGGCAGAATAAATGGTAGTCTCTCGGCACCGCGTAAGCGGATATGTTTCTTTCTGATTGCCTTGTGTAATAAGGGATAGCAAATATGACAGCCGTAAGCTCGTTTGAGCTCGAAAAGCCGCACCGTTCAAGCTTATCGGGACGGACTATACGGCATTTTGAAAGCGGTATCGCCTCCGCAAGAAGTATCCCATGTCCGCAAAGCAGATTCTTTAAATATTTCAGCATATCCGTCCTCCTTTCTATAAATTTATGCTATAATATAATTATAACAGATTGTTGAGTGCAAAACAAGGATTTTTCGCAATAATTCAACGTATTTTTATTAATTCGTCATTAAGTTGTCACAAAATTTGAATATAATGAAAAAGTAAATTGGCGGTATTATAGGAAATTGACTGAAAAAATATATATTTGTTTCGGAGGACCGTATGAAAAAATTAATAGGCTTTACTGCCTTTTTAATATCAACGTGTATTGCTTGTTCGGGCTGCGGATTGGGAATGGCGTCCAATCTTCACGCGTTAGGCTTTTTTAGTGGATCCGGTATGTCGGATCAATCAGGTCAGAGTTCAAATTCATCTGACGATAACATCTTCAAAAATGAAACGGTGGACGAGAGCGTTGAGATAGAAAAGCCCGATTCTCAAAAGGGTGAGGGAGACAAAGTAACAAGCGCGGGACAAGCGTATAATAGCGTTACCGAGGTCTATCACGCTGTTGCCGACAGCGTTGTTGAGATAACCACGGAAATAGTCGTGACAAGTATGTGGGGACAGTACGTGGATTCGGGCGCGGGCAGTGGAGTGATTATTGAGAAAAGCGGATTTATCGTGACAAATTATCACGTTATAGAGGGAGCAAGCAGTGTGACCGTTCGCTTGACTGACGGTACCGAATATGTTGCAAGCCTGGTTGGAGCCGATGAGTCGGGAGATCTTGCTGTTCTGAAAATCAATCCCGAGGACAAGGAGCTTGTGGCAGCGTCCTTGGGCTGCAGTGCGGACCTTGAGGTTGGAGAGGACGTTGTAGCGCTTGGGAATCCTTTGGGATCTCTCGGTGGCACGCTCACAACGGGCATAATAAGTGCCAAGGAAAGAAATATAACCGTAAACGGTGAACAGATGGTATTACTGCAGACCAATGCCGCGATCAACCCCGGAAATTCGGGCGGTGGACTGTTCAATATGGCGGGACAGCTTATAGGAATAGTCAACGCAAAGGTGTCCAAGGAGGGAATAGAAGGACTTGGATTTGCTATCCCGATAGACGTGGCATACGGTATAGTCTGCGACCTTATAGACTACGGATACGTCAGAGGAGTTGTGGATAGCGGCTTGACAGTAGTTGACGTGACGTCCTATGCTATGGCTTATAAAAACGGATTTTCATATATCGGCGTTATAATACTTGAATCAAAGTACGCCGACGAGCTCAGATGGGGAGACAAGATAGTTTCTGTAGATGGCACTGAAATACAGACGTCCTCTGAGCTGGAGCTTCTTTTGAAGGGATACAGCGTGGGAGATGAAATAGACGTAACAGTATTGAGAAACGGACAGACACTCAAGGTAAGCCTTGTATTAAAAGAAAAAGTCCCGTCCTCTGTTAACTTTGACAAATAATAATAGCCTGCCAAACAGGTGGGGAATGGAGAGAATATGTATCATATACTTGTTGTTGACGATGAAGCGAGGATCCGCTCCATTATAAAAAAATATGCCGAGTTTGAGGGACATACCGTGACAGAGGCAGGAGACGGAATGGAAGCGGTAAGGCTTTGCCGCAAGGAAAGCTTTGACATTATAATTATGGACATTATGATGCCCGAGCTGGACGGCTTTTCTGCTTGCCGTGAGATAAGAAAAATATCCGACACTCCCATAATAATGCTCTCCGCGCGCGGTGAGGAGTACGATAAGATAAACGGCTTTGAGATAGGCATAGACGATTACGTTGTCAAGCCCTTTTCCTCAAAGGAGCTTATGCTCAGAATAGAAGCCATTATGAAACGCAGCAACAGACGCGGAGTGTCGTGTGAGGAGCCTAAAAAGCAGAACGTGATAGTCGAGCTTGACGGGGGCGGACTTAAGGCAGATCTCACCGCGAGAATAGTTTATATAAACGGTGAGCGCGTGGATATGTCGCCTAAGGAATACGACCTGTTTTTCTATATGCTTGACAACAGAAATATAGCTCTTTCGAGAGAAAAGCTTATCAGCGAGGTCTGGGGATATGATTTCTACGGAGATGCCCGTACCCTTGACACGCACATAAAGCTTTTAAGAAAGAGCCTTGGAGATTATAGCAGATATATTGTTACCCTCAGAGGCGTGGGATATCGCTTTGAGGGAGAGAGCTGACAAAGCCAACTGTCCTTGACATTTAAAGAAAAAGAGGGGTTGCTATGAACGAGCAGGAAATGTATAAAAATCAAAAACGCAAGATTCGGTCCACGGGAATATCGTGGCGCCTTTTTGGTACGCTTGCCTTGTTCGTCCTTCTCGTGCTCATAGTTATATGGATATTTCAGATAGTCCTTCTCAACGACTTTTACGAGGAATCAATGCTTGAGGAATTCAGTTCAACAGACGACGAGATATTTTCAAATCTCGGGAATGAGGGCGCTATGGCAGACGCTGCGTACAAGCGCTCTGTGGAGACCGATACCTGTATAATACTGTTCAAGGTCGTGGAGGGAAGCGCAGAAAAGCTGGCTAATGCAGACGCTAATATGGGATGTATATTGCATCATCTGCAGAGTGACGGACTTGCGCGGCTATATTCAGAGGCGTGCGCAAACGGAGGAGTATTCACCCAAAAGATAGAAAGCCCGAATGAAAACAGTACGGCGATGGATTCCATATACGTATCTGTAAGAACAGATAGCGAGGGTCAGGAATATATACTTATGATGGACTCCGAGCTTGTCCCCCTGCGTCCCACAGTCAAGACTCTTGAGAGGCAGTTTGGTTGGATAATGTGCATACTGATAATGGGAGCTCTTATAATAGCCTTGGCTATATCTAGGTTGATATGCGTTCCCATTGAGAAGATGAGCCGATCGGCGAGAAGTCTTGCAAAGGGAGATTACAGCACGCAGTTCTCCGCGGTAGGATACCGTGAGATAGAGGAGCTCGCCGAGGCGCTAAACTACGCGACGTCAGAACTTGCAAAAAATGACGACCTGCAGAGAGAGCTTATAGCAAACATTTCTCACGATCTGCGTACACCGCTTACAATGATAAAGGGATACAGCGAGGTAATTAGAGATATTCCGGGTGAAAATAATCCCGAGAACGTGCAGGTAATTATAGACGAGACGGAGAGGCTTACCGAGCTTGTAAACGATATGCTCGACCTTTCAAAGATAAGATCGGGTACGCGTAAGCCCGAGATGGAGACGTTAAATCTCACCGAGACGGTCAGGACAGTGCTTGTCCGTTATGAAAAGCTCACCGAGAGGGACGGATACGACATTTCCTTTGAGGCAGGCGAGGAAGTATATGTGACAGCTGACAGAACAATGCTTTTGCAGGTCATATACAATCTTATAAATAACGCTCTTAACTATACGGGTGAGGACAAAAAGGTAAGTATAGTCCAATCTGTGTGGGACAATAAGGTGCGTATATCTGTTATAGATACCGGCGAGGGAATAGCGCCCGAGGATATACCGTATATATGGGACAGATATTATAAGGTGGATAAGGTGCATAAGCGTGCCAAGATAGGCACGGGACTTGGACTTTCCATAGTCAAGGGCATACTTGAGGCTCATTCTGCACCTTACGGAGTGGAGAGCGAGATAGGAAAGGGCTCTAATTTCTGGTTTGAAATGGAGACCTTCAGGTCAGCTGATGATAATACTTTAGAGTTGTAAAAAATAATGTTTTTTGAACTTACGTATTGCATTTTGAAATAAAATGTATTAAAATACTATATAGAGATATCTAACCGAGTCATATCGGGCAGATATGATAAATTTACGTTTGGAGAATTACCTTGACAGACCGCAGAGAGATAATAGAGAATATCATAAGGTGTCCGATATGCTCGGAGGCTCTTTTCGTCACGGATGACGGCAAGAGTGCGCTATGCCGAGGAGCGAGACGACATTGCTTTGATTTTTCAAAGGACGGATATTTGAGCCTTTCCTCGCAGGGCGGCGGAGGGGACTCCAAAGAAGCGGTCACGGCGCGCCGCAGATTCCTTGAAAAGAACTATTATCTTGATAAGGCGAACGCTATATGTCAGACGGTGAAAAAATATCTGCCGCAAAGCTCGGTCATAATAGATGCAGGGTGCGGAGAGGGATACTATACCTCAAGGCTTGCGGAATGTGCAGACCGTGTGATAGGATTTGACCTTTCAAAGTTTGCCTGTGCCGCGGCGGCTAAATATGCGAAAAAAGAGGGAATTGGCAATCTTTTATATGCTACGGCAAGTGTTTTCGAGCTTCCCGTGACGGATAACAGGTCTGACGCGATAGTAAATATTTTCGCCCCGTGTGCCGAAGATGAATATATGCGAGCTCTCAAGGATGGAGGATATCTTTTCGTCGTAGGAGCGGGCAGGCAGCATCTTATGGGGCTCAAGGAGCTTCTCTACGATAACGTGTACGAAAACGGAGAGAGGCGTGACCTTCCCACGCGTATGGAGCACGTGGAGAAAGTCATCTGCACCAATGAGATAACGGTGCGCGGACAGGAGGACGTTGAGGCTCTGTTTTCTATGACGCCGTATTATTGGCGAACAAGTGTCGGTGACAAAGCAAAGCTTGAGGGAGTAGAAGCTCTCACTACAACTGTGGAATTTGAAATAAACGTATATAAAAAATAAAGATTGGACTGAGGATATGAAATTTTCACTTTGCATACCTATGTATAACGAGGAGCCCATCATCAGAGAGACGGCGCGGATACTTTCTGATTATATGTCGGCGAATTTTGACGACTATGAGATAATTTTTTCAAACGACGGCTCAAAGGACGGCTGCGATAAAGCGGTAGAGGAGCTTGGACTCCCTTGTGTCCGAGTGGTCGGATATGAGCAGAATATGGGAAAGGGATACGCGGTGAGGACGGCTATTCTTGCCGCCGAGGGCGATATTATAATGTTCACCGACGCAGACCTTGCGTATGGCACGGACGTTATCAAAAGAGTTTACGAGACGTTTGAGCAGAATCCCGATGCGGATATAGTCATAGGCTCGCGCAATCTACATAAGGACGGATACGAGGGATATACCGCGATACGCAAGATAGCCTCGAAGGTATATATCAAGGTGTTGTCGATACTCGGCGGCTTTAAGCTCTCGGATTCACAGTGCGGTTGTAAGGCGTTCAGACGTGACGCCGCTAAAAAGATATTCCCTCGGTGCGAGGTAAACCGCTTCGCGTTTGACTTTGAGTGTATCCTCTGGGCAGTGAAATTCGGTATGAAGATAGTCGAGATGCCCGTCAAGATAATCAACCACAGAGAGAGCAAGGTAAGCGTGCTTCGTGATTCCTTCAAAATGGTGAGAGATATTTTGAAGATGAGAAGAAGGATCAAAAAGGCTAAAATATAATCGCATAAATAAAAGTCCCACGGCAAGTGGGACTTTTATTTATTTTTTCTTAGGTGGCTTATACTTTTTAAGAGGCTTTGCCTTCTTTTGACTCTTTTCCTTTTTCAGTATGAGCGTGCCTGTTTTTTTATCCACCTTACCAAGCTTTTTGTTTTTCTTCTTTTTCTTCTTGGCGCTCTTTTTGATTATCTGATTTATCTGCGCTAGCTTGACGGCTATCTTTTCTGCCGTTTCGAGAGCGTTGTATATTCTTGTCTCAATATCGGGCTTTCTCTTAGCGGGAGAGCACTCTGTTTCTACTTCATCGCAAGAAAATTCCCGATTGCCTTTTTTCTCACATTTCATAATTTCACCGTTATTTAGAGGACGCAAGATCGTCCTTGATGAGCTTCTCAATAGCCTTGACGGTTACCCTTATAGCCGCCTCGGTGTTGTGGGTCTCGTCAGAGTGAGTATCAAGCCCCGCGTTGAAGCGCTCCTGGTTCCATACGCAAGAGAAGACCGCACCGCAGCGTATTCCAAGGAATGACGCTACCGTGAACAACGTGCCCGATTCCATTTCGCTTGCAAGTACACCAAGACGCTTCCATGCCTCCCATTTTCCAAGGAGCATAGACGACGTAGGCATGCGCGTGGGATCGTGCTGACCGTAAAATGAATCCTTTGCCTGAACTACACCCGTGTGATTGGAAAAACCAAGCTCTCGCACCGCATCTTTGAGAGCGCAAAGCACGTCGGTATCAGATACGGCGGGGAATTCTATGGGCGCATATTCTCGGGACGTTCCGTCCTGACGCACGGCACCACTCGCAATGATAACGTCTCCCGACTTTACCTTGAGAGATATACCGCCACAGGTTCCCACACGTATAAACGTGTGAGCGCCGAGCGCGGCAAGCTCCTCCATAGCGATAGCGGCAGAAGGACCGCCTATTCCCGTGGAACACACGGTAACAGTCTCGCCGAGAAGAGTACCGTTCCATATATTGTACTCACGGTTTGAAGACACGTGATATGGATTATCAAGAAAGGCGGCTATTTTTTCGCATCTTCCGGGGTCGCCTGGAACTACGCAATATTTACCCACCTGTCCCTGACAGGCGTTGATGTGATATTGTTTTTCATGAGAGGATAGCATCTGTACCTCCTAAAATTCTGTTGATTTCAAGATATTATAGTTTACTATCCTCATTATAACATACACGGAAAAAATTTTCAACACTTTTTTTGTATAATGCGCTGAGCTTTACAGATACTAAAATAAAAATCCAAACAGAAAGGCTGATTTTTATGGCGAAGGAGATAATAAAGCTCGACGCTTCCTTTGTTTCCTACGGTAACGCGGTGGGCAAAAAGGAATACGAGGGACCTCTTGGAGCTCTTTTTGATATACACGATACAGACGACAGATTTGGCAAGGATACCTGGGAGAGTGCCGAGAGTGAGATGCAAAGAGTGGCATTCAATATGGCTCTTAATAAAAAGGGACTTTGCTTTGAAGATATAGGCGCGCTTTTTGCGGGCGACCTGCTCAATCAGTGTGTGGGCTCGGCTTACGGTCTTTGCGGATGCAACATTCCGTATTTTGGGCTTTACGGAGCCTGCTCAACGTGTGGAGAGGGAATAATGCTTGCGTCGATACTGACAACGCACAAGGTGTTTGAGCGTTGTGCCGCCGTAACGTCGTCGCATAACTGCTCCGCGGAGCGACAGTACCGAACACCCATAGAGTACGGATCGCAAAGAGCGCCGACGTCTCAATGGACGGTAACGGGCTCGGGAGCATTTATTATCGGTGACTCTGACGCAGGAAAAGTGAAAATAAGCGCGGCTATGCCGGGTAAGGTTATAGACAAGGGCGTAAATGATGCCAACAATATGGGCGCGGCTATGACGCCGGCGGTATGTGACACGCTGGTCAGATATTTCAAGGAGAGCAACACCCGTCCCGAGAATTATGACCTTATAATCACGGGAGACCTTGGATACGAGGGACACGGAATATTAAAGGAATTTATGAGTATAGAAGGATATGACCTTGGCGATAACTACACGGATTGTGGAATACTCATATTTGACAAGGAAAGACAGGACACTCACTCAGGCGGCTCGGGCTGTGGGTGCTCGGCAAGCGTTATATCGGCGTACGTCCTGCCCGAGATGGAGAAGGGTCGCATCAAGAGGACTATATTTGTGGCATCAGGAGCTATGATGAGCCCTGATATGATAAAACAGGGCGAAAGCATTCCCGCCATAGGACACCTGCTTGTATTCGAAAGCACGTAAGCCACAAAATTCATTAACAATATCTATGCTAAAATGGAGATTATAATGGAAACATTCAGTAAATTTATATGGGCATTCGTAATAGGCGGAGCCTTGTGTGTTATTGCCCAGATATTGATAGACAAGACCAAGCTCACACCCGCGAGAATACTCGTATGCTACGTGACGGCAGGTGTGGTTCTCGGAGCACTCGGATTGTATAAGCCCATAGTCGACCTCGCGGGAGCGGGAGCGACAGTTCCCCTGACGGGTTTCGGCTACCTCATATCCGAGGGAGTAAGGGAGGCTGTGGACAAGCAAGGGCTTCTCGGAGCTCTGACGGGAGGTCTGACTGCCGCCGCAGGCGGCATTGCGGCAGCATTGATATTCGGCTATCTCGCTGCCGTTCTTTTCAGGGGAAAGAGAAGGGGATAATTATTATCCGTCAAGAGCGCTTTTGAGCTTTTCAAGAGCGCTCTTTTCAATTCTGGAGACGTATGATCGTGAAATGCCGAGCTTTTCGGCTATTTCTCTTTGCGTAAGCTCACGTGTTCCGTACAGACCGTATCTCATAACTATTATCTGCCGTTCTCTGAGCGAAAGCACGGACTGAATGCACCGCAGAGCTTTGTCACTCATTATCTTTCGCTCTACCTCGCCCGATATATCCTCGTCGCTGCTTATAACGTCTATGTAGGCTAAAGGATTGCCGTCGCGGTCAACGTCGATAGTCTCGTTTATTGATATTTCGGAGGAGTGCTTTTTCTCGGATCTGAAGCTCATAAGTATCTCGTTTTGAATGCATTTTGAGGCATAGGTGGCAAATCTCGTGCCGTTCTCTATGTTGTAGGTATCAACTGCCTTGACGAGACCTATCGTACCGATAGATACGAGGTCCTCCTGATTTTTACTCGACGCGTAGTATTTGCGCACTATGTGAGATACCAGACGAAGATTGTGGAGTATTAAAAGCTGACGTGCGTTTTCGTCTCCCTTCTTCATCAGAAGAAAATTGTTTTTCTCTTCCTCGGCAGAGAGAGTTGGAGGGAAATTTTGCTGTGTCGTTATTCCGAGCACAGGAGATAAAAGCTTTGCCAGAGTAGCGAGTATTAATGAAAAAATCAACATATATCACCTCATTACAGAATTTTTAGCTGTAAGGAGAATATATGAAGGCTCGGCATGTACTTATTTTTGCGGACAAAAAGAAAAATTTTTCTATTTGTATTGACATGCTCCGAGAATGGTGGTATAATTATCCCGTTGGGATACCAACGTACAACCGCATAAAAAATCAGGGGTGCTTTGCCGACTGCTCGGCAGGCTGAGATGGAGAGATCCAAACCCTTGTACCTGATACGGATAATACCGGCGTAGGAAGATTTTGTTGATATATTTGTTGTGATATTACGCGCAAGCCCCATTTTGTGCAGAGTGATATCCTCAGAGATTCATCCGACCGTGATTTTTCGTGCGGATGAATTTTTTATTTAAGGAGGAAATCACAATGAAGAAAAGAATTCTTTGTGTCACAGAGGGTGCTCTTATAATTGCTCTGGCTTATGTTTTAGAGCTGCTCTGTGTGTGGCTGAATACCATTATGGGTATCGGTGCGCTTTTGCCTTTCGGAGGCACTATAACCGTGAGTATGCTACCCATAGCGTACTATTCTTACAGAAGGGGAGCAGCATGGGGACTTGGCGCGGGATTCGTATATGCCCTGATTCAGATGCTTCTCGGATTTTACATTCCACCCGCTAATACTTGGTGGGCACTTGCTATGTGCGTATTGCTTGACTATATGATAGCCTTTATGGTGGTAGGCTTGGCAGATATATTTGCCAAACCCTTCGGCAAGCATAGGCTCGCGGGATATTGCGTTGGAGCGGTGGCAGTGTGCCTGATAAGATTTGTCAGTAGCTTTTTGTCGGGTGTGATTTTATGGGGAAGCTACGCGCCTGAGGGAATGAACGTATGGGAATACTCACTTGTATACAACGCGTCGTATATGTTGCCTAACGCGTTGCTTACGGGAGTGTTTGCCGTGATAATATGCGCGGCTATGGACCCAAAAACCCTTAAGCCAATGAAAAAATAAAGAATAATTAACTTTACTTAACACAAATCTAATAAAATTTAAGTAAACTTAATTAAATCCAAGTAAAAAGCACCTGTTGCATATGGCGCGTATTCTTAAGGACAGTTTTAAGGATGCGCTACCTATCGACGGGAAATGACAGAGGATGCATTTGTATTCTCTGTCATTTTTCTTGGTGCCTTCAGACGTGGAAATAACCCCCAGTTCTACTGGGGGAAGAAAAAAAGCTTTAGCAATGAAAAAGCGGCGAGCTATATGCAAGCTGAAAACTCCATGGTATAATAAAAGCGGTTTGACACCGCAAAACTATGGAGGTAAAAATGAAAGGAAATAATGAAACTAAAAGTACGGCACACTCAAAATATAGATGTCAATTATAGTTATATAAAATGAATAATTGTTATATTGACACACAGGGAGGTTGTAATATAATTTATGTAAGAGGCGTTATGTATGGTGGAATATTCTACCATGGTATCTCTCCGATGTCTCTCCTTAATTGTCCATATATTTCTTTTCGTCTGTATTTCGGTGCAAATACTATATATATTCCATGAATGAATTATGCGTCCCTCGTATATTGCGAGGGACGCATAAGGGTCTTATTTGTTGAACATTATCTTTTCGCTATTGAACATTCTTGTGAGTATAAACACACCTATTCCTGTGACTGCCACATTAGCGGCAACGGTAATCAGAATGTTGACTACGTTGAGGTCAAATGAGAAAATGCTTATCATGCACTGAACACTGTTGTAAAGTGGTATCGCGTAAAAAACAGGACTTGTTGCCGAAGCGCCGAACATTCCCGAAAGACCTATAAGCATAGATGCTATCATAAGTGGCGTGACGTAAGACGATGCCTCTTTAACGGTCTTTGCAAATGCGGAAATAATGGATATCACGGATATGAGCACCAGGACAGTAGAGAGAATTACTATGCCAAGCATAGTGTAATCAAGCAGAGTATATACGCTTCCGTCAAGCGTGACCGTGCCACCCATAAGTTTTGGCAGGGAGAGAACAACTCCGAGTGTGCTCGACGTTCCGCTTATCAAAGCCATAACGGAGAGAGCCAATATCTTGCCTATCGCGATATGGCTTCGCTTTGTGGGGGTTATGAGCAGGGAAGCAATGGTACCTCTTTCCTTTTCACCCGCGATAGACTCAGGGGCTACCGCCATACATCCCGAGAACAGAAGCATTATAAGGAGCATAGGCATGATCATTGAGAATATCATGCTAGTCATATCCTCCTCGGTAGCGAGGTCGAACACGGTGTCGATGTCGTTGTTTATGTCAAACCTATTGATCATCTGTGATTCGTGATAATCAAGCAGACTGACCGCACTCTGATATGCCATGGAAGAGTTCACCGCGGAAGAGTTGTAGTACATCTCAATGTTGGGAGCTGCTGTGCCGCTTGAGATATCGTAATCGTTTACCTTTTTGTCGAAATTTTCGGGGAATACTATTAGCAGATCAAGCTCCTCGTTTTTGATAGATTCCTTATACTTGGAAATCTTGCCACTCTCCGCGTCACTCAGCGAGAAAAGCCCTGATTGAGTAAAAAGCGCGTTGAGGCTTTCGGGCATATTTTCCACACAGACCGACGGAATGTAATCATCATCGGGCATAAAGGCATCACCCATAGCACCGCCCATAAATGAGTATATAACGTAGATAAGGATGCCGGGCATAAGTATAGCAACCATAGTACGCCTGTCCTTGAAGAATCGGGAGAGCTCTTTTTTGAAAATAGTGAATATAGTATTGATCCTCATCAGATCTCACCTCCCACGTGCTCCGTGTATATGTCAAAGAATCTGTCCTCAAGATCCTTTCCTCCGCAAATCTCGGAGATAGCGCCGCAGACCACCATTTTCCCGTCTATGATTATACCGACTCTGTCACAAAGCTTTTCAATGAGACTGAATATATGAGTTGAGACGATTATAATTTTTCCTTGTTCCTTGAGGGAGATAAGAAAATCGGTAACCGTCTTTGCCGTGATCACGTCAAGTCCGTTGGTAGGCTCGTCGAATATGATGATATCGGGATCGTGAACCATTGATATGGCAAGAGAAACCTTTTGCTTCATACCCGTTGAAAGATCTGAGACCTTAACCTCGGCAAATTTATCTATACCAAAGCGTGAGAAAAGGTCAGCCTTCCGCTTTGCCGCCTTTTCGGACTCGATGCCGTGTAATGACGAAAAAAAGTCAAAAAGATAGTTTGGAGTAAAGAATTCCTCAAGCTTTAACTCACTTGTCAGGAAGCCTATTCTTGACCTGACCGCCGCAGGCTGATTGACAATGCTGTAGCCGTCTACAAGGGCGTCACCCGAATCTGGCTTTATAAGTGTTGCAAGCATACGGAGCGTAGTAGTCTTTCCCGCACCGTTAGGACCTAACAAACCGAAAATTTCGCCTCCGTATGCCTCAAACGATAAATCGTTTACCGCACGACGCACCTTTTCGTTGGTTTTCTCTATCTTTTGTTGCTTTGACGATAGCTTAAAGGTTTTTGAAAGATTTTCAACCTTTATAAGTTCCTTCATTTTTAGTTTTCCTTTCTGTAATGCTTTTTCAACAGAATTATACGTTTTTCTACTGAAAAAGTCAGTACGTTTTATATATGCGTCATTATTACGTGCACATTCGGTTGCCCAATCTCATCCCCGAAATCGTCTTTTTATCTCACCTGCACAAATCCAAGCTTTTTCTGTACTTTAGAGAGTGTGCGGCGAGCGACGAAGGAAGCTTCCTCCGCACCTTTCTTCATCTGTGCTTCTAGCTGAGCCTTGTCGGACATAAATGTATCGAACTTTTGCTGAACGGGAGCGAGCGCATCCGCGCAGACCTCGCCAACTGCCATTTTGAAGTCTCCGTAGCCTCGGCCGTCAAACTCACGCTCAATCTCATCAAGCGTTTTACCTGTAAATACAGAGTAAATGGTCATAAGATTATTTATGCCGTCCTTGCCCTCGGCATATCGCACGCAGGTGTCGGAATCGGTAACGGCGCGTTTGAATTTGCGGATTATCGTGTCACGGTCGTCAAGAATATAGACGACGGCGTTAGTGTTCTCGTCGGACTTGCTCATTTTCTTTGTGGGGTCGGCGAGAGACATTATCTTAGCGCCATTTTTTGCCATAATTGGTTCGGGAATGGTGAAGGTATCGGGATATATGGCATTGAATCGAGTTGCGACATCGCGGCAGAGTTCAACGTGCTGTTTTTGGTCTATACCCACGGGAACTACGTCTGTCTGATAGAGTAGAATATCTGCCGCCATAAGCACGGGGTAGGTGAATAGTCCCGCGTTGATGTTGTCAGCGTGCTTCTGCGACTTATCCTTGAATTGCGTCATTCTTGAAAGCTCACCAAAGCCTGTGAAGCAGTTGAGCAGCCATGCAAGCTCAGCGTGCTCCTTAACATGTGACTGAACGTAAAGAGTGTTTTTTTCGGGGTCAAGACCGCAAGCCATGTAGAGAGCTAAGGTCTCGTATGTGCGGCGGCGAAGGTCTGCGGGCACCTGACGAACCGTGATAGCGTGCTCGTCAACAACGCAGTAAAAGCATTTGTATTTTTCGGAATACGCGGAAAAATTCTTTATCGCGCCGAGATAATTTCCGATAGTAAGATTACCACTCGGTTGAACACCCGAGAAGGAAACAGGAGTGTTTTGAAACATAATATATTCCTCACTTTGTATATTTTTTGAAATAAAAAGTCCCCGACAGAGCTTTTCTCTGTCGGGGACGAATTGACACAATCAACGTGAATCCGCGGTACCACCCACGATTCGAGGCAAGAGCCTCCTCATAAAAGCATTAACGCTGCCAACGTCTCCCATACTTACGCCTGAGCGTTTTCTGTTTGCCCTCAAAGGTCCATTCGGCATTTTTTGTTGACCGCACTCACACCAACGGCGGCTCTCTGAGCAATAGGTAAAATGCTTACTAATCCTTTTCATCGGTTTGTTACATTATAAATCAAATATTTTGATTTGTCAATAGATTTCAGATAAATTCTCTCGCGATATTGCCAAGGAGCTTTATGCCTTCAAGTATCTGCTTGTCAGAAGGAGTGCTGTAATTAAGCCTGAAGGACTGTGACGGAGCCTCCGTGTCGCAGTTGAAGGTAGCCCCGGGGACTATTCGCACACCTTTGTCGGTGGCGGATTTTATAAACGCATTGGCATTGACTCCATGGGGCAGGGTGCACCAGATAAAGAGACCGCCCTCGGGGCGAGTGAATTTTATCTCGCTTGGCATATATTTGTCAAGCGCGTCAAGCATAAGCGTGCACTTGTGTCTGTATATCGCACGTATGTCGTCGATGTGTCCGTCAAGGTCGCATTCTGTCATATATTTGTAGCAGAGCATCTGGAAAAATAGATTTGTATGAACGTCGCTTGTCTGCTTGGATACCACCATTTTAGAGGCAACCTCATCGGGTGCTATGACAAAGCCCACTCTCATTCCTGCCGAAAGTATCTTTGAAAACGTAGAGCAATATATAACTATGCCGTCCTCGTCCATACTCTTTATAGAAGGAATGTCCTCTCCGGCAAAGCGGAGCTCGCCGTAGGGGTTATCCTCAAGAATCATAAGTCCGTATTTTTTTGCCAACTCGTATATCTTGACCCGTTTTTCGTAGGACGTGCATATTCCTGCGGGATTTTGAAAATTGGGTATAACGTAGATGAGCTTGGCGTTGGGCGTTGATTTTATGGTTTTTTCAAGCTCGTCTATATTTATACCGTCGTCCTCAAGTGTAACTCCAACGGGTGTCGCGCCGTTGGAACGGAAAGCGTTTAGCGCGCCTATAAAGGTCGGGTTTTCGCATATCACCGCGTCTCCCTCGTTGCAGAATACCTTGCAGGCAAGCTCGATGCCTTGCTGACCGCCCGATACTATGATAGTCGTATCGTCAAAGGCATCACCGTCCGAGACGGATCTTCCTATGTTGAATTTTTTCTTCTGCCTTTCTGCTATGAGCTCACGCAGGGGAGTATAGCCGTCAGTAGCCCCGTATTGAAGTGCAAGGCTTGGAGAATCCCTGTATATCTCGGCGGATATTCGTGCCATATCTTCAACGGGGAAGGATTCGGGCGTGGGATTTCCTGCCGCAAAGGATATAGTGTCGGGAGTTGTGGGTGCTTTGAGTATCTCACGTATCGCCGAGGGCTTAAGGTTGGCTATTTTATTTGAAAATTTATACGTCATAACCGTAATCTCCAATCAATCAGATCATAGTTAGATTATACCACCAAAGCTTAGCCATTTCAATACCCGTGCGCAATTTTTTATCAGTTTATTGACATTTTTGCCCCTTTGTGATACAATGTGGTAAATAAAAACTTTAAGAGGTACTTATGTCTAAAGTAAAATGGAAGGGCGGAGCTCTGATAGCCCCTCTGCCTCCCGTGATGGTAAGCTGTGGAGATATGGAGAGGTCAAATATCATAACGGTGGCGTGGACGGGAATTGTCAACACCATACCTCCAAAAACCTATATATCGATAAGGCCGTCGCGACATTCCTACAACATAATAAAGGAGAGCGGGGAGTTTGTTCTCAATCTTACTCCGTCAAGCCTTATAAGGCATGCGGATTACTGCGGAATATACACGGGAGCAAAGGTTGATAAATTTGCAAAATGCGGACTTACCAAGGAGGCGGCACAGGTCGTATCTTGTCCCATAATATCGGAATGTCCGCTTTCCCTTGAATGTAAGGTCACAGGGATAATACCGCTTGGAACTCACGATATGTTTATGGCGGATATCGTTGCGGTAAACGTTGACGAGGCTCTTATAAACAAGGACGGCAAGCTCGACCTTGCCCGCGCGGGACTTGCCGCGTTTGCTCATGGAGAGTATTTTGAGCTTGGAAAGAAGATAGGAAGATTCGGATTTTCTACTGACAAAAAGAAAAAGACGTTGAAGACTCACGCGACTCCTTCCACCAAAAAGGGAACACAGAAAAAAAGCACAAAGCAAAAATGATAAAAAACGGAGAGGCACACACCTCTCCGTTTTTTTATTACATTTAATTATTCGGCTTTTGTTTCTGCCTCGAAGAATGAGGGGTCAGCCTTGATAAAGAATTCGTAGGAATATCCCTCAACGGTTTCTGCTATCTCAAAGCCATCGGCAGGGGCAAACTCGATCTTGTACCAACCAAGCTCTGCGTCCTCAGCAACTACCTTGACTTCAGCCCCAACAGCTATCTGACCTACAACGTTGAGTGCGCTTTCAGCGTCATTCTTTGTTCCGTCGGGAACCTGAGGAGTAACACGTACATTTATAGCTACCTTTGCTACGAGAGTCTTTGACACCTCGGAAAAGTCGTTGTCATCCGCATTGTAGGTGGTAAGGTTTCTTGTAGCGATGTAAACCTCTTCACCGTCGTATATTACTTTGCTCCATCTTTCGTTGGTGCTGATTGCGATTCTCTGGAGCTCTGTTCCGGACTTTACCTCTGCGAGCCAGGTGTACTCACCGTCACGAAGAGCAACTGCAGCGGAAGGGTTGACCACGTATACTGTGCCTGTGAGTTCAGTATAATCAAGCTCACCGGGGTCCGCACCTGCGCTTGTGTCGTCTGTCTCTGTATCAGAGTCGTCGGAATCGCCAGTATCGTTAGGATCTTCGGTAGAAATATCTATAGTGTTGCCATCAGTTGTATTTTCTTCTCCATTGTTACAAGCGCAGAAAGATGTAACTATGAAAAGTGCCAAAAGTATCGCTAAAATTTTTCTTGCCATTTTTGCCTCCTGATAAGTCCGTCGGGACGTTTATTTTTTAATCGTCTGGATATTTTCAACTATAAGTCAATTATATCATATCAAATTTGTAATGTCAATAACAAAAGTCAAAAATTTTATAATTTTTTGTGGATTCTGGACGAGTGATTTTCAGGCTTGAAGAATAAAACGAGCAGAGTATAAAAAATTAAAATTTCGGGCATTTTGTTGACAATTTGGGCGGATTTGTGTTATAATTTTATGCAGAGATTCAAAAGTTCAGGAAACGGAGCAGATGCATGAAAAAATTACTGTGCATAGACGGAAACAGTATACTAAATCGCCAGTTTTACGGAATAAGATTTTTGTCTACCAAGGACGGATTTCCCACCAATGCCGTATTTGGCTTTGTTAATGTTATATTGAAGCAAATCGAGACAATCAATCCCGATTATATAGCCGTTGCGTTTGACCTGAAGGCACCCACCTTCAGACACGGTATGTATTCGGAGTACAAGGCGGGCAGGAAGCCGAGTCCCGACGACCTTATAAAGCAGTTTCCTGTGGCAAAGGAGATATGTCGGGCTATGGGAATATCCGTGCTTGAGCTCGAAGGCTACGAGGCTGATGATATCCTCGGAACACTGTCCAAAATGGCAGAGTGTTGCGAGGATGAGACCGAGGCGTACGTCCTGACGGGAGACCGAGACTCGCTCCAGCTGATATCCGACAAGACCCGAGTGCTTTTGGCTACAAATACCGACACGGTCACCTTTGACGAAGTCGCCTTTTTTGAAAAATACGGTGTTCGTGCCTCTCAGTACGTTGACGTAAAGGCACTTATGGGGGATAGCTCGGATAATATTCCCGGAGTCGCGGGAATAGGAGAGAAAACTGCGTTTAAGCTCATAGCAGAGCAGGGAGATATTGATTCCGTGTACGCAAATCTGGACACTATGGCATTGGGTGCGTCTACCAAGGCAAAGCTTGAGGCAGGCAGAGACAGTGCGTATATGTCCAAGCAGCTCGCCACCATAATTCGCGACGTGCCTCTTGGAATATCCCTTCATAATATCTCAAATCACGGAATAGACCGCAATAAGACCAAGGAGTTATTTGTTCGCTATGAGCTTCTCGGAGCAATAAAAAGGCTTGGTCTTGACAAGGACGAACCGTCTGCCGTAGCACAGAGCAATGCTCATCCCGATGTCGTAGATCTTGAGAGCTCGGATATCGGCAAGCTTGACGGTGAAGTCTACGCTTTTGATTTTGAAAATGACACCGCAACATTTAGTGACGAAAAGAGTATTTTTGTTATAAACTCACCTGACGCGTCGCTTTTAGATATCCTTGATTCCAAACGAATAGTATGCCTTGATTGCAAACGGATATATCAATCTCTTGAGGAGTATGGCATACATTGGCGCTCATGCTTCTTTGACGTAATGCTCGGAGCATACGTGGACGACTCAAACCAAAATGCCTACACAATTGAGCGTCTTTGTGCTACCTATCTCGGCGAGATAGCGGACGAGACGGTACCTTCCGCTTTCTACGTCGCGAGAATGTGGAAAAAAATAGAGGACAGGCTTGAGGAGAGCGGACAGAAGGCTCTGCTTTACGATATAGAGATGCCCTTGGCGGCGGTGCTTTGCGATATGGAGAAAGAGGGCTGCCGTATTGACTGCGAGGGAATCGAAAAGTACGGTTATGAGCTTGATGAAATAGCGTCGGCGCTTGAATCAAGAATATACATGGCAGCGGGAGAGGAGTTCAATATAAACTCCCCAAAGCAGCTTGGGGAGGTGCTTTTCGAAAAGCTTATGCTCCCATCGGGCAAAAAGACTAAAACGGGATACTCCACAAATGCCGATGTTCTTGAAAAACTGCGCAAATATCACCCTATAATAGACGATATACTTGAATACAGACAAATGACCAAGCTCAAGGGCACGTACGTGGACGGTCTGCTCAAGGCTGTCGGCGAGGATGGACGTCTGCATACCACATTCAAGCAGACGGGCACGGCAACGGGACGCCTTTCCTCGATAAATCCCAACCTGCAGAATATCCCCATAAGAACAGAGGCGGGAAGGCGATTCAGAAAATATTTTACGCCTCAAAGCCCCGACTACGTGCTTATCGACGCGGACTATTCGCAGATAGAGCTACGAGTGCTCGCGCATCTCGCTCGCGATGAGCACATGTGCGCGGCGTTTATGTCGGGGGAGGATATCCACACCGCTACGTCTTGCCGTGTCTTTGGCGTATCACCGGACGAGGTAACGGTGGAGATGAGAAAGAGAGCGAAGGCCATCAACTTCGGAATCCTTTACGGAATGGGAGATTTTTCTCTTGCTGACGACCTTAAGATATCACGCGCTAAGGCTAAGGAATATATAGACAGTTATCTTTCAAGCTATCGTGGTATCGAGACTTATCTTGAAAAGACCATAGCCGACGCCAAGGAGAACGGATATACCACTACGATGTTTTCTCGCAGAAGATATATTCCCGAGCTTGCGGCGGCGAATAAAATGCTCCGTAATTTCGGAGAGAGAGTGGCAAGAAACAGTCCTATACAAGGCAGTAGTGCCGACATCATAAAGATTGCTATGATAAATACTGATAGACGTCTTAAGGATAGCGGGCTTGGAGCACGTCTGTTGCTTCAGGTGCACGACGAGCTTCTCGTGGAGTGTCCCCGAGAACACGCGGAGAAGGTGTTGGAAATATTGACGTCTGAGATGGAAAACGCTGTAGAGCTCAACGTGCCGCTCAAGGTAGAGGCACAAAGCGGAGATACGTGGTACGAATGTCACTGAGGAGGAAAAAGTATGGATAACCAAGAGCTTATGTCTCTGCTTGAGAGCAGAAGGACATACCGTAGATTTGACGAGAGCAGAGCAATAGACGATGAGATAGTTGCGGATATGAAGCACTCGGCGCAGCTTGCATCAAGTGCTATGAACCGTCAACCTCTGAAATATATATACGTTCGCCGCCCCGACACCGTCAATGCTATTTTTGATATAACGAGATGGGGCTCGGCGTTGCCGGACGGTCTTGGCAGACCTCGCGAGGGCGAGCGCCCGACTATGTTCGTAGCTGTGCTTGCGGTAAAGGAGCTGACAACCAGATTTACAGATTTTGATGCGGGACTTGCGGTGTCGAATATAACTCTTGCCGCGTGGAGTCACGGAGTAGGCTCCTGCGTGCTCGGAAGTGTGGACTGTGAAAGGCTCAGGGAAATGCTTGAAATTCCCGACGAGCTTGAGATCATCACCGTTGTGGGATTTGGATATCCCACGCATACCAGCCGAATAGTAGAGGTAAGCGAGGGCGATGATATGAAATATAGCCTCGACGGGCAAAAAAATTACGTTGTGCCGAAAAAAAGCATATCTGATACGGTCAAGGATATTTAGGAGACTGTCTGCGTTGACCTGCGCGCTAATATATAAATAAATTTTAAATTTTCGGAAAAACTATTGAAAGTCAGGGCAAAATCTGATATAATATAAAGGTCCGATGTGTTGGACTAAAATTGATATAATGCAGCGTGTGCTGCAAAACGAGGCCATACCAGCCGGGGATTTAGCGGAGCCCTGCACCTGAAATCCGCTACAGCAGGGGTGGATCCCGCATTTGAGGGCCGAACCTTTACGAATTGAGTCCTATCTGCTGTGTTGACGGGTGGGTCTTGCGCAATTGGGAGCTGTGAACTATGTCAGAGGGGGAACCAAGCAGCATTAAGCGGTTGACCTGATGTGCCGCGAGGTAGCCTGCCTTGAGCAGAGGGTATGAAGATCGCGTGGAGGAGAAGTTCGATTTTGCGGTGTATGGTCTCGTTTTGCGGCACACGCTTTTAATTACGGGAGAGGAGGGAGAATATGCATCAGGCGCTATACAGAAAATGGAGACCTAAAACCTTTGGCGAGGTCTACGGTCAGGACCATATCACGTCGATACTAAAGTATGAGGTTTCAAACTCAAAGTTTTCACACGCATATCTCTTCTGCGGCTCTCGTGGAACGGGAAAAACTACGTGCGCCAAGATACTTGCAAAGGCAGTCAACTGTTTGCACAGCGAGAACGGAGATCCGTGCGGTAAGTGTGAGGCTTGCCGTGCGATAGATTCGGGAAGCGCAACTGACGTGCTTGAAATGGACGCGGCGTCAAACAACGGTGTTGACAATATAAGAGATATTCGCGATGAGGTCGTGTACTCTCCGTCGAATCTAAAATACCGCGTTTACATCATAGACGAGGTGCATATGCTCTCGACGAGCGCGTTCAACGCTCTTCTCAAAACGCTTGAAGAGCCGCCCGAGCACGTAATATTCATTTTGGCGACGACAGAGCTACATAAGCTCCCCGCCACCATAATTTCAAGATGTCAACGGTTTGATTTCCGCAGAATATCCACCGAGGTGCTCAAAAATCACTTGATGAGAATAGCGGAAAAGGAAGATATACAGATAGACGAGAGTGCGGCGGTTCTGCTTGCGAAACACGCGCAGGGAGGTATGCGAGACGCTATCAGTCTGCTTGAGCTGTGCGCATCAAGCCGACAGAGGATAGATAATGCTCTGGTTGCGAGCACGATAGGCTCAAGCGGACGCGAGAATATGCTCGCAGTAGTAAAAGCCATATCCGAGAAGGATTATGAAACTATATTTGCCGCAGTGGACGAGGTGGTCAGGTCGTCAAGAGATATAACGGTGTTCTGGCAGGAGCTCATTTCTGTCTACCGTGACCTTTTGGTCGTGAAAAGTTCAAAGGAGCCGTCTGTGTACCTCGACCTTACCGATAGCGAGACCGAGGCGCTCACCACGCTCGCGAAAGCCTTTTCAATAGAGCTGTTGTCATACCATTGCGGTATGCTTCAGGAGGCGCTTGTCACAATGCTCAAGGCAAATGCGGTAAGAAGGATAGTAGCCGAGCTCACGCTTGTCAGAATGTGTGACGAGCGGCTGGTCAATTCCACAGAGGCAATGCTTTCGAGAATTTCCGCGCTTGAAAAAGCCGTCGCTTCGGGAGCGGTCATAGCGCCCGCGGCGAAAGATGGGGATGGGCAGGAGAAAACAAGCTCGCGTCCGAAAAGCAGAGCACGTGCAAAGGTAAGCTCAGACGACGATGAAATGTTTAAGTCGGATGCGCCCGTAGATTATAAGGCGACCGCCCAAAAGGAAGAAAAGACCGCACAGTCGCCCTCGGACGGCGATAACGTTCGTACCTTGAGGCCCTTTAAGAGCAGAGCAGAGGCCATTGAGCTTATGGGAAGAAAAAATCCTATGCTCTCATCCTTCTTCAAGGGAGCAAAGTGGTACACAGACGGTGACGGACGTGTGGTCCTGAAATTCTCGACGCAATTCAATATAGATAACGTCAAGACATTTGGCGGAGAGCAATTTTTCCTTGATGTCATGTCCGAGGTTATAGGAAAACGGCTTTCGGCATCGGACGTCAAGTATGAATGTGACGAGGAAAAGAGAGACAACGCGATAATAGATGAAATAATAGAATCGGCCGAGCAAGGCTGACATATCAAACAAGGAGATAAAAACAATGAGAGCTAATATACCGAGAGGAATGGGCGGAGGAGCCCAGAATATGCAGGCAATGCTTCGTCAGGCACAGAAGATGCAGGAGGACATGGCCGCGCTTCAGGAGGAGCTTGACGCGCGTGAGTATGAGGTCAAGGCAGGCGGCGGAGTGGTATCCGTTAAGATAAACGGTAAAAAGGAGATACTTGCCATAGATATCCAACCCGAGATAGTAGACCCCGATGACGTTGAAACACTTTCTGATATACTCATTGCGGCAGTAAATGAGGCTATAAAGAGAGTTGAGAATACCAACAGTGAAGAAATGGGAAAGGTGACTCAGGGTATGAATATGCCCGGAATGTTCTGATATGGCGGAGTACATAGAGTCCTTGCAAAAGCTTGCCGAACAGTTTGGCAGACTTGAGGGCGTAGGAAAAAAGAACGCTATGAAAATGGCATTTTCCGTGCTCGATATGACGGCTGAGGAGGCCGAGGAGTTTTCCAAGGCTATAATAGAGGCAAAAGAGAAGATACATCTCTGTCCTATATGCCAGAACATAACCGACAGAGAGGTCTGTCCTATATGCGCGGACCCAAACAGAGACAGAAGAACTGTTTGCATAGTCTCTGACCCAAGAGTAGTTATATCTATGGAGAAGGTCAGGGAATACAAGGGAACATATCACGTCCTTCACGGAGTTATATCTCCTATGAACGGAATTACCCCCGATAAGCTCAAGATAAAGGAGCTGTTGGCAAGGATAGACGATGGAGAGATAGAGGAAGCGATAGTAGCCACCAATCCAACGGTCGAGGGAGAGGCTACCGCTATGTATATATCAAGACTTCTAAAGCCTTTTGACATAAAGGTTACAAGACTTGCATACGGTGTTCCTATGGGAAGTGACCTTGAATATGCCGACGAGATAACACTTTACCGCGCTATCGAGGGCAGACGTGATTTCTGATAACAATACGGGACGGCAAAAGCCGTCCCGTATTGTTATCAGAAATCAAATATGACCTTATCTCCGTCAAGCTTGAGCTTTGCGTTGAAGGGCTTTCCGTTTTTGGATACAAAGCCTTGTATCTCCGAGGAGACGCCCTCTGACAAAATCTTCCTGGCGTTTGATATGGAGATAGTACGCTTGCATATAAAGCTGCCTATTTTGAACTTGCAACCGTCCTTGTATCCCATACAGCCGTAGCCGTACCGACCTTTGACTACGTCCTTCCCGCAAACGGGACACTTTCCTACGAGGTCCCCGTAAAAGCCCGTGTCGGAGTCGAGTTCAAGAGAAATATCCTTGTGCTCAAACACCTTTGATATCTCATCACACGCAAGACGGACACTGTCGGTTATGCTGATGTCGCCTCTGTATACCTTTTTCAATGCCTGACCAAGCTCACTGGTCTTGTATTTATCCATAGATACCCTCATCTGCATAAGCTGCTCGATGAGATATTCGCCACCGGGGAGAATAGTATATACGTCCTTTTTGAGCTCAATGTATCCCGAACGCCTTGCGTTTTCTATAATACCCGTTCTTGTTGCCTCTGTTCCAAGCTCAAGGCCCTCGAATATAGCCTTGTAATCCTCTTCGTCGTTTTCAGTTTCCCCGTCGGGATTGCTCGCCGCGCGCTCTGCGGCGGCCGCCTTGTCCTCACGGAATGGGTTTTTCAGATAATTGTTGAGCGTCTCGACCGTGTAGTGCTTTGGAGGATTAGTCTGCTTTTCAACAGGACGGAACTCTATATTTACTCGGTCACCTTTTTCAAGAGAGGGAAGTATCTTGTCCTTTCTCTCGGAATCGTCAAAGCGCATAAAGCCTTTTTGTAGAATGATTATTCCCTTGAGTGTGAACTGCTCGTATCCGCCTACGTCAATTACTATTTCTGTCTTTTGAGCGATACATTCTTCCTCACAGAACACCGATACAAATCGGCGGAATACCGTCTGATAGACCTGCATCTCCTTCTCGCTCAGATGTTCCTTTTTGGGTATCTTGTGAGTGGGGGTAAGAGCAGAGTGGCTCTCTATCTTGGAGTCGTCAAAAATAGTCTTTTTGTCTTTAAAGACAACAGGATATCCTATGCCCTTTATAGCTCCGATTATTTTTTTGACCTTGTCCTTCTCGTTAGTCGCCATATATTCCGAGTTGGTTCTCGGATAGGTAAGATAACCCTCCTCATAAAGCTTTTGAACTATGGTAAGGCTGTCCGACATAGACATTTTGTATTTTTTGCTCAGTACGTTCTGGAGCTTTGAAAGGGAAAACAGCTTTCCGGGGCCTATGGTCTCTTTTTTGGTCTTTTTTGAAACTACGGTCGCATCGCTTGAGTTGTATTTTTTACACAGAGCCTCGGCTTGTGCCCTTTTGTCCTTATCAAATTTCTCACGACTGACCAGCTCTATCTCCTCGTCTCCTGTCTTTTCCTTTGAGACTGCGGCAAAATATACGTCTGGAACAAAGTTCCTTATTGCCATATCTCTGTCATAAATTGCACGGACTATGGGGACTATAACACGTCCGACACGCAAAAGCATCCCCGTTTTGAGAGTAGCGTATCTTGTGAGATTAACTCCGTAAAGCCAATCTATATAGGTGCGAGCAAATCCCTCGTCGGCGAGATTGTCGTATTCGCTCTCGTTCTTCATCTCCGCCAGTGCTTTTCCGATGGTCTCAGGCGTCTGGTCGGGAAGCCACAAGCGCAAGAATGACTTTTGCCCACCGTCAAGCGCTCCTGTATTCATAACGCACAAACGGATTATTATTTCCCCCTCTCTGTCCGAGTCTCCCGCGTTTACTATTCTGTCAACGTCATCACGCATACATAAATATTTTATGGTCTCAAACTGACGCTCAACGCCCGGGTCGACCTTCTTGTCAGACCCCACCTTGAGCTTGAACTTGAATTTCTCCGGAAAGCAGGGAAGATTGTCCATAGACCAGCGCACGCCCGTGTCTCCACCCGTGTAATCCTCTATGTCGCACAGAGAAAAGAGGTGTCCGAAAGCCCACGTTACAAAATATCCGCCGCCCTCAAAGTATCCGTTTCTCTTCTGAAGGGAGCAATTATTCATTTGTTGAATACCCTGAACGATATTTCTGGCAAGACTTGGCTTTTCCGCGATTATTACCGTCATTTTGTCCCTCCTAATAAGACTTTGTTTACAAGATACATTCTAACATATAAGGTGATTTTTGTCAACCGCCACACAGTCGTGTTTTAGGGAAAATAACGCTGTGTGTATAAAATAAACGATACCCACGAGGTATATTAAAAAAATGTTGTAAAAACAACAAGAAAAATTTGGATAAAGCATTGACATTGTGGTAAAAATGTAGTATAATTAGTTGGTATATATAAACTTGTGGCATATTGTAAAGACTTCATAAAATATGTGACTGTGGGCCAAGCTGTTAATTATAAGGGTCCATAGCGGAATGGAGAATAAATATGAGAGATTATGTAATTTTCACGGATTCATCCTGTGACCTTCCCGCCGAGCTTGCGAAGGAGATGGATGTAGAGGTGCTCAATCTTGAGGTGAACATTGAGGGAATAGGCACCAAATTGAACAATGAGATAGATCCTCAGGAATTTTACGGATACCTGAGAGATAAGCGCTCGGCAAAGACCTCCGCCGTAAATATGGAGAGATTCTCCGAGGCGTTTGAAAAGCTCGTCGCAGAGGGCAAGGACATTCTTTACCTTGGATTTTCCTCGGGCTTGTCCGCAACCTATACGGCAGGTAAGAACGCCGCAGAGGAGATTATGGAGAAATATCCCGATAGCAAGATAGTTGCGGTTGATACACTTTGCGCGGCTCTCGGTCAGGGACTTCTTGTAAAGCTTGCTGTAGATAAAAAGAACACGGGTGCGACAATTGATGAGGTAGCGACTTGGGTTGAAGAAAATAAGCTTCATCTTGCGCATTGGTTCACCGTTGAGGATCTGTTCTTCCTTAAGCGTGGAGGACGCGTTTCGTCCGCTACCGCAGTTCTTGGAACAGTTCTTCAGATAAAGCCCGTTATGCACGTTGACAATGAAGGAAAGCTTATCAACGTACAGAAGGCGCGCGGCAGAGACGCATCTATCAAAGCTATACTTGAAAAGATGAAGGAGACCGCTATTGACCCTGAAAATCAGACAGTATATATCTGTCACGGGGATTGCTATGATGATGCCAAGAAGCTTGCCGATATGGTCAGCGCAGAATTTGGCATAAAGGATATCCTTATCGGATACGTCGGACCTGTTATCGGAGCACATTCCGGCCCCGGAACGCTTGCTTTGTTCTTCTTGGCAAAGGAAAGATAATATAGAACGGATAATCACTATAAACCAAACTGACACAGTCGGTGGAATGGAGACACTTAATGGGTATTACAGGAAATTTGTATAGAGAGATGGCGCTTTCGGGCGCGGCTTTGCTCAGCAACAAAAAGGAAGAGATAAACAATCTCAACGTTTTCCCCGTGCCTGACGGCGATACGGGTATCAATATGAGTCTCACGATGAGCACTATCGGAAATACCGCAGAGGGACTCGGAATTGGCGAGAGCGCAGAAAAGATTGCGGGCTTTATGCTCCGTTCCGCAAGAGGAAACTCGGGAGCTATCCTCTCACTTTTCTTCAGAGGCGTGTCCAAGGCACTCAAGGGTGTTGATGAGGCAAGCTCAAAGGATATGGTAGAGGCATTCAAAAGAGGTACTACAGAGGCATACCGTGCGGTTATGAAGCCCACAGAGGGAACGATACTTACGGTAATGCGTATGTGTGGCGAGGAGGCCGAGAAGGCGTATCTTGCAAACAAGAGAATAAGCGTTAAAAATCTTTTCAAGGTAATACTTAAGGGTGCCGAGGATGCTTTGGCACAGACACCCGAGATGCTCCCCGTGCTCAAGCAGACGGGAGTAGTCGATGCCGGCGGCGCGGGATTTGTTTGCGTGCTTGAGGGTATGGTAGCGGCTATGGAGGGTAAGCCTTACGTTGCCGAGCATAGCGCGGACGAGAATAATACTCCTACAGAGATGCGTTCAGGCGCTGATTTCTCGGATTTCAATACCGATGATATAAAGTTTGGATATTGTACCGAGTGTATAGTCGAAAAGAATGAAAAGTATGCGGGTGAGGATACGTCGGGCGAGCTCTATGAGTTCATTAAGAGCATTGGTGACAGTGCGGTCTTTGTTGACGACGAGAGCATCATCAAGCTTCATATCCATACCAACGATCCCGGAGCAGTACTTACGAAGGCGATAGAGTTCGGAAACCTTGCCACCGTTAAAATTGAAAACATGAGAAATCAGCATACTGAACTCATGTCAGGTAACAAGGAAGAGCCTGCACCAAAAAAATCCCAGCCTGTTATTGAAAAAAAGTACGGATTCGTAAGCGTATGTATGGGTGACGGCATAAAAAATATGTTTACCGACGTCGGAGTCGATAATATCATAACAGGCGGACAGACTATGAATCCAAGCACTCAGGATATTATTGACGCTGTTATGAAAACTCCCTCGGAGTACGTATTCATACTTCCCAACAATAAAAACATCTGTATGGTTGCAAGGCAGGCATCAGAGATAGTCACCGAGAGAAAGGTAATAGTAATTCCCACAGAGACCGTTCCTCAAGGAATGGCGGCTATGATAGCATATAATCCCGACGGTGAGCTTGATGAGGTTATCAAGGGTATGCAGGAGGGAGCAGCTATGGTGACTTCTATGTCTGTTACGTTTGCGGTAAGAGATACCGAGATAGACAGATTCAACATCAAGAAGGGACAGTACCTTGGTCTCGTTGAAGGAAAGATAGCTTGTGTAAGCAACGACAGCTTCAGTTGTGCAAAGCAGTTGACAAGAGGAATGACGGGAGCCTCCTACGTTACCGTATTCTACGGTGAAGACGTAAGCGAGGAAAAGGCAGAGAAGTTTGGCGCTCTTGTTTCTGAAAAGATCGGAGACGGATGTGACGTTGCCGTGCTTTATGGCGGACAGCCTCTTTATGACTACATCATTTCCGTTGAATAATTGAAATAGAGAAATGCCGACGCATGCGTCGGCATTTCTCTATTT
The DNA here is from genome assembly GCA_904501865.1 of uncultured Clostridia bacterium. Lineage (GTDB taxonomy): Bacteria > Bacillota > Clostridia > Oscillospirales > CAG-272 > SVTX01. The sequence continues at coordinate 44,944 of CAJGCF010000001.1, forward strand.
CAATTATTCAACGGAAATGATGTAGTCATAAAGAGGCTGTCCGCCATAAAGCACGGCAACGTCACATCCGTCTCCGATCTTTTCAGAAACAAGAGCGCCAAACTTCTCTGCCTTTTCCTCGCTTACGTCTTCACCGTAGAATACGGTAACGTAGGAGGCTCCCGTCATTCCTCTTGTCAACTGCTTTGCACAACTGAAGCTGTCGTTGCTTACACAAGCTATCTTTCCTTCAACGAGACCAAGGTACTGTCCCTTCTTGATGTTGAATCTGTCTATCTCGGTATCTCTTACCGCAAACGTAACAGACATAGAAGTCACCATAGCTGCTCCCTCCTGCATACCCTTGATAACCTCATCAAGCTCACCGTCGGGATTATATGCTATCATAGCCGCCATTCCTTGAGGAACGGTCTCTGTGGGAATTACTATTACCTTTCTCTCGGTGACTATCTCTGATGCCTGCCTTGCAACCATACAGATGTTTTTATTGTTGGGAAGTATGAATACGTACTCCGAGGGAGTTTTCATAACAGCGTCAATAATATCCTGAGTGCTTGGATTCATAGTCTGTCCGCCTGTTATGATATTATCGACTCCGACGTCGGTAAACATATTTTTTATGCCGTCACCCATACATACGCTTACGAATCCGTACTTTTTTTCAATAACAGGCTGGGATTTTTTTGGTGCAGGCTCTTCCTTGTTACCTGACATGAGTTCAGTATGCTGATTTCTCATGTTTTCAATTTTAACGGTGGCAAGGTTTCCGAACTCTATCGCCTTCGTAAGTACTGCTCCGGGATCGTTGGTATGGATATGAAGCTTGATGATGCTCTCGTCGTCAACAAAGACCGCACTGTCACCAATGCTCTTAATGAACTCATAGAGCTCGCCCGACGTATCCTCACCCGCATACTTTTCATTCTTTTCGACTATACACTCGGTACAATATCCAAACTTTATATCATCGGTATTGAAATCCGAGAAATCAGCGCCTGAACGCATCTCTGTAGGAGTATTATTCTCGTCCGCGCTATGCTCGGCAACGTAAGGCTTACCCTCCATAGCCGCTACCATACCCTCAAGCACGCAAACAAATCCCGCGCCGCCGGCATCGACTACTCCCGTCTGCTTGAGCACGGGGAGCATCTCGGGTGTCTGTGCCAAAGCATCCTCGGCACCCTTAAGTATTACCTTGAAAAGATTTTTAACGCTTATTCTCTTGTTTGCAAGATACGCCTTCTCGGCCTCCTCGCCACACATACGCATTACCGTAAGTATCGTTCCCTCTGTGGGCTTCATAACCGCACGGTATGCCTCTGTAGTACCTCTTTTGAATGCCTCTACCATATCCTTTGAGCTTGCCTCATCAACACCCTTGAGTGCCTTGGACACGCCTCTGAAGAAAAGTGAGAGGATAGCTCCCGAGTTTCCTCTTGCGGAACGGAGCATAAAGCCCGCAATCTTTTCTGCGCTCTCGCCAATTCCGAGTCCCTCTGCGGTATTTCCGATAGTGCTCATCGTGAGACTCATATTGATACCCGTATCGCCGTCAGGCACGGGGAAAACGTTGAGATTGTTTATCTCTTCCTTTTTGTTGCTGAGCAAAGCCGCGCCCGAAAGCGCCATCTCTCTATACAAATTTCCTGTAATACCCATTAAGTGTCTCCATTCCACCGACTGTGTCAGTTTGGTTTATAGTGATTATCCGTTCTATATTATCTTTCCTTTGCCAAGAAGAACAAAGCAAGCGTTCCGGGGCCGGAATGTGCTCCGATAACAGGTCCGACGTATCCGATAAGGATATCCTTTATGCCAAATTCTGCGCTGACCATATCGGCAAGCTTCTTGGCATCATCATAGCAATCCCCGTGACAGATATATACTGTCTGATTTTCAGGGTCAATAGCGGTCTCCTTCATCTTTTCAAGTATAGCTTTGATAGATGCGTCTCTGCCGCGCGCCTTCTGTACGTTGATAAGCTTTCCTTCATTGTCAACGTGCATAACGGGCTTTATCTGAAGAACTGTTCCAAGAACTGCGGTAGCGGACGAAACGCGTCCTCCACGCTTAAGGAAGAACAGATCCTCAACGGTGAACCAATGCGCAAGATGAAGCTTATTTTCTTCAACCCAAGTCGCTACCTCATCAATTGTCGCACCCGTGTTCTTTTTATCTACAGCAAGCTTTACAAGAAGTCCCTGACCGAGAGCCGCGCAAAGTGTATCAACCGCAACTATCTTGCTATCGGGATATTTCTCCATAATCTCCTCTGCGGCGTTCTTACCTGCCGTATAGGTTGCGGACAAGCCCGAGGAAAATCCAAGGTAAAGAATGTCCTTGCCCTCTGCGACGAGCTTTTCAAACGCCTCGGAGAATCTCTCCATATTTACGGCGGAGGTCTTTGCCGAGCGCTTATCTCTCAGGTATCCGTAAAATTCCTGAGGATCTATCTCATTGTTCAATTTGGTGCCTATTCCCTCAATGTTCACCTCAAGATTGAGCACCTCTACATCCATCTCCTTCGCAAGCTCGGCGGGAAGGTCACAGGATGAATCCGTGAAAATTACATAATCTCTCATATTTATTCTCCATTCCGCTATGGACCCTTATAATTAACAGCTTGGCCCACAGTCACATATTTTATGAAGTCTTTACAATATGCCACAAGTTTATATATACCAACTAATTATACTACATTTTTACCACAATGTCAATGCTTTATCCAAATTTTTCTTGTTGTTTTTACAACATTTTTTTAATATACCTCGTGGGTATCGTTTATTTTATACACACAGCGTTATTTTCCCTAAAACACGACTGTGTGGCGGTTGACAAAAATCACCTTATATGTTAGAATGTATCTTGTAAACAAAGTCTTATTAGGAGGGACAAAATGACGGTAATAATCGCGGAAAAGCCAAGTCTTGCCAGAAATATCGTTCAGGGTATTCAACAAATGAATAATTGCTCCCTTCAGAAGAGAAACGGATACTTTGAGGGCGGCGGATATTTTGTAACGTGGGCTTTCGGACACCTCTTTTCTCTGTGCGACATAGAGGATTACACGGGTGGAGACACGGGCGTGCGCTGGTCTATGGACAATCTTCCCTGCTTTCCGGAGAAATTCAAGTTCAAGCTCAAGGTGGGGTCTGACAAGAAGGTCGACCCGGGCGTTGAGCGTCAGTTTGAGACCATAAAATATTTATGTATGCGTGATGACGTTGACAGAATAGTAAACGCGGGAGACTCGGACAGAGAGGGGGAAATAATAATCCGTTTGTGCGTTATGAATACAGGAGCGCTTGACGGTGGGCAAAAGTCATTCTTGCGCTTGTGGCTTCCCGACCAGACGCCTGAGACCATCGGAAAAGCACTGGCGGAGATGAAGAACGAGAGCGAATACGACAATCTCGCCGACGAGGGATTTGCTCGCACCTATATAGATTGGCTTTACGGAGTTAATCTCACAAGATACGCTACTCTCAAAACGGGGATGCTTTTGCGTGTCGGACGTGTTATAGTCCCCATAGTCCGTGCAATTTATGACAGAGATATGGCAATAAGGAACTTTGTTCCAGACGTATATTTTGCCGCAGTCTCAAAGGAAAAGACAGGAGACGAGGAGATAGAGCTGGTCAGTCGTGAGAAATTTGATAAGGACAAAAGGGCACAAGCCGAGGCTCTGTGTAAAAAATACAACTCAAGCGATGCGACCGTAGTTTCAAAAAAGACCAAAAAAGAGACCATAGGCCCCGGAAAGCTGTTTTCCCTTTCAAAGCTCCAGAACGTACTGAGCAAAAAATACAAAATGTCTATGTCGGACAGCCTTACCATAGTTCAAAAGCTTTATGAGGAGGGTTATCTTACCTATCCGAGAACCAACTCGGAATATATGGCGACTAACGAGAAGGACAAGGTCAAAAAAATAATCGGAGCTATAAAGGGCATAGGATATCCTGTTGTCTTTAAAGACAAAAAGACTATTTTTGACGACTCCAAGATAGAGAGCCACTCTGCTCTTACCCCCACTCACAAGATACCCAAAAAGGAACATCTGAGCGAGAAGGAGATGCAGGTCTATCAGACGGTATTCCGCCGATTTGTATCGGTGTTCTGTGAGGAAGAATGTATCGCTCAAAAGACAGAAATAGTAATTGACGTAGGCGGATACGAGCAGTTCACACTCAAGGGAATAATCATTCTACAAAAAGGCTTTATGCGCTTTGACGATTCCGAGAGAAAGGACAAGATACTTCCCTCTCTTGAAAAAGGTGACCGAGTAAATATAGAGTTCCGTCCTGTTGAAAAGCAGACTAATCCTCCAAAGCACTACACGGTCGAGACGCTCAACAATTATCTGAAAAACCCATTCCGTGAGGACAAGGCGGCCGCCGCAGAGCGCGCGGCGAGCAATCCCGACGGGGAAACTGAAAACGACGAAGAGGATTACAAGGCTATATTCGAGGGCCTTGAGCTTGGAACAGAGGCAACAAGAACGGGTATTATAGAAAACGCAAGGCGTTCGGGATACATTGAGCTCAAAAAGGACGTATATACTATTCTCCCCGGTGGCGAATATCTCATCGAGCAGCTTATGCAGATGAGGGTATCTATGGATAAATACAAGACCAGTGAGCTTGGTCAGGCATTGAAAAAGGTATACAGAGGCGACATCAGCATAACCGACAGTGTCCGTCTTGCGTGTGATGAGATATCAAAGGTGTTTGAGCACAAGGATATTTCTCTTGAACTCGACTCCGACACGGGCTTTTACGGGGACCTCGTAGGAAAGTGTCCCGTTTGCGGGAAGGACGTAGTCAAAGGTCGGTACGGCTACGGCTGTATGGGATACAAGGACGGTTGCAAGTTCAAAATAGGCAGCTTTATATGCAAGCGTACTATCTCCATATCAAACGCCAGGAAGATTTTGTCAGAGGGCGTCTCCTCGGAGATACAAGGCTTTGTATCCAAAAACGGAAAGCCCTTCAACGCAAAGCTCAAGCTTGACGGAGATAAGGTCATATTTGATTTCTGATAACAATACGGGACGGCTTTTGCCGTCCCGTATTGTTATCAGAAATCACGTCTGCCCTCGATAGCGCGGTAAAGTGTTATCTCGTCGGCATATTCAAGGTCACTTCCCATAGGAACACCGTATGCAAGTCTTGTAACCTTTATGTCAAAAGGCTTTAGAAGTCTTGATATATACATAGCGGTAGCCTCTCCCTCGACCGTTGGATTGGTGGCTACTATCGCTTCCTCTATCTCTCCATCGTCTATCCTTGCCAACAGCTCCTTTATCTTGAGCTTATCGGGGGTAATTCCGTTCATAGGAGATATAACTCCGTGAAGGACGTGATATGTTCCCTTGTATTCCCTGACCTTCTCCATAGATATAACTACTCTTGGGTCAGAGACTATGCAAACAGTTCTTCTGTCTCTGTTTGGGTCCGCGCATATAGGACAGACCTCTCTGTCGGTTATGTTCTGGCATATAGGACAGAGATGTATCTTCTCTTTTGCCTCTATTATAGCCTTGGAAAACTCCTCGGCCTCCTCAGCCGTCATATCGAGCACGGAAAATGCCATTTTCATAGCGTTCTTTTTTCCTACGCCCTCAAGTCTGCCAAACTGTTCGGCAAGCTTTTGCAAGGACTCTATGTACTCCGCCATATCAGAACATTCCGGGCATATTCATACCCTGAGTCACCTTTCCCATTTCTTCACTGTTGGTATTCTCAACTCTCTTTATAGCCTCATTTACTGCCGCAATGAGTATATCAGAAAGTGTTTCAACGTCATCGGGGTCTACTATCTCGGGTTGGATATCTATGGCAAGTATCTCCTTTTTACCGTTTATCTTAACGGATACCACTCCGCCGCCTGCCTTGACCTCATACTCACGCGCGTCAAGCTCCTCCTGAAGCGCGGCCATGTCCTCCTGCATCTTCTGTGCCTGACGAAGCATTGCCTGCATATTCTGGGCTCCTCCGCCCATTCCTCTCGGTATATTAGCTCTCATTGTTTTTATCTCCTTGTTTGATATGTCAGCCTTGCTCGGCCGATTCTATTATTTCATCTATTATCGCGTTGTCTCTCTTTTCCTCGTCACATTCATACTTGACGTCCGATGCCGAAAGCCGTTTTCCTATAACCTCGGACATGACATCAAGGAAAAATTGCTCTCCGCCAAATGTCTTGACGTTATCTATATTGAATTGCGTCGAGAATTTCAGGACCACACGTCCGTCACCGTCTGTGTACCACTTTGCTCCCTTGAAGAAGGATGAGAGCATAGGATTTTTTCTTCCCATAAGCTCAATGGCCTCTGCTCTGCTCTTAAAGGGCCTCAAGGTACGAACGTTATCGCCGTCCGAGGGCGACTGTGCGGTCTTTTCTTCCTTTTGGGCGGTCGCCTTATAATCTACGGGCGCATCCGACTTAAACATTTCATCGTCGTCTGAGCTTACCTTTGCACGTGCTCTGCTTTTCGGACGCGAGCTTGTTTTCTCCTGCCCATCCCCATCTTTCGCCGCGGGCGCTATGACCGCTCCCGAAGCGACGGCTTTTTCAAGCGCGGAAATTCTCGAAAGCATTGCCTCTGTGGAATTGACCAGCCGCTCGTCACACATTCTGACAAGCGTGAGCTCGGCTACTATCCTTCTTACCGCATTTGCCTTGAGCATTGTGACAAGCGCCTCCTGAAGCATACCGCAATGGTATGACAACAGCTCTATTGAAAAGGCTTTCGCGAGCGTGGTGAGCGCCTCGGTCTCGCTATCGGTAAGGTCGAGGTACACAGACGGCTCCTTTGAACTTTTCACGACCAAAAGGTCACGGTAGACAGAAATGAGCTCCTGCCAGAACACCGTTATATCTCTTGACGACCTGACCACCTCGTCCACTGCGGCAAATATAGTTTCATAATCCTTCTCGGATATGGCTTTTACTACTGCGAGCATATTCTCGCGTCCGCTTGAGCCTATCGTGCTCGCAACCAGAGCATTATCTATCCTCTGTCGGCTTGATGCGCACAGCTCAAGCAGACTGATAGCGTCTCGCATACCTCCCTGCGCGTGTTTCGCAAGCAGAACCGCCGCACTCTCGTCTATCTGTATATCTTCCTTTTCCGCTATTCTCATCAAGTGATTTTTGAGCACCTCGGTGGATATTCTGCGGAAATCAAACCGTTGACATCTTGAAATTATGGTGGCGGGGAGCTTATGTAGCTCTGTCGTCGCCAAAATGAATATTACGTGCTCGGGCGGCTCTTCAAGCGTTTTGAGAAGAGCGTTGAACGCGCTCGTCGAGAGCATATGCACCTCGTCTATGATGTAAACGCGGTATTTTAGATTCGACGGAGAGTACACGACCTCATCGCGAATATCTCTTATATTGTCAACACCGTTGTTTGACGCCGCGTCCATTTCAAGCACGTCAGTTGCGCTTCCCGAATCTATCGCACGGCAAGCCTCACACTTACCGCACGGATCTCCGTTCTCGCTGTGCAAACAGTTGACTGCCTTTGCAAGTATCTTGGCGCACGTAGTTTTTCCCGTTCCACGAGAGCCGCAGAAGAGATATGCGTGTGAAAACTTTGAGTTTGAAACCTCATACTTTAGTATCGACGTGATATGGTCCTGACCGTAGACCTCGCCAAAGGTTTTAGGTCTCCATTTTCTGTATAGCGCCTGATGCATATTCTCCCTCCTCTCCCGTAATTAAAAGCGTGTGCCGCAAAACGAGACCATACACCGCAAAATCGAACTTCTCCTCCACGCGATCTTCATACCCTCTGCTCAAGGCAGGCTACCTCGCGGCACATCAGGTCAACCGCTTAATGCTGCTTGGTTCCCCCTCTGACATAGTTCACAGCTCCCAATTGCGCAAGACCCACCCGTCAACACAGCAGATAGGACTCAATTCGTAAAGGTTCGGCCCTCAAATGCGGGATCCACCCCTGCTGTAGCGGATTTCAGGTGCAGGGCTCCGCTAAATCCCCGGCTGGTATGGCCTCGTTTTGCAGCACACGCTGCATTATATCAATTTTAGTCCAACACATCGGACCTTTATATTATATCAGATTTTGCCCTGACTTTCAATAGTTTTTCCGAAAATTTAAAATTTATTTATATATTAGCGCGCAGGTCAACGCAGACAGTCTCCTAAATATCCTTGACCGTATCAGATATGCTTTTTTTCGGCACAACGTAATTTTTTTGCCCGTCGAGGCTATATTTCATATCATCGCCCTCGCTTACCTCTACTATTCGGCTGGTATGCGTGGGATATCCAAATCCCACAACGGTGATGATCTCAAGCTCGTCGGGAATTTCAAGCATTTCCCTGAGCCTTTCACAGTCCACACTTCCGAGCACGCAGGAGCCTACTCCGTGACTCCACGCGGCAAGAGTTATATTCGACACCGCAAGTCCCGCATCAAAATCTGTAAATCTGGTTGTCAGCTCCTTTACCGCAAGCACAGCTACGAACATAGTCGGGCGCTCGCCCTCGCGAGGTCTGCCAAGACCGTCCGGCAACGCCGAGCCCCATCTCGTTATATCAAAAATAGCATTGACGGTGTCGGGGCGGCGAACGTATATATATTTCAGAGGTTGACGGTTCATAGCACTTGATGCAAGCTGCGCCGAGTGCTTCATATCCGCAACTATCTCATCGTCTATTGCTCTGCTCTCGTCAAATCTACGGTATGTCCTTCTGCTCTCAAGCAGAGACATAAGCTCTTGGTTATCCATACTTTTTCCTCCTCAGTGACATTCGTACCACGTATCTCCGCTTTGTGCCTCTACCTTGAGCGGCACGTTGAGCTCTACAGCGTTTTCCATCTCAGACGTCAATATTTCCAACACCTTCTCCGCGTGTTCTCGGGGACACTCCACGAGAAGCTCGTCGTGCACCTGAAGCAACAGACGTGCTCCAAGCCCGCTATCCTTAAGACGTCTATCAGTATTTATCATAGCAATCTTTATGATGTCGGCACTACTGCCTTGTATAGGACTGTTTCTTGCCACTCTCTCTCCGAAATTACGGAGCATTTTATTCGCCGCCGCAAGCTCGGGAATATATCTTCTGCGAGAAAACATCGTAGTGGTATATCCGTTCTCCTTGGCGTCGGCTATGGTCTTTTCAAGATAAGTCTCGATACCACGATAGCTTGAAAGATAACTGTCTATATATTCCTTAGCCTTAGCGCGTGATATCTTAAGGTCGTCAGCAAGAGAAAAATCTCCCATTCCGTAAAGGATTCCGAAGTTGATGGCCTTCGCTCTCTTTCTCATCTCCACCGTTACCTCGTCCGGTGATACGCCAAAGACACGGCAAGACGTAGCGGTGTGGATATCCTCCCCCGACATAAACGCCGCGCACATGTGCTCATCGCGAGCGAGATGCGCGAGCACTCGTAGCTCTATCTGCGAATAGTCCGCGTCGATAAGCACGTAGTCGGGGCTTTGAGGCGTAAAATATTTTCTGAATCGCCTTCCCGCCTCTGTTCTTATGGGGATATTCTGCAGGTTGGGATTTATCGAGGAAAGGCGTCCCGTTGCCGTGCCCGTCTGCTTGAATGTGGTATGCAGACGTCCATCCTCGCCGACAGCCTTGAGCAGACCGTCCACGTACGTGCCCTTGAGCTTGGTCATTTGTCTGTATTCAAGTATATCGTCTATTATAGGGTGATATTTGCGCAGTTTTTCAAGAACATCGGCATTTGTGGAGTATCCCGTTTTAGTCTTTTTGCCCGATGGGAGCATAAGCTTTTCGAAAAGCACCTCCCCAAGCTGCTTTGGGGAGTTTATATTGAACTCCTCTCCCGCTGCCATGTATATTCTTGATTCAAGCGCCGACGCTATTTCATCAAGCTCATAACCGTACTTTTCGATTCCCTCGCAGTCAATACGGCAGCCCTCTTTCTCCATATCGCAAAGCACCGCCGCCAAGGGCATCTCTATATCGTAAAGCAGAGCCTTCTGTCCGCTCTCCTCAAGCCTGTCCTCTATTTTTTTCCACATTCTCGCGACGTAGAAAGCGGAAGGTACCGTCTCGTCCGCTATCTCGCCGAGATAGGTAGCACAAAGACGCTCAATTGTGTAGGCATTTTGGTTTGAGTCGTCCACGTATGCTCCGAGCATTACGTCAAAGAAGCATGAGCGCCAATGTATGCCATACTCCTCAAGAGATTGATATATCCGTTTGCAATCAAGGCATACTATTCGTTTGGAATCAAGGATATCTAAAAGCGACGCGTCAGGTGAGTTTATAACAAAAATACTCTTTTCGTCACTAAATGTTGCGGTGTCATTTTCAAAATCAAAAGCGTAGACTTCACCGTCAAGCTTGCCGATATCCGAGCTCTCAAGATCTACGACATCGGGATGAGCATTGCTCTGTGCTACGGCAGACGGTTCGTCCTTGTCAAGACCAAGCCTTTTTATTGCTCCGAGAAGCTCATAGCGAACAAATAACTCCTTGGTCTTATTGCGGTCTATTCCGTGATTTGAGATATTATGAAGGGATATTCCAAGAGGCACGTCGCGAATTATGGTGGCGAGCTGCTTGGACATATACGCACTGTCTCTGCCTGCCTCAAGCTTTGCCTTGGTAGACGCACCCAATGCCATAGTGTCCAGATTTGCGTACACGGAATCAATATCTCCCTGCTCTGCTATGAGCTTAAACGCAGTTTTCTCTCCTATTCCCGCGACTCCGGGAATATTATCCGAGCTATCCCCCATAAGTGCCTTTACGTCAACGTACTGAGAGGCACGAACACCGTATTTTTCAAAAAAGGCGACTTCGTCAAAGGTGACCGTGTCGGTATTTGTAGCCAAAAGCACTCGGGTCTTGTCGGATATCAGCTGGAGCGAGTCTCGGTCTCCCGTCAGGACGTACGCCTCGGTCTCATCCTCGCAACACTCTGCCATTTTGGACAGTGTTCCGAGGATATCATCAGCCTCGTAGCCTTCGAGCTCAAGCACGGATATTCCCATAGCCCGACATATCTCCTTTGCCACAGGAAACTGCTTTATAAGGTCGTCGGGACTCGGCTTCCTGCCCGCCTTGTACTCCGAATACATACCGTGTCTGAAGGTGGGTGCCTTCAGGTCAAACGCAACGGCTATATAATCGGGATTGATTGTCTCGATTTGCTTCAATATAACATTAACAAAGCCAAATACGGCATTGGTGGGAAATCCGTCCTTGGTAGACAAAAATCTTATTCCGTAAAACTGGCGATTTAGTATACTGTTTCCGTCTATGCACAGTAATTTTTTCATGCATCTGCTCCGTTTCCTGAACTTTTGAATCTCTGCATAAAATTATAACACAAATCCGCCCAAATTGTCAACAAAATGCCCGAAATTTTAATTTTTTATACTCTGCTCGTTTTATTCTTCAAGCCTGAAAATCACTCGTCCAGAATCCACAAAAAATTATAAAATTTTTGACTTTTGTTATTGACATTACAAATTTGATATGATATAATTGACTTATAGTTGAAAATATCCAGACGATTAAAAAATAAACGTCCCGACGGACTTATCAGGAGGCAAAAATGGCAAGAAAAATTTTAGCGATACTTTTGGCACTTTTCATAGTTACATCTTTCTGCGCTTGTAACAATGGAGAAGAAAATACAACTGATGGCAACACTATAGATATTTCTACCGAAGATCCTAACGATACTGGCGATTCCGACGACTCTGATACAGAGACAGACGACACAAGCGCAGGTGCGGACCCCGGTGAGCTTGATTATACTGAACTCACAGGCACAGTATACGTGGTCAACCCTTCCGCTGCAGTTGCTCTTCGTGACGGTGAGTACACCTGGCTCGCAGAGGTAAAGTCCGGAACAGAGCTCCAGAGAATCGCAATCAGCACCAACGAAAGATGGAGCAAAGTAATATACGACGGTGAAGAGGTTTACATCGCTACAAGAAACCTTACCACCTACAATGCGGATGACAACGACTTTTCCGAGGTGTCAAAGACTCTCGTAGCAAAGGTAGCTATAAATGTACGTGTTACTCCTCAGGTTCCCGACGGAACAAAGAATGACGCTGAAAGCGCACTCAACGTTGTAGGTCAGATAGCTGTTGGGGCTGAAGTCAAGGTAGTTGCTGAGGACGCAGAGCTTGGTTGGTACAAGATCGAGTTTGCCCCTGCCGATGGCTTTGAGATAGCAGAAACCGTTGAGGGATATTCCTACGAATTCTTTATCAAGGCTGACCCCTCATTCTTCGAGGCAGAAACAAAAGCCGAATAATTAAATGTAATAAAAAAACGGAGAGGTGTGTGCCTCTCCGTTTTTTATCATTTTTGCTTTGTGCTTTTTTTCTGTGTTCCCTTTTTGGTGGAAGGAGTCGCGTGAGTCTTCAACGTCTTTTTCTTTTTGTCAGTAGAAAATCCGAATCTTCCTATCTTCTTTCCAAGCTCAAAATACTCTCCATGAGCAAACGCGGCAAGTCCCGCGCGGGCAAGGTCGAGCTTGCCGTCCTTGTTTATAAGAGCCTCGTCAACGTTTACCGCAACGATATCCGCCATAAACATATCGTGAGTTCCAAGCGGTATTATCCCTGTGACCTTACATTCAAGGGAAAGCGGACATTCCGATATTATGGGACAAGATACGACCTGTGCCGCCTCCTTGGTAAGTCCGCATTTTGCAAATTTATCAACCTTTGCTCCCGTGTATATTCCGCAGTAATCCGCATGCCTTATAAGGCTTGACGGAGTAAGATTGAGAACAAACTCCCCGCTCTCCTTTATTATGTTGTAGGAATGTCGCGACGGCCTTATCGATATATAGGTTTTTGGAGGTATGGTGTTGACAATTCCCGTCCACGCCACCGTTATGATATTTGACCTCTCCATATCTCCACAGCTTACCATCACGGGAGGCAGAGGGGCTATCAGAGCTCCGCCCTTCCATTTTACTTTAGACATAAGTACCTCTTAAAGTTTTTATTTACCACATTGTATCACAAAGGGGCAAAAATGTCAATAAACTGATAAAAAATTGCGCACGGGTATTGAAATGGCTAAGCTTTGGTGGTATAATCTAACTATGATCTGATTGATTGGAGATTACGGTTATGACGTATAAATTTTCAAATAAAATAGCCAACCTTAAGCCCTCGGCGATACGTGAGATACTCAAAGCACCCACAACTCCCGACACTATATCCTTTGCGGCAGGAAATCCCACGCCCGAATCCTTCCCCGTTGAAGATATGGCACGAATATCCGCCGAGATATACAGGGATTCTCCAAGCCTTGCACTTCAATACGGGGCTACTGACGGCTATACTCCCCTGCGTGAGCTCATAGCAGAAAGGCAGAAGAAAAAATTCAACATAGGAAGATCCGTCTCGGACGGTGATGCCTTTGACGATACGACTATCATAGTATCGGGCGGTCAGCAAGGCATCGAGCTTGCCTGCAAGGTATTCTGCAACGAGGGAGACGCGGTGATATGCGAAAACCCGACCTTTATAGGCGCGCTAAACGCTTTCCGTTCCAACGGCGCGACACCCGTTGGAGTTACACTTGAGGACGACGGTATAAATATAGACGAGCTTGAAAAAACCATAAAATCAACGCCCAACGCCAAGCTCATCTACGTTATACCCAATTTTCAAAATCCCGCAGGAATATGCACGTCCTACGAAAAACGGGTCAAGATATACGAGTTGGCAAAAAAATACGGACTTATGATTCTTGAGGATAACCCCTACGGCGAGCTCCGCTTTGCCGGAGAGGACATTCCTTCTATAAAGAGTATGGACGAGGACGGCATAGTTATATATTGCTCTACGTTTTCAAAGATACTTTCGGCAGGAATGAGAGTGGGCTTTGTCATAGCACCCGATGAGGTTGCCTCTAAAATGGTGGTATCCAAGCAGACAAGCGACGTTCATACAAATCTATTTTTCCAGATGCTCTGCTACAAATATATGACAGAATGCGACCTTGACGGACACATCGACGACATACGTGCGATATACAGACACAAGTGCACGCTTATGCTTGACGCGCTTGACAAATATATGCCAAGCGAGATAAAATTCACTCGCCCCGAGGGCGGTCTCTTTATCTGGTGCACCCTGCCCCATGGAGTCAATGCCAATGCGTTTATAAAATCCGCCACCGACAAAGGTGTGCGAATAGTCCCCGGGGCTACCTTCAACTGCGACACGGAGGCTCCGTCACAGTCCTTCAGGCTTAATTACAGCACTCCTTCTGACAAGCAGATACTTGAAGGCATAAAGCTCCTTGGCAATATCGCGAGAGAATTTATCTGAAATCTATTGACAAATCAAAATATTTGATTTATAATGTAACAAACCGATGAAAAGGATTAGTAAGCATTTTACCTATTGCTCAGAGAGCCGCCGTTGGTGTGAGTGCGGTCAACAAAAAATGCCGAATGGACCTTTGAGGGCAAACAGAAAACGCTCAGGCGTAAGTATGGGAGACGTTGGCAGCGTTAATGCTTTTATGAGGAGGCTCTTGCCTCGAATCGTGGGTGGTACCGCGGATTCACGTTGATTGTGTCAATTCGTCCCCGACAGAGAAAAGCTCTGTCGGGGACTTTTTATTTCAAAAAATATACAAAGTGAGGAATATATTATGTTTCAAAACACTCCTGTTTCCTTCTCGGGTGTTCAACCGAGTGGTAATCTTACTATCGGAAATTATCTCGGCGCGATAAAGAATTTTTCCGCGTATTCCGAAAAATACAAATGCTTTTACTGCGTTGTTGACGAGCACGCTATCACGGTTCGTCAGGTGCCCGCAGACCTTCGCCGCCGCACATACGAGACCTTAGCTCTCTACATGGCTTGCGGTCTTGACCCCGAAAAAAACACTCTTTACGTTCAGTCACATGTTAAGGAGCACGCTGAGCTTGCATGGCTGCTCAACTGCTTCACAGGCTTTGGTGAGCTTTCAAGAATGACGCAATTCAAGGATAAGTCGCAGAAGCACGCTGACAACATCAACGCGGGACTATTCACCTACCCCGTGCTTATGGCGGCAGATATTCTACTCTATCAGACAGACGTAGTTCCCGTGGGTATAGACCAAAAACAGCACGTTGAACTCTGCCGCGATGTCGCAACTCGATTCAATGCCATATATCCCGATACCTTCACCATTCCCGAACCAATTATGGCAAAAAATGGCGCTAAGATAATGTCTCTCGCCGACCCCACAAAGAAAATGAGCAAGTCCGACGAGAACACTAACGCCGTCGTCTATATTCTTGACGACCGTGACACGATAATCCGCAAATTCAAACGCGCCGTTACCGATTCCGACACCTGCGTGCGATATGCCGAGGGCAAGGACGGCATAAATAATCTTATGACCATTTACTCTGTATTTACAGGTAAAACGCTTGATGAGATTGAGCGTGAGTTTGACGGCCGAGGCTACGGAGACTTCAAAATGGCAGTTGGCGAGGTCTGCGCGGATGCGCTCGCTCCCGTTCAGCAAAAGTTCGATACATTTATGTCCGACAAGGCTCAGCTAGAAGCACAGATGAAGAAAGGTGCGGAGGAAGCTTCCTTCGTCGCTCGCCGCACACTCTCTAAAGTACAGAAAAAGCTTGGATTTGTGCAGGTGAGATAAAAAGACGATTTCGGGGATGAGATTGGGCAACCGAATGTGCACGTAATAATGACGCATATATAAAACGTACTGACTTTTTCAGTAGAAAAACGTATAATTCTGTTGAAAAAGCATTACAGAAAGGAAAACTAAAAATGAAGGAACTTATAAAGGTTGAAAATCTTTCAAAAACCTTTAAGCTATCGTCAAAGCAACAAAAGATAGAGAAAACCAACGAAAAGGTGCGTCGTGCGGTAAACGATTTATCGTTTGAGGCATACGGAGGCGAAATTTTCGGTTTGTTAGGTCCTAACGGTGCGGGAAAGACTACTACGCTCCGTATGCTTGCAACACTTATAAAGCCAGATTCGGGTGACGCCCTTGTAGACGGCTACAGCATTGTCAATCAGCCTGCGGCGGTCAGGTCAAGAATAGGCTTCCTGACAAGTGAGTTAAAGCTTGAGGAATTCTTTACTCCAAACTATCTTTTTGACTTTTTTTCGTCATTACACGGCATCGAGTCCGAAAAGGCGGCAAAGCGGAAGGCTGACCTTTTCTCACGCTTTGGTATAGATAAATTTGCCGAGGTTAAGGTCTCAGATCTTTCAACGGGTATGAAGCAAAAGGTTTCTCTTGCCATATCAATGGTTCACGATCCCGATATCATCATATTCGACGAGCCTACCAACGGACTTGACGTGATCACGGCAAAGACGGTTACCGATTTTCTTATCTCCCTCAAGGAACAAGGAAAAATTATAATCGTCTCAACTCATATATTCAGTCTCATTGAAAAGCTTTGTGACAGAGTCGGTATAATCATAGACGGGAAAATGGTGGTCTGCGGCGCTATCTCCGAGATTTGCGGAGGAAAGGATCTTGAGGACAGATTCTTTGACATATACACGGAGCACGTGGGAGGTGAGATCTGATGAGGATCAATACTATATTCACTATTTTCAAAAAAGAGCTCTCCCGATTCTTCAAGGACAGGCGTACTATGGTTGCTATACTTATGCCCGGCATCCTTATCTACGTTATATACTCATTTATGGGCGGTGCTATGGGTGATGCCTTTATGCCCGATGATGATTACATTCCGTCGGTCTGTGTGGAAAATATGCCCGAAAGCCTCAACGCGCTTTTTACTCAATCAGGGCTTTTCTCGCTGAGTGACGCGGAGAGTGGCAAGATTTCCAAGTATAAGGAATCTATCAAAAACGAGGAGCTTGATCTGCTAATAGTATTCCCCGAAAATTTCGACAAAAAGGTAAACGATTACGATATCTCAAGCGGCACAGCAGCTCCCAACATTGAGATGTACTACAACTCTTCCGCGGTGAACTCTTCCATGGCATATCAGAGTGCGGTCAGTCTGCTTGATTATCACGAATCACAGATGATCAATAGGTTTGACATAAACAACGACATCGACACCGTGTTCGACCTCGCTACCGAGGAGGATATGACTAGCATGATATTCTCAATGATCATGCCTATGCTCCTTATAATGCTTCTGTTCTCGGGATGTATGGCGGTAGCCCCTGAGTCTATCGCGGGTGAAAAGGAAAGAGGTACCATTGCTTCCCTGCTCATAACCCCCACAAAGCGAAGCCATATCGCGATAGGCAAGATATTGGCTCTCTCCGTTATGGCTTTGATAAGCGGAACGTCGAGCACACTCGGAGTTGTTCTCTCCCTGCCAAAACTTATGGGTGGCACGGTCACGCTTGACGGAAGCGTATATACTCTGCTTGATTACACTATGCTTGGCATAGTAATTCTCTCTACTGTCCTGGTGCTCATATCCGTGATATCCATTATTTCCGCATTTGCAAAGACCGTTAAAGAGGCATCGTCTTACGTCACGCCACTTATGATAGCATCTATGCTTATAGGTCTTTCGGGAATGTTCGGCGCTTCGGCAACAAGTCCTGTTTTTTACGCGATACCACTTTACAACAGTGTTCAGTGCATGATAAGCATTTTCTCATTTGACCTCAACGTAGTCAACATTCTGATTACCGTTGCCGCTAATGTGGCAGTCACAGGAATAGGTGTGTTTATACTCACAAGAATGTTCAATAGCGAAAAGATAATGTTCAACAAATAAGACCCTTATGCGTCCCTCGCAATATACGAGGGACGCATAATTCATTCATGGAATATATATAGTATTTGCACCGAAATACAGACGAAAAGAAATATATGGACAATTAAGGAGAGACATCGGAGAGATACCATGGTAGAATATTCCACCATACATAACGCCTCTTACATAAATTATATTACAACCTCCCTGTGTGTCAATATAACAATTATTCATTTTATATAACTATAATTGACATCTATATTTTGAGTGTGCCGTACTTTTAGTTTCATTATTTCCTTTCATTTTTACCTCCATAGTTTTGCGGTGTCAAACCGCTTTTATTATACCATGGAGTTTTCAGCTTGCATATAGCTCGCCGCTTTTTCATTGCTAAAGCTTTTTTTCTTCCCCCAGTAGAACTGGGGGTTATTTCCACGTCTGAAGGCACCAAGAAAAATGACAGAGAATACAAATGCATCCTCTGTCATTTCCCGTCGATAGGTAGCGCATCCTTAAAACTGTCCTTAAGAATACGCGCCATATGCAACAGGTGCTTTTTACTTGGATTTAATTAAGTTTACTTAAATTTTATTAGATTTGTGTTAAGTAAAGTTAATTATTCTTTATTTTTTCATTGGCTTAAGGGTTTTTGGGTCCATAGCCGCGCATATTATCACGGCAAACACTCCCGTAAGCAACGCGTTAGGCAACATATACGACGCGTTGTATACAAGTGAGTATTCCCATACGTTCATTCCCTCAGGCGCGTAGCTTCCCCATAAAATCACACCCGACAAAAAGCTACTGACAAATCTTATCAGGCACACTGCCACCGCTCCAACGCAATATCCCGCGAGCCTATGCTTGCCGAAGGGTTTGGCAAATATATCTGCCAAGCCTACCACCATAAAGGCTATCATATAGTCAAGCAATACGCACATAGCAAGTGCCCACCAAGTATTAGCGGGTGGAATGTAAAATCCGAGAAGCATCTGAATCAGGGCATATACGAATCCCGCGCCAAGTCCCCATGCTGCTCCCCTTCTGTAAGAATAGTACGCTATGGGTAGCATACTCACGGTTATAGTGCCTCCGAAAGGCAAAAGCGCACCGATACCCATAATGGTATTCAGCCACACACAGAGCAGCTCTAAAACATAAGCCAGAGCAATTATAAGAGCACCCTCTGTGACACAAAGAATTCTTTTCTTCATTGTGATTTCCTCCTTAAATAAAAAATTCATCCGCACGAAAAATCACGGTCGGATGAATCTCTGAGGATATCACTCTGCACAAAATGGGGCTTGCGCGTAATATCACAACAAATATATCAACAAAATCTTCCTACGCCGGTATTATCCGTATCAGGTACAAGGGTTTGGATCTCTCCATCTCAGCCTGCCGAGCAGTCGGCAAAGCACCCCTGATTTTTTATGCGGTTGTACGTTGGTATCCCAACGGGATAATTATACCACCATTCTCGGAGCATGTCAATACAAATAGAAAAATTTTTCTTTTTGTCCGCAAAAATAAGTACATGCCGAGCCTTCATATATTCTCCTTACAGCTAAAAATTCTGTAATGAGGTGATATATGTTGATTTTTTCATTAATACTCGCTACTCTGGCAAAGCTTTTATCTCCTGTGCTCGGAATAACGACACAGCAAAATTTCCCTCCAACTCTCTCTGCCGAGGAAGAGAAAAACAATTTTCTTCTGATGAAGAAGGGAGACGAAAACGCACGTCAGCTTTTAATACTCCACAATCTTCGTCTGGTATCTCACATAGTGCGCAAATACTACGCGTCGAGTAAAAATCAGGAGGACCTCGTATCTATCGGTACGATAGGTCTCGTCAAGGCAGTTGATACCTACAACATAGAGAACGGCACGAGATTTGCCACCTATGCCTCAAAATGCATTCAAAACGAGATACTTATGAGCTTCAGATCCGAGAAAAAGCACTCCTCCGAAATATCAATAAACGAGACTATCGACGTTGACCGCGACGGCAATCCTTTAGCCTACATAGACGTTATAAGCAGCGACGAGGATATATCGGGCGAGGTAGAGCGAAAGATAATGAGTGACAAAGCTCTGCGGTGCATTCAGTCCGTGCTTTCGCTCAGAGAACGGCAGATAATAGTTATGAGATACGGTCTGTACGGAACACGTGAGCTTACGCAAAGAGAAATAGCCGAAAAGCTCGGCATTTCACGATCATACGTCTCCAGAATTGAAAAGAGCGCTCTTGAAAAGCTCAAAAGCGCTCTTGACGGATAATAATTATCCCCTTCTCTTTCCCCTGAAAAGAACGGCAGCGAGATAGCCGAATATCAATGCTGCCGCAATGCCGCCTGCGGCGGCAGTCAGACCTCCCGTCAGAGCTCCGAGAAGCCCTTGCTTGTCCACAGCCTCCCTTACTCCCTCGGATATGAGGTAGCCGAAACCCGTCAGGGGAACTGTCGCTCCCGCTCCCGCGAGGTCGACTATGGGCTTATACAATCCGAGTGCTCCGAGAACCACACCTGCCGTCACGTAGCATACGAGTATTCTCGCGGGTGTGAGCTTGGTCTTGTCTATCAATATCTGGGCAATAACACACAAGGCTCCGCCTATTACGAATGCCCATATAAATTTACTGAATGTTTCCATTATAATCTCCATTTTAGCATAGATATTGTTAATGAATTTTGTGGCTTACGTGCTTTCGAATACAAGCAGGTGTCCTATGGCGGGAATGCTTTCGCCCTGTTTTATCATATCAGGGCTCATCATAGCTCCTGATGCCACAAATATAGTCCTCTTGATGCGACCCTTCTCCATCTCGGGCAGGACGTACGCCGATATAACGCTTGCCGAGCACCCACAGCCCGAGCCGCCTGAGTGAGTGTCCTGTCTTTCCTTGTCAAATATGAGTATTCCACAATCCGTGTAGTTATCGCCAAGGTCATATCCTTCTATACTCATAAATTCCTTTAATATTCCGTGTCCCTCGTATCCAAGGTCTCCCGTGATTATAAGGTCATAATTCTCGGGACGGGTGTTGCTCTCCTTGAAATATCTGACCAGCGTGTCACATACCGCCGGCGTCATAGCCGCGCCCATATTGTTGGCATCATTTACGCCCTTGTCTATAACCTTACCCGGCATAGCCGCGCTTATTTTCACTTTTCCTGCGTCAGAGTCACCGATAATAAATGCTCCCGAGCCCGTTACCGTCCATTGAGACGTCGGCGCTCTTTGCGATCCGTACTCTATGGGTGTTCGGTACTGTCGCTCCGCGGAGCAGTTATGCGACGACGTTACGGCGGCACAACGCTCAAACACCTTGTGCGTTGTCAGTATCGACGCAAGCATTATTCCCTCTCCACACGTTGAGCAGGCTCCGTAAAGCCCAAAATACGGAATGTTGCATCCGCAAAGACCGTAAGCCGAGCCCACACACTGATTGAGCAGGTCGCCCGCAAAAAGCGCGCCTATATCTTCAAAGCAAAGTCCCTTTTTATTAAGAGCCATATTGAATGCCACTCTTTGCATCTCACTCTCGGCACTCTCCCAGGTATCCTTGCCAAATCTGTCGTCTGTATCGTGTATATCAAAAAGAGCTCCAAGAGGTCCCTCGTATTCCTTTTTGCCCACCGCGTTACCGTAGGAAACAAAGGAAGCGTCGAGCTTTATTATCTCCTTCGCCATAAAAATCAGCCTTTCTGTTTGGATTTTTATTTTAGTATCTGTAAAGCTCAGCGCATTATACAAAAAAAGTGTTGAAAATTTTTTCCGTGTATGTTATAATGAGGATAGTAAACTATAATATCTTGAAATCAACAGAATTTTAGGAGGTACAGATGCTATCCTCTCATGAAAAACAATATCACATCAACGCCTGTCAGGGACAGGTGGGTAAATATTGCGTAGTTCCAGGCGACCCCGGAAGATGCGAAAAAATAGCCGCCTTTCTTGATAATCCATATCACGTGTCTTCAAACCGTGAGTACAATATATGGAACGGTACTCTTCTCGGCGAGACTGTTACCGTGTGTTCCACGGGAATAGGCGGTCCTTCTGCCGCTATCGCTATGGAGGAGCTTGCCGCGCTCGGCGCTCACACGTTTATACGTGTGGGAACCTGTGGCGGTATATCTCTCAAGGTAAAGTCGGGAGACGTTATCATTGCGAGTGGTGCCGTGCGTCAGGACGGAACGTCCCGAGAATATGCGCCCATAGAATTCCCCGCCGTATCTGATACCGACGTGCTTTGCGCTCTCAAAGATGCGGTGCGAGAGCTTGGTTTTTCCAATCACACGGGTGTAGTTCAGGCAAAGGATTCATTTTACGGTCAGCACGATCCCACGCGCATGCCTACGTCGTCTATGCTCCTTGGAAAATGGGAGGCATGGAAGCGTCTTGGTGTACTTGCAAGCGAAATGGAATCGGGCACGTTGTTCACGGTAGCGTCATTCCTTGGAATACGCTGCGGTGCGGTCTTCTCTTGCGTATGGAACCAGGAGCGCTTCAACGCGGGGCTTGATACTCACTCTGACGAGACCCACAACACCGAGGCGGCTATAAGGGTAACCGTCAAGGCTATTGAGAAGCTCATCAAGGACGATCTTGCGTCCTCTAAATAACGGTGAAATTATGAAATGTGAGAAAAAAGGCAATCGGGAATTTTCTTGCGATGAAGTAGAAACAGAGTGCTCTCCCGCTAAGAGAAAGCCCGATATTGAGACAAGAATATACAACGCTCTCGAAACGGCAGAAAAGATAGCCGTCAAGCTAGCGCAGATAAATCAGATAATCAAAAAGAGCGCCAAGAAGAAAAAGAAGAAAAACAAAAAGCTTGGTAAGGTGGATAAAAAAACAGGCACGCTCATACTGAAAAAGGAAAAGAGTCAAAAGAAGGCAAAGCCTCTTAAAAAGTATAAGCCACCTAAGAAAAAATAAATAAAAGTCCCACTTGCCGTGGGACTTTTATTTATGCGATTATATTTTAGCCTTTTTGATCCTTCTTCTCATCTTCAAAATATCTCTCACCATTTTGAAGGAATCACGAAGCACGCTTACCTTGCTCTCTCTGTGGTTGATTATCTTGACGGGCATCTCGACTATCTTCATACCGAATTTCACTGCCCAGAGGATACACTCAAAGTCAAACGCGAAGCGGTTTACCTCGCACCGAGGGAATATCTTTTTAGCGGCGTCACGTCTGAACGCCTTACAACCGCACTGTGAATCCGAGAGCTTAAAGCCGCCGAGTATCGACAACACCTTGATATATACCTTCGAGGCTATCTTGCGTATCGCGGTATATCCCTCGTATCCGTCCTTATGTAGATTGCGCGAGCCTATGACTATATCCGCATCGGGATTCTGCTCAAACGTCTCGTAAACTCTTTTGATAACGTCCGTGCCATACGCAAGGTCTGCGTCGGTGAACATTATAATATCGCCCTCGGCGGCAAGAATAGCCGTCCTCACCGCGTATCCCTTTCCCATATTCTGCTCATATCCGACCACTCGGACACAAGGGAGTCCAAGCTCCTCTACCGCTTTATCGCAGCCGTCCTTTGAGCCGTCGTTTGAAAAAATTATCTCATAGTCGTCAAAATTCGCCGACATATAATCAGAAAGTATCCGCGCCGTCTCTCTGATGATGGGCTCCTCGTTATACATAGGTATGCAAAGTGAAAATTTCATATCCTCAGTCCAATCTTTATTTTTTATATACGTTTATTTCAAATTCCACAGTTGTAGTGAGAGCTTCTACTCCCTCAAGCTTTGCTTTGTCACCGACACTTGTTCGCCAATAATACGGCGTCATAGAAAACAGAGCCTCAACGTCCTCCTGTCCGCGCACCGTTATCTCATTGGTGCAGATGACTTTCTCCACGTGCTCCATACGCGTGGGAAGGTCACGCCTCTCTCCGTTTTCGTACACGTTATCGTAGAGAAGCTCCTTGAGCCCCATAAGATGCTGCCTGCCCGCTCCTACGACGAAAAGATATCCTCCATCCTTGAGAGCTCGCATATATTCATCTTCGGCACACGGGGCGAAAATATTTACTATCGCGTCAGACCTGTTATCCGTCACGGGAAGCTCGAAAACACTTGCCGTAGCATATAAAAGATTGCCAATTCCCTCTTTTTTCGCATATTTAGCCGCCGCGGCACAGGCAAACTTTGAAAGGTCAAATCCTATCACACGGTCTGCACATTCCGCAAGCCTTGAGGTATAGTATCCCTCTCCGCACCCTGCATCTATTATGACCGAGCTTTGCGGCAGATATTTTTTCACCGTCTGACATATAGCGTTCGCCTTATCAAGATAATAGTTCTTTTCAAGGAATCTGCGGCGCGCCGTGACCGCTTCTTTGGAGTCCCCTCCGCCGCCCTGCGAGGAAAGGCTCAAATATCCGTCCTTTGAAAAATCAAAGCAATGTCGTCTCGCTCCTCGGCATAGCGCACTCTTGCCGTCATCCGTGACGAAAAGAGCCTCCGAGCATATCGGACACCTTATGATATTCTCTATTATCTCTCTGCGGTCTGTCAAGGTAATTCTCCAAACGTAAATTTATCATATCTGCCCGATATGACTCGGTTAGATATCTCTATATAGTATTTTAATACATTTTATTTCAAAATGCAATACGTAAGTTCAAAAAACATTATTTTTTACAACTCTAAAGTATTATCATCAGCTGACCTGAAGGTCTCCATTTCAAACCAGAAATTAGAGCCCTTTCCTATCTCGCTCTCCACTCCGTAAGGTGCAGAATGAGCCTCAAGTATGCCCTTGACTATGGAAAGTCCAAGTCCCGTGCCTATCTTGGCACGCTTATGCACCTTATCCACCTTATAATATCTGTCCCATATATACGGTATATCCTCGGGCGCTATTCCCTCGCCGGTATCTATAACAGATATACGCACCTTATTGTCCCACACAGATTGGACTATACTTACCTTTTTGTCCTCACCCGTATAGTTAAGAGCGTTATTTATAAGATTGTATATGACCTGCAAAAGCATTGTTCTGTCAGCTGTCACATATACTTCCTCGCCTGCCTCAAAGGAAATGTCGTATCCGTCCCTCTCGGTGAGCTTTTCATAACGGACAAGCACTGTCCTGACCGTCTCGGTGAGATTTAACGTCTCCATCTCGGGCTTACGCGTACCCGATCTTATCTTTGAAAGGTCGAGCATATCGTTTACAAGCTCGGTAAGCCTCTCCGTCTCGTCTATAATTACCTGCACGTTCTCGGGATTATTTTCACCCGGAATATCTCTAATTACCTCGCTGTATCCCTTTATCATTGTAAGCGGTGTACGCAGATCGTGAGAAATGTTTGCTATAAGCTCTCTCTGCAGGTCGTCATTTTTTGCAAGTTCTGACGTCGCGTAGTTTAGCGCCTCGGCGAGCTCCTCTATCTCACGGTATCCTACCGCGGAGAACTGCGTGCTGTAATCTCCCTTTGCAAGACTTCTCGCCGATCGGCTCATCTTCTCAATGGGAACGCATATCAACCTAGATATAGCCAAGGCTATTATAAGAGCTCCCATTATCAGTATGCACATTATCCAACCAAACTGCCTCTCAAGAGTCTTGACTGTGGGACGCAGGGGGACAAGCTCGGAGTCCATCATAAGTATATATTCCTGACCCTCGCTATCTGTTCTTACAGATACGTATATGGAATCCATCGCCGTACTGTTTTCATTCGGGCTTTCTATCTTTTGGGTGAATACTCCTCCGTTTGCGCACGCCTCTGAATATAGCCGCGCAAGTCCGTCACTCTGCAGATGATGCAATATACATCCCATATTAGCGTCTGCATTAGCCAGCTTTTCTGCGCTTCCCTCCACGACCTTGAACAGTATTATACAGGTATCGGTCTCCACAGAGCGCTTGTACGCAGCGTCTGCCATAGCGCCCTCATTCCCGAGATTTGAAAATATCTCGTCGTCTGTTGAACTGAATTCCTCAAGCATTGATTCCTCGTAAAAGTCGTTGAGAAGGACTATCTGAAATATCCATATAACTATGAGCACGAGAAGGACGAACAAGGCAAGCGTACCAAAAAGGCGCCACGATATTCCCGTGGACCGAATCTTGCGTTTTTGATTTTTATACATTTCCTGCTCGTTCATAGCAACCCCTCTTTTTCTTTAAATGTCAAGGACAGTTGGCTTTGTCAGCTCTCTCCCTCAAAGCGATATCCCACGCCTCTGAGGGTAACAATATATCTGCTATAATCTCCAAGGCTCTTTCTTAAAAGCTTTATGTGCGTGTCAAGGGTACGGGCATCTCCGTAGAAATCATATCCCCAGACCTCGCTGATAAGCTTTTCTCTCGAAAGAGCTATATTTCTGTTGTCAAGCATATAGAAAAACAGGTCGTATTCCTTAGGCGACATATCCACGCGCTCACCGTTTATATAAACTATTCTCGCGGTGAGATCTGCCTTAAGTCCGCCCCCGTCAAGCTCGACTATCACGTTCTGCTTTTTAGGCTCCTCACACGACACTCCGCGTCTGTTGCTGCGTTTCATAATGGCTTCTATTCTGAGCATAAGCTCCTTTGAGGAAAAGGGCTTGACAACGTAATCGTCTATGCCTATCTCAAAGCCGTTTATCTTATCGTACTCCTCACCGCGCGCGGAGAGCATTATTATGGGAGTGTCGGATATTTTTCTTATCTCACGGCAAGCAGAAAAGCCGTCCAGCTCGGGCATCATAATGTCCATAATTATAATGTCAAAGCTTTCCTTGCGGCAAAGCCTTACCGCTTCCATTCCGTCTCCTGCCTCTGTCACGGTATGTCCCTCAAACTCGGCATATTTTTTTATAATGGAGCGGATCCTCGCTTCATCGTCAACAACAAGTATATGATACATATTCTCTCCATTCCCCACCTGTTTGGCAGGCTATTATTATTTGTCAAAGTTAACAGAGGACGGGACTTTTTCTTTTAATACAAGGCTTACCTTGAGTGTCTGTCCGTTTCTCAATACTGTTACGTCTATTTCATCTCCCACGCTGTATCCCTTCAAAAGAAGCTCCAGCTCAGAGGACGTCTGTATTTCAGTGCCATCTACAGAAACTATCTTGTCTCCCCATCTGAGCTCGTCGGCGTACTTTGATTCAAGTATTATAACGCCGATATATGAAAATCCGTTTTTATAAGCCATAGCATAGGACGTCACGTCAACTACTGTCAAGCCGCTATCCACAACTCCTCTGACGTATCCGTAGTCTATAAGGTCGCAGACTATACCGTATGCCACGTCTATCGGGATAGCAAATCCAAGTCCTTCTATTCCCTCCTTGGACACCTTTGCGTTGACTATTCCTATAAGCTGTCCCGCCATATTGAACAGTCCACCGCCCGAATTTCCGGGGTTGATCGCGGCATTGGTCTGCAGTAATACCATCTGTTCACCGTTTACGGTTATATTTCTTTCCTTGGCACTTATTATGCCCGTTGTGAGCGTGCCACCGAGAGATCCCAAAGGATTCCCAAGCGCTACAACGTCCTCTCCAACCTCAAGGTCCGCACTGCAGCCCAAGGACGCTGCCACAAGCTCCTTGTCCTCGGGATTGATTTTCAGAACAGCAAGATCTCCCGACTCATCGGCTCCAACCAGGCTTGCAACATATTCGGTACCGTCAGTCAAGCGAACGGTCACACTGCTTGCTCCCTCTATAACGTGATAATTTGTCACGATAAATCCGCTTTTCTCAATAATCACTCCACTGCCCGCGCCCGAATCCACGTACTGTCCCCACATACTTGTCACGACTATTTCCGTGGTTATCTCAACAACGCTGTCGGCAACAGCGTGATAGACCTCGGTAACGCTATTATACGCTTGTCCCGCGCTTGTTACTTTGTCTCCCTCACCCTTTTGAGAATCGGGCTTTTCTATCTCAACGCTCTCGTCCACCGTTTCATTTTTGAAGATGTTATCGTCAGATGAATTTGAACTCTGACCTGATTGATCCGACATACCGGATCCACTAAAAAAGCCTAACGCGTGAAGATTGGACGCCATTCCCAATCCGCAGCCCGAACAAGCAATACACGTTGATATTAAAAAGGCAGTAAAGCCTATTAATTTTTTCATACGGTCCTCCGAAACAAATATATATTTTTTCAGTCAATTTCCTATAATACCGCCAATTTACTTTTTCATTATATTCAAATTTTGTGACAACTTAATGACGAATTAATAAAAATACGTTGAATTATTGCGAAAAATCCTTGTTTTGCACTCAACAATCTGTTATAATTATATTATAGCATAAATTTATAGAAAGGAGGACGGATATGCTGAAATATTTAAAGAATCTGCTTTGCGGACATGGGATACTTCTTGCGGAGGCGATACCGCTTTCAAAATGCCGTATAGTCCGTCCCGATAAGCTTGAACGGTGCGGCTTTTCGAGCTCAAACGAGCTTACGGCTGTCATATTTGCTATCCCTTATTACACAAGGCAATCAGAAAGAAACATATCCGCTTACGCGGTGCCGAGAGACTACCATTTATTCTGCCAGGAGCTTTTCTCTGACGTTATCCCCCGTCTGTCCCAAGAATTTGAGGGGTTTAAATTCGCAGGATTTGCGGATAACTCTCCTATAGACGAGAGAGATGCCGCGGCTATGGCAGGGTTGGGAATTGTAGGCGACAATATGATGCTTATAACCGAAAAATACTCCTCGTACGTATTTTTGGCAGAAATAATAACGGATTATCCCATCAAAACAGAAAAAGACTTTTCCATAAAGCATTGCGAGTCCTGCGGCGCTTGCCGCCGTGCCTGCCCTATGGATCGAATAGGCAACTGTCTCTCCGCACTCACTCAAAAAAAGGGCGAGCTATCGGATAGCGAGCGCTCGGCTATACTTGAATATGGCAGTGCTTGGGGGTGCGACATCTGTCAGGAGGTGTGTCCTCACACCTTGCGCGCAATAGAGTGCGACAGTATATACTCTCCTATTCCGTTTTTCAATGAAGATCTCACGCCGACACTTACAAGCGAGAAGATAGAAAATATGAGTGACGAGGACTTTTATAGGCGCGCTTACTCCTGGAGAAAAAAAGAAACTATTCTGCGAAATCTTAAGCTTTTTGAAGAAAACCGCAAAACAAACTGATATTATGAGGTGAACTTTAGTGACGACTTTTCTTTTCGGCCGTCCCGGCAGTGGAAAAACATCATACATAATAGACGAGATAAAAAGCTCTGTTGAAAAAGGTCAGCGGACTTATCTTTTAGTGCCCGAGCAGCAGGTCTACACCAGCGAATGTATGCTCGCACACCTGCCTGCCTCCTCTGCACTCTGCTTTGAGGTCATAAGCTTTTCACGTCTCTGTCAGCTTGTATTTGGAAAGTTTGGAGGTCTTACCGACTCACCCGCAAGCAGTGGAGTCAGACACCTGGTTATGTGGCAAAGCCTGCGTGAGCTATCCGGATTTTTATCTCAATACAAGAGCGTCAAGGCAGACTCACAGCTTACCTCTATGATGCTCTCCGCTATCGACGAGCTTAAAGCTAACTCTATCACACCCGAGATGTGTGAGGATGCCGCAGACCGTTGTGAAAACAAGGCTCTTTCCGAAAAGCTTGGTGATATTGCCGCAACATACACGGCATTTAATTCAAATATTTCAACTCGTGTAGGCGAGTTTGCTATAGCCGCTGAGACAAAGCTTCCGCGCCTTATATCACTTCTGTCAAAGCATAATTTCTTTGACGATGCCAAGGTGTTTATAGACTCCTTTACCAGCTTTACCGCCGAGGAATTCAAGGTCATAGAGCAGATAATGAGGCAGGCAGATGAAACATGCATATCCTTTACGTACGAGCGCGGCCGTCATGAGCCTCACACAGAAACTCTTGAGGATACCGTAAGAAAACTTACCCGCTTTGCAAAAGAGGAGCATATAAAACACCGTGACGTCACACTCACTGCCCCCTCGGGCAGTAAGGCGGTCGAAATAGACACGCTTGGCAGATGCATCTGGGACTTCTCTGTCACAAAGAGCAACGCTCCGGAAATACACGAGGCTGACAGAGGGCATATCGAGATGTATTCGTGTGAAAACGAGTACGAGGAGACGTGGCTTGCTGCCCTAAATATTCTCAAGGCACACCGCAATGGAGTAAAATATTCAGAGATCGCGCTAATAATGCGTGACTGTGAATCCAAAAAAGGTATTATTGAGGCGGTATTTGAGCAGATGGGAATTCCCTATTTCTACTCGGAGAAGACAGATCTTTCCTCAACTGCCGTGGCTCGCCTTGTATCATCGGCTCTGCGTTGCATCTCTCACAATTTCAGCCTGTCCGACGTTATGACATTGCTTAAAACTGGGCTTCTTGGAATTGACGCGCACGACGCGGATCTTTTTGAGGACTATTGCTATACATGGTCTATAAACGGCAAGCAATTTGCGGCTGACGCGTGGAGTATGAATCCCGACGGATACACAGTAGATATCAGCGACCGCGGACGCGAAATACTCGACAGTGCAAACAGGGTGCGCTCCTCTATCATTCCTCCCCTGCTTGAACTCAAGCGAGACATCTCGGTAGCTAAGGGAGATACTGTTGAAAACTGCCGTGCCATATACGCATACCTTGAAAAGATACGTCTGTCCGAAAATCTTTCCTCAATAGCTGAGCTTGCTCTCATCTCGGGCAATATCAAGGAAGCGGGAGAGACTCTACGCCTCTATGATTTTCTTGTATCATCTCTTACCGAGATATGCGCGGTGATGTCAGACACCTCTACTACCGCAGAGGAGTTGGCTTGCGCTATTGATATAATGTTCAAGCATACCGACATAGGCTCTGTACCTGCGGTCAATGATTACGTCACCGTCGGAGAGGCGGCTACCTTGCGCGTGGAAAATATCAAGGTCGCGCTTCTGCTCGGTCTATGCGACGGCGAATTCCCAGCTAATTACTCGGATAGCGGCATCTTGTGCGAGAGTGATAAGGTAGAGCTTGGTAAGCTCGGGCTCTCTCTTTCCTCGTGCGAGGATAACGTCATATCCGACGAGCTGTTCTTTGTCTACCGTTCCATGACAAAGCCTTGTGAGAGGTTGATACTGTCTACACATAAATCAAATATAAGCGGCAAGGCGACAAATCCGTCTTCAGCGTGGAACAGAGCTCTGCTCATATTCCCGTATATCAATGTCAAGAATTTTGACCTTTACCGAATAAAGAACGTCAAGACAGACGAGGGGGGAGACATAACCGTTCACGATGAAAACGACAGCGTAACAACCGTAGACCCGTTGTACGTGCGTATGCTTTTTGGAGACAAGCTGTATCTGTCTCAGTCAAGGCTCTCCTCGTATGCCCTTTGTCCTTATCAGTATTGGAGCAAATACGTACTAAAGCTGCGTGAGCAAAACGTATCCGATATCAATTACGCAGATTCGGGAACTATGGTGCACTACGTTCTTGAAAAGCTGCTCCGCGAGATAAAGCGCCCTGACGGCAGTCTTGAAAGTCAGGACGACGCTCAGGTCGCTGCTCTTGTGGACAAGTTCTTCCGCGAATATATATCCGACATCAACTGTCCTCTGCCCTCCTCTATAATGCACAGCTTTTCAAGACTGCGCGATATGTCCTTCGTCATGTCAAGAGGGGTACTTGACGAGTTTGATAACTCGGATTTCCGTATTCTTGCCTTTGAGAAAAACATATCCTCATTTGGCGCCGATTCGCTCAAGCCCATAGAGCTTAAAATAGACGAGCGAGAGAACACTCCCACCGTCAGCCTTGGCGGCAAGGTGGACTGCATAGACTTTTACGACGGTAGTGACGGAAAATACGTAAGGGTGGTCGATTACAAATCGGGTACTCATAAATATTCGTACGACAAGCTCTCTACAGGAGAGGATCTTCAATTACCCGCTTACCTCTTTACCGCCACGCTTGAACAGAACAAGGGGATTTTCAACAGTGACCGCGAGATAATTCCCGCGTCCGCGCTCTATATGTTCGCAGACGAATCGGGAGGCTCAATGTCGCTCAGCAGAAGTGGATTTATACTCGGAGAACAAGAAATATTACGCGCGGCAAGTGCAAGTATGGACAAAAATGTGCTTGCGGGTATCAGCGAGAACCGCGACGGCTCTATAAAGGGCGGTGCCGCGGTTACCAGAGATGATATAAGGGAAATCAACGAGATACTTGAAAACACTCTCGTGTCAACCGCTCGCTCGCTCTATTCGGGCAAGATATCACGAACCCCATCGAAAAAGTCCTGCAAATACTGCCCCGTATCAGCCTCCTGCCCCGTTGCGTTCAAGGAGATATAGGAATCGGACTTAATTCAAATATTCGTCACGCGCTTGCGCGCGAGAAAATGGAGATATTTATGGATTTTACTCCCGCTCAAAAATCAGCTATGTCGCTCAAGGGGCGCACCCTTTTGGTCAGCGCGGCGGCAGGCTCGGGAAAGACCTTTACACTCACAAAACGAATAATCAACTCTATAATAGAGGACGGACAGGATCTTTCCCGTCTTATCATAGTGACATTTACAAGAGCGGCGGCAGGAGAGCTACGCGCCAAGATATCCAAGGCTCTCTCCGAGGCTATTGCCGAGCACCCCGATAACACTCATCTGCAAAAGCAGCTTTTAAAGCTTGGAAGTGCTCACATAAGCACGATAGACTCGTTTTTCAACGAGCCAGTTCGCGCAAATTTTGAAAAGCTTGGTCTTCCCGCGGGAATGAGGCTCGCCGATGACGCGGAGCTCGCCCCGCTCAAAGAATCAAGTATGAAGGCTGTCTTGGATTCATTTTTTGATGAGTGCGAAAATTACCGAAATGGAGAGCTTTCTGAAATAGGATATCAAAGCCTTTATACCCAGCTGATAGGCGTTATTTCAAACTCAAGAAACATCTCGACGGTCATTCCCGTACTGCTTGATATGTATAAAAAGCTTATTACGGCTCCCGAAAGCATACGTCAGCTCAAAAAGCACGCGGACAGAATGAGAGAAAACGCCAAAAAGGACTTTCTTGAAACCGAGGAAGGCAGCATAATATACGATACCGTCAAGAAGGTTATTGAAAATTCAATATCCGAGCTTGAGCAATGCATTTTGAATATGCAAGACGACGAGTTCGTCAAAGGTAAATATCTGGTCTGCTTTGAGGAAAATCTTTCGTTATGCACCGCCCTGCTACAGAAGGTAAAGCACGCGGATTATTCCGAGCTTTGCGGAGCACTTGCAGGCTTTGAGGTGTCAAAGATACCGTCTATAAAGGCCGTAGAAAAGACCGAGCTGAGTGAAAGATGCCAGAATGCGCGAAAAAAGAAGATAAACGACCCCATCAAAAATCTTGCCACAAAATATTTCTATATGACGGGAGAGCAGATATCCGCCTGCTTCGAGAAAAACGCCGCATTCTGCGAGCTACTCTATAATATCCTGCAAAAATTTGATACGGATTACTCGGAGGAAAAGCTGCGCCGCGGAATATGCGAGTTTTCAGATATGCCCAAGTTTATGCTCAAGCTCCTGCTTGACGAGGACGGAGCTCCCAGCGAATACGCTCGCTCTATGTTTGAAAGCTTTGACGAGATATACATAGACGAGTATCAGGACGTCAACGAGATACAGGACAGGATATTCGAGCTTATCGGTCAAAGCCACAGATATATGGTGGGAGATATAAAGCAGAGCATCTACGGCTTCCGCGAGGCAGAGCCATCAATATTCGCAAATTACAGAAAGCTGTTCCCTGTTTACAATGAGGAACGTGACGAGATTAAAAACGGTGGAAGCACTATACTTATGTCAAACAACTTCAGGTGTGACGAGAACGTGGTAGATTTCACCAACATAGTATGCTCGTCCGTGTTCTCCGCGTTCTCCGACATTATAGGATACACCCACGATGACGACCTCGTGTTCTCCAAGAATATCGACAACGAGGAATATAAAAGCCCAAAGGTCGTACTCAATCTTATTCAGTTTGCAAAATCACCCAAAAGCTCCGAGGACGAGGACGACAGCGGACTTTATGAGGACAGTACGGATATGTCCGACGAGGCCATCGTTGTGGCAAACGAGATAGCTGACCTTATAAGAAATCAGAAAAAAGCTGACGGTAGCTCTATTCGCGGCAGTGATATCGCCGTTATTGTCAGAGGCCTCAAGGGTGCTCTGCCGCTCACCGATGCACTTAAGGCTCTTAATATAAAATACGTCCTCTCGTCAAGCAAGGAAATATTCGAGTCCGAGGACACCAAGCTTTTGACAGACCTTTTGTCCGTCATTGACAATCCGAGAATAGATATACCTTTGTACCGCCTCATTACCGCGCAGACAGAGCTTGCAGAACCCGTTTTCTCGCTTGAGGAGGTCGTGCACATACGTAAGCACACCGAGATGTCAAAGTCCTTATTTGACGCCATAATAAAATACGGCGAGGATAACGTTCACCCCGAAATATCCGCGCGTTGCCGCGAGTTTGTAGCTATGATAGAAAAAATGCGCGCAGTCGCGAATAAGCTCTCGGCTGACAAGCTTATAAAAAGCCTGTCCCTCTGCCCGAGATACGCAAGACTTGCCGACACGCGTGCCTATGCATATATCTACGACCTTGCCTGCAAATACGTCAAGAACGTGTGGAGCAGTCTTTACAGCTTCCTTAAATATTTCAAGAGCCTGATGGAAAAGGGCGAGGGAGGCGCGGAAAGCGCTTCGGTAGACCCAAACGCCGTCAATATTATGACGATACATCACTCCAAGGGACTTGAATACACTGCCTGCTTCCTGTTTGACTGCAACAGACTGTTCAATTTTCGGGACGCCAGCAAGGCGTTGATATTTACTAAAAAATTCGGCATTTCTATGAAATTCCCCGTTCAGAGCTCGTCCGAGGATTCACTTGTCAATAAGATAAGTCAAAGATACAGTTCAACGCCTCTTTGGAATGCAGCAACCATTGAGCTCAATTCCAAAACAGTCGAGGAGGAGAGCCGAAATCTTTACGTGGCTCTCACAAGAGCGAGAGAAAGGCTTTATATAAGCGCAACTCTGAACAAGGATATTGAGGCTTATATGGAGCTTTTGCGCGACGAAAGCATAACCCAATACAAAATCAAGCACGCTAAAAATTACATGGATTGGATATTGCCAGCTCTTGCTCACGACACCGAGAAAAAGGACACTTATGAAATAAAGGTGTTTAGCGAGGGAGATGCATCCTTGACTTCTCCTCTTGGGGCAAGTGAAAAAGCATTGTCTACAATCCAGCTTGACGATGATGAAAAGGAGCTTAGTATGCTTCTTAATTCACCGTCCAATCAAGACGAAAATGAGAAAATACTCTCAACGATACCGTCAAAGGTAGCAGCATCAAAGGTGTCTCCTCATATGCTTGACGATAGCGTGTTTATTCCCGTGCCCACGGGCATACTGTTCTCCGAAAGTGATGAGGATAAGGACAGTCAGAGCAGTGACAACGAGAAACGTCTAAGACACCGAATAGAGCTTATGCGCTCGGCGACGGCATCCTTTGACAGTCTGCTTGACGTCAACAAAAAGCCTACCGCCGCTGAAATAGGAACGGCAACTCACCTTTTCTTACAGTATTGCGATTATCAAAACGTGGAGAAGAATGGAGTCGAAGCCGAGATATCAAGACTACGTGAGATGAGATTTATAACCGAGAGAGTGGCGGGCATTATCAACAGAGATCAGCTTTCCGGATTCTTTAAAAGCTCTATGTACGCCCACGTTCCGTCGGCAAAAAACGTGCTACGTGAGTTCAAATTCGGTCTTTTCAAGTCGGCATCCGACTTTACTCAGAATGAAACGCTTAAGGACTTGGTTGGGGACAAAAAGATATTTGTCCAGGGCTCTATCGACCTTCTTATAGAAACTGCCGACGGTGATATTCTGCTATGCGACTACAAAACTGATAGAATAACTCACGAGGAGATGCGCGATCGCGCACTTCTGATAAGAAATATGAGAGAGAGGCACGGCGAGCAGCTTGAGCAGTACAAATATGCCGTAAATCAAATCTTTGGCAAGATGCCAAAAAGCATTTATATTTACTCTCTGACTCTCGGCGAGGCTATCGAGATGTAAAAACAAAGGGGGCTGAGGTATTTAGATGCAGAAGGCGTGGTTTGGTTCTCGTAGGCGTACAAGGGTACGCCAGAGAGCCAAAACGCGACTAAAAAGCCACATAAAATGGGGAAATCCGCCGAAAAAATCGGCGGATTTCGACATTTGAAAGGCAAAAACTATATTTTTAAGTTGTTTTTTCTCTAAGCTCCTAAAAGTGGCTTTTGTTCTGCGCTAAATGAAGCAGCCCTCTGTTTTTAACACTGTTCTCCACAATAAGTCTTGACAGAAGGATCTGCGCGCTCTCCGTCAAGTCCGTAGTGAGCACTGCTTCCAAGCGATGCCTCTATCCTTAAAAGTCTGTTATACTTTGCCACTCTGTCGGTACGGCAGGGCGCTCCCGATTTGATAAATTGCGCTCCCGTGCCAACGGCGATGTCTGCGATTGTAGTATCCTCTGTCTCTCCCGAGCGGTGAGAGAGAATGTAGGAGTATCCCGACGAGGACGCAAGGTCTATCACCTGCATTACCTCACTGAGTGTTCCTATCTGATTTGGCTTTATGAGTATGGAATTTGCCGCTCCCGCCTCTATTCCCTGTCTGAGTCTCTTGGGGTTAGTCACGAACAGGTCGTCTCCAACGAGCATGACCTTGTCTCCTATTTCCGCCGTGAGCTCTGACCAGCCCACAAAATCTCTTTGATCAAGAGGGTCCTCAATGGATATTATAGGATATTTTTTGCACAGATCCGCAAAATAACCTATAAGCTGGCTCTTGTCCTTTTTCTCCTGCCGCTTCTTCATTTCATATACACCCGATAATGCGTCATACCACTCCGATGCGGCAACGTCAAGTGCGATCTTAACGCTCGAGGTGTCATAGCCGCTCTGCTCTATTGCGGCACATATATACTCAATAGCATCCTCGTCAGATTCGAGATCAGGGGCAAAGCCGCCCTCGTCTCCAACCCCCGTGCTGTATCCTTCTTTCTTCAAGATCTTTCCAAGCGTGTGGTATATCTCACTACCCATACGCAACGCGTCCGCAAAGGACTCTGCCCCCGTCGGCACTATCATAAATTCTTGTATCTCGACGTTATTGGACGCGTGCGCGCCTCCGTTGAGTATATTCATCATAGGTATTGGCAATCTGACCGCCCGCACTCCACCTATCCAACGGAAAAGCGGTATCTGATACGAGCTTGCGCAAGCTCTCGCATTGGCTAATGACACCGCAAGAATGGCATTTGCTCCGAGCTTTGACTTGTTCTCAGTTCCGTCAAGCTCACACATAAGCTTATCTATGACCGACTGCTCTGCGGCATAACATCCAACTATCTCCGAAGAAATGTTTTTACATATACCGCTCACGGCAGAAAGAACTCCTTTGCCGCCGTATCTTTTCTCATCATTATCTCTTTTTTCGACTGCCTCATATATGCCCGTAGACGCGCCTGACGGCACGCTTGCTACTCCTATAGTTCCGTCCGAAAGCACCACCGTTGCCTCCACCGTAGGATTTCCTCTTGAGTCAAGTATCTCACGTCCGCTACACTTTATTATCTGTGGTCTTATCACTCTTAAATCCAACCTTTCTCTTGGTTTCAAAGAGTCAATATTTCTTTGCTCTTTGGCTCAACAATATTATTGACCGCGCTCACTAAATATTTACATAGTATAAATTGGAAAGGGACTGTATCAAATTGAGGCAGTCCCTTTCTTATTTATTTAATATCCCATAAGTTTTATAAATTCGGTCTTAAAATCTTTGTTAAAGGAAACGTCTCCCATACAAAGCACTGCACAAGAATCCTTGGGCTCGTCATACACAAGTCTTGCGAAATCCTTCGCGCTATTGCATGCTATCACGGGCGTATCTACGCTCAATTTAAGCTCGCTGTCAGACATCGCTAAAACCTTGCGAATTCTCTTGTCCTTGAATGCCGAGAGCTGCTCGGCAAGAGCTTTATCTCCGTCGGTCTTAAGGCAGATAACAAATTCAACGCCGTCGTCAAACACCTCACAAAAGCTTTTAAGCAAAAGCTCTATCTCCTCTTTTGTGTGGGCAGTATCCGTAATGATAGCGGGCGAGAGTGATATGATATCAAAGCACCCTGTATCAGTCGCTCGCTCTATTCCCTGAGCTATACTGCCCCACGGCATTTTAACTCCGTCTCGACGTATTGCAAGCGCACTCTCTATGACCGTCATCGCGCAATCTCTCTGCATATGTGACGGATTCTTCAAAACATATCCGTCGCGTCCGCCGTATGAAAATTCAAGTCTGCGTGACGATATACTATTTATCTCAAACTGTGCCTTTACGGGAATATAAAGCCTTACACCGCTGAGGGCGCAGGCGTTTGATATGATATTATATATCTCACTTCTCTGATTTCCGCTGACCACCTCTCGAGTGCCTCTGCGTATACTGTCGCATACAGCTTTTATCCTACTATCCTCAACCCCACCCTCATAAATGGTAGGCATTATGATTAGATCGTA
Organism: uncultured Clostridia bacterium; assembly: GCA_904501865.1. Lineage (GTDB taxonomy): Bacteria > Bacillota > Clostridia > Oscillospirales > CAG-272 > SVTX01. The sequence continues at coordinate 83,291 of CAJGCF010000001.1, forward strand.
GGGCGCGCAGATAGCGTCAAGACCGTAGCTATCGTTTGAAAGCCCTTCAAGGATAACGTACTCACACCCTTCAAGCTTACAAAGCAGGAGAGAGAGCGCAAAAGTTGCCTCTTCCTTATAATAGGTAACGTCGGGTGTCTTTTGCAAAGCGTTCTTGAGCTCCGCAACGGATCTGTTGTAATCGTCTATTGACGGTATCTCACCGTCTATAAAGACTGTTCCGCGAGAGTCCAAATCAGCCTCCGAGCTTATTCTGCCAACGCGATAGCCCGCGTGCTTTATAACGGATTCAAGCATTACCGAGATAGAGTGTCCCGCACTTCCATCAGGGATACACACGTAGCGCGTGCCTATATGTACCCTGCCGAGTAGCTCGCAGAGCTCTCGTGCCCGCTTCTGAGATATCTCCGAACGTTTCTCAGCGGCACCAAAGCTATTCATATATTTAAGTGAATTTACGTATTTCATAGATGCTCTGCTCCTCTCATTCGGACTTCCTTTAATATAACTACGCTGTCCTTGTGAATTTTCACCTCGCCGCAATGCTCAACTCCGCTCATAAGGTTTACGTAAATTACCCCTTGCGGAATGTCAAGAGAGTATTCCTCACCTCTGTTGGCACTTATAATCACTCTGCTATCCTTATTTTCTCTAACGTAGGTCACGTGAGAGCCCGAGTGATCCAAAAAATAGAATCTGCCGCCGTCAAATGCCGCCTCAGTGGCGCGCATCCTACCGAGAGCTCTATAATAGTCTAATATTTCGATCCTGCAAGGATCATTCATATCGTTCCACGGAAAAGGCATTCGACAGAAGGGATCTCCATATCCCTCAAGTCCTACCTCGTCGCCGTAATACACCGACGGAATACCGTATGCGGTGAACTGAAGTGCTGCCGCTATTTTCAGAAGCTTTATTCCCTCTTTTTTCTGCTCTGCGGTAAGGTGTTTGGTCGCAAGTACGCAGTTGTCGTCATTCTCGTCGCCCTCGTCTCTGCCAAGCACCGTCAATATTCTCTCGGTATCGTGAGTTCCAAGCAGATTCATAAGCTTATGAGATACCATAGTCGGATAAGACGCGTATATCTCGGTCAGGGTATCATACAAAAATTCTCCGTCACCGTACAAGCAAAATGAGACTATCGCGTTCTTTAAGGGATAGTTCATAACGCTATCAAGCTGTTTTCCAAGAAAATATCTTCGTCTTTGGGCATATGCCACCTTATCTGCGGCGTTTTCCCAGACCTCACCTATTATAACGGCTTCTCCGTCGCTTGATTTCTTTGCACTCTCTCTAAGCTCGTCGAGAAACTCGTTGCTGAGCTCGTCCGCAACGTCAAGACGCCAGCCCGCGATGCCACGGCGTATATATTTTGCTATTATTCCGTTCTCACCCGTGAAATATCTGCGACATCCCTCGTTTTTATGGTTGAGCTTTGGCAAAATATCTATTCCCCACCAGGATTCGTAGTCATAGGGGTGTATGCGGAATTTATACCAATCCGCATACTCGGAATGAGCGTCATTATAAGCGCCGCCATCTCCGTACTTTCTGTATTTGTTGAAATATACGCTATCGTCTCCCGTGTGATTGAATACTCCGTCAAGAATTATGCCTATTCCGCGCGATTTTGCCTCAGATATCAGATTGTCAAGTGCCTCGTCTCCACCGAACATCTCGTCAACGCGCGTATAATCGGCTGTGTCGTATTTATGATTTGAATATGCCTCGAAAATGGGACAGAGATATATATACGTCACTCCAAGAGATTCAAGGTAATCAAGCTTTTCAGCAATTCCCCAGAGATTTCCCCCAAAAAACATATTGTTCTTAAGAGGCGCGCCCGAATACGCGGAATATTGAGGTATGCCATGATCCCAATCAGGATTTAACTGTGCGTCCTCACGCACAGGAAGATTTATCACCCGTTCTCCCTCGCCCTTAAAAAAGCGATCGGTAAATATTTGATACATTACCCCTCTGCCAAAGCTCTCTGGCGTACGGTAATCACTCGAATGAACGAGCAAGCGGAATCTCCTGCCCTCTTTTTCCTCTACTAAAAAGTCCTTGTTGTTATTCGTGCTCGTAAACAAGGTATTAAGACCGCGCAGGAAAAGAAATTCATAGTAAAAAAGTCCGCTGTTTCGCTCTCCGCACAGTTCGGCGGTATCAAGTGAGAATGAATAAATGTCAAAGATCTCGTCAGCGCGGACAAGCTCCAAAGGAATGTCTCTATCCGCGCCGCCGTCCATCTTGATCCTACATACTACGCCGCACGCGCCAAGTCGGCTCGCGACCGCGATCTCAATATCTATAACATCTCCGCGCGCAAAAGCGCCGAGAGCGGACACGTCCTCGGTTTTCAGAAATTTATTTATTCTTATCTCGCATTCCTTGTCTATTTGTGAAAAAAGCTTTGGGAGCATTTCTATTTCGCTTTCTTTTAAATTTTCTAAAGAGGGGCAGCATTTTCTGCCCCTCTTTCAGATTTATTATTAATGAACGGGTTTAAGATTCCAGAACTTATCCGCGTATTCCTTGATAGATCTGTCTGCCGCGAAGAATCCCGATGCCGCGGTATTGAGAAGTGACATACGAGTCCACTTTTCTCTGTTAGAATACGCCTCAAGCATCTCCTCGTGGGTGAGTCTATAGGACTCGAAGTCCGCAAGACACATATAAGGATCTGCAACTCCGTGGCCTGTTAGCAGGTACGTAGCGATATCCGCAAAGGATTCGCCCGCAAAGCCTATTGCCAAGAAGTTTACTATTCTCTTAAGTCTCTCATTGTTTGAGTAGAACTCTGCCGAGCGATAACCGCGCAACCACATCTGCTCTACCTCGTTACTCTTGAGACCGAATATATACATATTCTCACTTCCTACCGCATCAAGCATCTCGACGTTTGCTCCGTCAAGTGTTCCTATTGTGATAGCTCCGTTTATCATGAGCTTCATACAGCCCGTTCCACTCGCCTCTTTACCTGCGAGAGATATCTGCTCACTCACATCCGCGGAAGGAATGAGTATCTCGGCAGTGCTCACGTCATAGTTCTCAATGAATACAACGTTGAGCTTTTCCTTGATCTTGGGATTTCTGTCAATATCCTTGGATATCATACAGATAAGCTGTATTATTCTCTTTGCCATCTGATATCCGGGCGCCGCCTTTGCTCCAAATATGAAGGTCTGGGGCTGGATATCCATATCGGGGTCGTCCTTAAGATCGAGATATATGTCTATAATGTTGAGCACGTTGAGAAGCTGTCTCTTGTACTCGTGAAGTCTCTTTATCTGCACGTCAAAGACAGAGTGAGTATCTATCATCTTGCCCGTCTTGGCGTAAAGATGATTGGCAAAGGCTATCTTGTTGTCGTGCTTTATAGATCTTACTCTTTCGAGCACTGCCTTATCATCGGCAAATTTTGCAAACTCGGCAAGCTCAACAGGGTTGTGTCTGAATCCTGTACCTATGCAATCGTCAAGCAGACCCGCAAGCTTGGGGTTGGAGTAGCAGAGCCAACGACGGTGAGCTATTCCGTTTGTAACGTTTGCAAATCTCTCGGGATACATCTTGTAGAAATCCTTGAAGATAGTCTCCGTCAGAATATCCGAATGCAGCTTGGATACTCCGTTTATAGAATGAGAGCCTATTACCGACAGATTAGCCATTCTGACTGCGCCGTAGCCCACGATGCTCATCTTACTTATTCTCTGCCAGTTGCCTGGAAAAGCCGTCCAAGCCTCACGGCAGAATCTTTCGTTTATTTCCTTGACTATATCGTATATTCTGGGGAGCTTTAGACGGAAAAGATCCTCATTCCAAGTCTCAAGTGCCTCTGGCATTACAGTGTGGTTAGTATAAGAGCATATCTTTATGACCTTATCCCAAGCAGTTTCCCAAGAATAGAAATAATCGTCAACGAGTATTCTCATAAGCTCGGGAATACAGAGTGCGGGGTGAGTGTCATTTATATGGATAGCTACCTTATCCTCAAGATTGTCAAGAGTTCCGTAGACTGCCATATGATCTCGTATTATGCTCTGCACCGATGCTGATACAAGGAAGTACTGCTGGGAAAGACGAAGAAGCTTACCCTCGGTATGATTATCAGAGGGATAGAGCACCTTGGAGATAGTCTCCGCATTTGTGCTCTCCTCAAGCGCCTTTGCATACTGTCCCTGAGTGAAAAGTCCCATATTGAAATTTTGGATATTTCTCGCCTTCCAAAGTCTGAGCTGGCTTACCGCCTTACTGTCCGCACCCGATATCATCATATCGTACGGAACAGCCTCTATCTCCTCTGCGCCCTCGTAAATTATCGTCAGGTGGTTATTCTCCCACTTTTCCTTTACGTGACCGCCAAAGCGTACAACAAAGGTTCGATCGGTTCTCGGAACGAGCCACACCTCTCCACCGGGCAACCAAACGTCAGGAAGCTCGACCTGCATGCCGTCGACTATCATCTGCTTGAAAAGACCGTACTCGTAGCATATTGAGAATCCCGTCGCAGGATAGTCAAGAGACGAGAGAGAGTCCATAAAGCAGGCAGCCAGACGTCCAAGTCCGCCGTTTCCAAGTCCTGCGTCAGGCTCACATTCATAAAGCTCATTGAGATCAAAGCCGAGCTTTGAAAGTGCCTCGCCGTACTCCTCACCAAGTCCAAGATTGCAAATATTGGTCTTTAGAGAACGGCCAAGAAGGAACTCCATACACATGTAATATATTCTCTTTGCTCCCTCTTTATTGACCTCTTTCTTAAACTCTCCTCTCTGCTCGGTAAGCATGTCTCTGACAGTCATAGCGACCGCCTTGTACATCTGCTCCTTGGATGCCTCCGCTGCCGTGCAGCCGAAATATCTTGACAGCTTTGTCTCAATGTTTTCCTTTACGTTGTTTGGTTTGATGTTTTTATCGTTCATTTCGGTATAGTGCCTTTCGTGTTATTGCTTAAATAGAATCGTACATTTGCATATATTTCTCCGCAGATACCGACCACGAGAAATCCGTGCCCGCTATCTTGGAAATAAACTTCTTGTGCTGGGGCTTATCCCAATAAAGAGCCAGAGCCGCGTGTATTCGGTCCCAAAGCTCGTCTGCAGAATAATTTGCAAATGTGAAGCCATTGCCCTTGATCTCGCCGTTGTCTACCCAGTATCCCTTTATGGAATCCGCGAGTCCACCCGTTTCTCTTACTACGGGAACAGCGCCGTAACGCGAGGCTATCATTTGAGACAGACCGCAGGGCTCGCTCTTGGACGGCATAACGAATATATCACACGCCGCGTATATCTTCTTGGACAGATCTCTGTCATACGTTAGTAGAGCTCTCACCTTATCGGGATATGCTCTTTCAAGCTCGCGGAAGAAATTCTCATATCTTGGCTCCCCCTTACCGAGAATAACGAACTGAATATCGTTATTTCTTACAAGGTCATACGCTATAGACTCGACAAGGTCAAGTCCCTTATGAGTTGCAAGCCTTGATATTATAGCAAGCATAGGAACGTCTGCCCTTTCGGGAAGTCCGTACTCACGCTGAAGGGCAAGCTTATTCTCTGCCTTGCCGCTTACAAGATTTCTTCTGTCGTAATTCTTGGAAAGCACGGTATCCTTTGACGGATTGTAATAATCGTAATCGATACCGTTGAGTATTCCGCAGAGTTTGTTCTCATTTCTATAAAGAACGTGGTAGAGTCCGTGCGAATATTCGGGAGTTTTTATCTCCTCCGCATATCTGGGGCTGACGGTGGAAACTCTGTCTGCGCACTCTACCGCCGCCTTGGTAAGATTCATACATTCGTCATACCGCATAAGCGCATAGTGCTCAGGACCGAGATCAAATACATCGCTAAGTATTGAGAAATCGTACTGTCCCTGATACTCTATGTTGTGTATGGTATACACACTCTTTGTTTTGTCAAATCCGTCTATATAGCGGTATTTAGTGTTTAAGTATACCACAGTCATAGCGGCCTGCCAGTCGTTCGCGTGCAATATATCGGGATAAAATCCGATGTGAACGAGCATTTCCATAACAGCCTTGCAAAAATACGCATATCTCTCGCCGTCGTCAAAGAAGCCGTAAAGCGCGCCTCTCTTGAAATAATACTCGTTATCTATAAAGTAGTAAGTGACGCCGTCCTTGACAAGACTCTTGACTCCGCAATATATCTTTCGCCAGGAAAGTCTGACGTTGAACACCGCCTCGTCCTTCATCATGGAACGCCAAGCATCGCTTACCGCACCGTAGAGAGGAAGCACTACTCTTACGTCAACGGTTTCCTTTTCTTTTGCCTTAATAGCGGCAGGGAGAGAGCCCATAACGTCTCCAAGTCCACCCGTTGCCGCAAAGGGCATGACCTCTGCGCCTACAAAAAGTATTTTTTTCATATATCTACCAAAATTGACCTTTCAAAAGTTATTTTGCCATTTTTTTGAGCTTCCGTCGCAATTGTCACACCGACATTTTCTTTCCTATATAGAAAGGCATATTCTCACAGCCGGAAAGAACTCGCTTATCCTTTATGATAACATTCTTATCGGTTATGACA
>CAJGCF010000002.1 GCA_904501865.1 uncultured Clostridia bacterium
AATGCCTCCGAAATATCTCGTGACCACAACAACAGCATCACAGACACCGCTTTTACGTATGGTATCCAGCATAGGAACACCCGCGGTGCCCTGCGGCTCTCCGTCGTCGGAATATCTTGCGACTATACCGCCTTTGAGGAGATAAGCCCAGCAGTTATGCGTGGCATCGGAATATTCTTTTTTCTTGGCTTTTACGAACTCCATAGCCTCGTCCTCTGTTGTAATATGCTTTGCGTGGCATATAAAGAGCGACCTTTTTTCCTCAAATTCATCTGTTCCCTCGCCGTACAGCGTAGTATACAGCTCGGATTTCGTTTCTTCACTCATCTGAAAGTCTCTTTTCTTAATATTCCTCTTTTTTAGGCGGATCAATATCGTATTTACGGAGCATGCCGCGCACCTTGGAGTCTACGACCGCGGTTACGGTCACAAATTCCGCGCCGTATTCTACGTCCTCGACCGTAGCATCCTTATAAAGACGATTGAGCTCGCCCTGTTCGGCGTTGGGTATCTTAAATGTGACTCTGCTCTTGCCCTCGTGCACAAGCTCCTCAAGCTTTTCTGCAAGTCTCTGGCACCCCTGACCTGTTTTCGCAGAAATGCAAACCACGTTTTGTCTGTGTCTGCTTCTGTCTATTATGGGATCGTCATACGTGCCCTTGTCGCACTTGTTAAATACGTAGAGCGTGGGCTTTTCTCCCGCGCCGAGATCTTCAAGTGTCTGCTCGGTACACTCAAGCTGTGAGAGATACTCTGGGTCGCTCGCGTCTGAAAGTATCATAATTATATCCGCGCAGACCGCTTCGTCAAGAGTTGAGCGGAATGCGTTTATAAGGTGGTGAGGGAGCTTTCTGATAAATCCGACTGTGTCGGTCAGAAGCACGGTCTCGCCGCCGGGCAAGGTGAACTTTCGCGTTGTTGGATCGAGGGTTGCAAAAAGCTTGTCCTCTGCCAGAATTCCCGCCTGGGTCAAGCGGTTGAGCAGGGTGGATTTGCCTGCGTTCGTATATCCGACTATGGCTATTTTTTTAAGACCGCTTCTGTCCCTCGCCGCCCTCATCGTGCGTCGGGTTGCCGAGAGCTTGTCTATCTCGTCCTCAAGCGCGTCTATTCTTCTTTTTATGTGTCTGCGGTCGCTCTCAAGCTTGGACTCTCCGGGACCCCTCGTTCCTATTCCTCCTCCGAGACGAGACAGCTCTGTTCCTCTACCCATAAGTCTCGGTGCGGTATATTTGAGTTGCGCAAGCTCAACTTGAAGCTTACCCTCACCGCTTACCGCATGAAGCGCAAAAATGTCAAGAATAAGCATTGATCGGTCAATGACGTTGACGTCATTTCCTATATCCTCCTCGAGATTTCTTATCTGCGCGGGAGAAAGCTCCTCGTCAAATATAACCAGCTTTACTCCGTTATCTGAACAAAGCGCGGCTATCTCGGCGACCTTTCCTTTGCCTATTAGAGTTCTTGGGTCAGGGGTGCTCTTGTTCTGTATCACAGTGGCGAACGTCTCTCCCCCCGCAGTGTCAAGAAGCCTCTCGAGCTCCTTTATGGATATCTCTGCCTCCTCGCTCGCTCCGTCTGTTACGATGCCAACGAGAATGGCTTTGGTTATTATTTTTTCTTCCTTGAAATTCATATATCTCCGTTCTGTGTGTACGTGCTACACTAAACTCAAATTTATATCTATTGTTTGCCGAAAACTAAAAAGATTGCGCAGTACGGCAGTACTCGCGCAATCTTTTTATGTGCATATAATATGCGGCAATATCGCCAAACGTACGATATTACTTGTTGAAACCCTCAAGTCTCTTCTTGAACTTGTCAACACGTCCGCCTGCATCAACAAACTTCTGCTTGCCGGTGAAGAAGGGGTGGCACTTGGAGCAAACTTCGACTCTCATCTCGCCGCCCTTTGTGGACTTGGTTACAACGGTCTCGCCGCATGCGCATTTGATCACGCACTCTTCGTACTTAGGCTGAATAGCTTCCTTCATTTCTTTTTACCTCACAAAATTATTTCGCTGTTAGTTGGCAGCGATTTCACAAGTAGAGTCATTATATCACTATTCTCTCCGTTTGTCAAGGGCTTTTTGAAATAAATTTTTTACATTCCCTTTTTTATTGACAAGATTCACAAAAAAATCTCCACGTCATACCTTTATAACGAGGCAAACAACGCTATAAGACAGATTTGGAGGTTCTTTTAAGATGGATCAGGCTCAAAACACCCAAGGCTACGGATATATGATAGTCCGTGTGACTACAGCGAGAGGGGCGATACCGCTCGAGGACGCCGTGGTGACAATTCACAACTATGCTCCCGAGTTTGAAAACGGCAGAGGTGATATAATTGGGGTATACAGTACAGACGCCTCCGGGTTAACGGGGCGCTTTGCGCTTCCCGCTCCACCCAAAGCGCTGTCTATGTCACCGGGAAACGGGAAATCTTACCAAACCTACAACGTAAGTGTTTTCAAAGACGGATATTATCAACAGCAGTATATCAACGCGCCCGTGTTTGAGGGGATAACCTCAATACAGAACGCGGATATGATACCCCTTTCGGATAACGGTCAGACCGACAATCAGACCACCGAAAACAACATATTCTTTGAGACGGAAAACTCTGCGCTCGAATCAACAAACGGACAAAGAGAAAGGAGGACTGAGGAATAATGCCCGAAACCCCTTATATTCCCGAATTTATAACTGTGCATCTGGGTTCTCCCGATTCAGATGCGCCAAACGTGACGGTTCCGTTTGTAGACTACGTTGCAAACGTAGCCTCAAGCGAGATATATCCCACGTGGCCCGAAAGCGCCATACGCGCCAATATGTATGCGCAGATATCTTTTGCACTTAATCGCATATACACTGAATATTATCGCACACGGGGATATGACTTTGACATAACCAATTCTATTGCTATCGATCAGTCGTTTGTCAACGGTAGAGACCTTTTTGACAACGTTTACGAGATAGCGCGCGAGCTTTTTACGAATTACATAAGCCGCCAGGGTTTCGTCGAGCCTCTTTACGCGCAATATTGCGACGGCATTGAGATACAGTGCAACGGACTGTCGCAGTGGGGCAGCGTTACCCTTGCCGAGCAAGGCTATTCTCCGTACGAGATACTTACCTATTATTACGGAGACAACATAGACATAATCACTGACGCCCCGGTTAGAGGGCAGACTGCAAGTCTTCCTTCATATCCCCTGCAGCTCGGCAGCACGGGAGACGACGTCCGCACCGTGCAAATACGCCTCAACCGCATATCCGACAACTTTTCGGCTATTCCTAAAATCAATCAGCCATTCGGTGTATTCTCATACGATACCGAGGAGGCGGTGAAAGCCTTTCAGTCTGCTTTTGGTCTGACTCCCGACGGTGTTGTAGGAAGGAGCACTTGGTATAGCATACAGCAAATATACAATAGTGTAAAGAGGCTGAACGACCTGAACTCCGAGGGCTTGAGCCTTGCCGACGTTACAAAGCAATTTCCCGGTGTTTTACAGCAGGGAGACAACAATTTGGGCGTTAGCGCTCTGCAATATTATTTGAGCTACTTGTCCGAATTTTACAATTCTATTCCCCGAGTGTCTGTAGACGGAATATTCGGCCCCACCACAACGTCCGCGGTTATAGCCGCGCAGAACACGTTTGGATTGACTCCCGATGGGGTGGTAGGAGAGGACACATGGCGCGCCATATACAATGCATATATCGGAATAGTTTCCACTATACCTCTGGAATACGTTGAGGGCAACACAATACCATTCCCGGGAGTTTTTCTGCGCGCGGGAGTGGAGTCCGACGACGTAAGAGTCCTGCAGGAGTACCTTGATTTTATTTCAAGATATATTCCTGAGATACCCTCTGTCAACCCGACGGGATATTTCGGAACTCGCACGCAGGACTCTGTGATAGCTTTTCAGAATTATTACGGTATTCCCGCCACGGGAGTTGTAGGCCCTGTAGCGTGGGGCGGGATAACCAGTTTGTATAGTGACCTTTACAACGGCTCGCGGCTTGGTGAGGGACAGTTCCCGGGATTTACCGTCGGAGAATAGTAGTCACATAAACTTATAGAGAAGGTGTACTTATGACTAATAATGATTTTGAAAGGGACGCAATAGAAAACATACAGAGATATTTAAGACAGCTCTCCTTTCACGAGGATAATATAAGTGCCGTTCCGATAGACGGTATATGGGACAGCGAAACCGTAGAATCGCTCAAAGCGTTTCAGCAAAGCCGTTCATTACCCGTGACGGGGACGGTTGACCGCGCCACGTGGGATATACTGAAGGCAGAGTACGACAAGTCCGTAGCGCTGAATTCTCCGCCCGCTATGATAGCCCTTTTTCCAAGAGAGCCCGACGGATACGAGGTCTCTCCCGGAGACGAAGGTGTGCTCGTAGATGTTATTCAATATATACTTTCAGAGCTTGAGCGCCTGTATTCCTTTGGAAACGTTGAGAGAAGCGGTGTATATGACGAGGATACCGCCAACACCGTAAAATATTTTCAACACAGAAACAATATAGAAGCCACGGGACGTGTCGGGCGCGAGACTTGGGACGCGCTTGCCGTACAGCACAATCTGCTTGACAGATACAACGAATAAACTCAAATCTCCCTGTACGATAATGAGATAAATTCAATCCTTTACATAAAACGCTATGGCTATCGCCCCGGGTCCTGCGTGAGTGCCTACAACGCTTCCGATAGAGGTGATGTCCAGGGAATCGGTTTGCCCTTCCCATAAAGCACGGCTATCCTCTATATATTTTTGCAGCACGGCATCATCAAAGCCTGTGTATCCGAGCAACAACGGTTTGGAAAAGTTTATGCCTCCGCAGTTTTCTATCTCTTTTATAAGAAAATTGTTGGATTGACGTGAGCCGCGAGCTTTTCCTAACACCACTATCTCACCGTCACGCAGAGTTATTACAGGCTTGAGTGCCAACACACCGCCCGCAAACGCTGCGGTAGCTGATATTCTTCCGCCACGTTTGAGAAATTCAAGCGTGTCAAACATTGCCAGCAGTCTGACGTTGTCTCTTTCGGCTGATATTCTTTCCGCGATACTTGCCGCATCAAGCCCGTCTCGCACCATATTCTGCGCAAGCTCTGCAAGGACTCCGAGGCCTATGGATACCGAATTGCTATCTATTACGAATATTCTGTCGGGTGCCATTTCTGAAGCCACGCACGCACTATGATATGTTCCGGATAATTTCGAAGATATAGTTAATACCACAAGATCGTGTCCTTCTTCAAACTCTCGACTGAATACCTTTTCGAAATCCGATATGCTTGCCTGACTGGTGGAGGGCATAACGTCGCTTTCGACGAGCTTTTCATAAAATGTTTTTGTGTCTATCTCAATGCGATCTACGTACTCCTTATCTCCAAAACGTACTGTGAGCGGCACCATTCCCATTTTTGAGGAATATTCGTGAGTCAGATCGGCAGTGGAATCAATGATTATTTTTACACTCATAGTTTTATCTCCTCCGCCCTATTCGTTCGTTTCGGAAATGCCCATGCGACAAATGTCTCGAAGATTTGAATCTATCAGATCAAGACATGAATAAAAAGTTTTTCTGTCTTCATCTGACAAGCCGTGTCCGGCCTGAGATACGGCTGCGGCAGCCTTGCTTTGAACGAAGTCGGCAAGCTCTCTGCCCTTTTCGGTCAAAGTGAGCTTTGCTCGGTAGGCGTTATCCTTATTGCTGTTTCTGATTATGAGACCGTGACTCTCCATTTCGGAAACTACTCTTGAGATTCCCGCCTTGTCTCTCTCACAGATTTCACATAAGAGCGCGGAGGTTATTCCGTCCGGAAATCTAGCCATTGCCGCAAGGTAAAGCGCATAGGAACCGCGAAACCCGTATTTTTCCATCTCATCACGCTCTATCTTCAAGATGCTTCTATAAATACTGTTGATAGAATAAGTGAACTGTTCAAATCTTTGTATTAACCGATTTTCCGTTTCCATAATATTTCTCCTATTACTCAAAAAACTTGTTGACTTATCAACGATATTGGTATTGTATCATATAAAAGTTGATTTGTCAACAAATTTTAAATAATTTTTTTGATAAAACATAATAGAAGCGTATATCTCGCTGGTGCGAATATACGCTTTTATAGTTATTACATTAAATTCTCGGAAAGATTAGGCTCTTTCGGATATGAGCATGTATCTCTCTGCTGCCTCGGAGTGTCCCGATGCCGCGGCGAGTCTGTAATAGTAGAGGGCTTCTCTCTTGTTGCGTACGCCCGTCCCTACTCCTTCCTCACAGCAAAGGCCGTAGCTATATGCCGCGTTGATATTACCTCTGTCTGCCGATTTTTTGAGCCATTTTGCCGCTTCCACGTTATTTTCTTTTACGCCTACACCGTGTCTCAAGCACCAGCCGTAACTGTAACACGCGTCATTCTGATCAAGCTCTGCCGCTGTTTTATAACACTTTGCCGCCGCACTCTCGTTCTTTTTAACGAGTCCTTTGCCGTCGAAGAAGGCATCGCCGAGTTTGTTAAGGGAGTTGGCTAAATCTGTTTCGTCGGGAGAGTCTTGCGGTCCTCCAAAATTTGCTTTCTTGCGTGACGGGCGGTTCTCATAATAATTTTTGAGATCGCCACCGTATAAGTATATCCTTGCGACCTCATCTTGCGCGGCTCTGTGTCCCGCGGCAGCGGCGAGAGATATGTTTTCAAAGGCCTCGATATAGCTCTGAGTAGACTGATCACATTCAGGGATCAACATACCGAGTCTGTAACGAGCATCTATTATTGATTTTGCAGACAGATCCTTGGTCTCCGCATATCTTTCTGGGAAATCAAAGGTTGATTGTTCTTGATCTATCGAGGCCGAGATAGCTTTCGCATACCAGCCTCTTGCATCGTTTTGGTTTTTACGCACACCCTTACCCTCGTCGGCAAACATACCCATATGTAGCATCGCCGGAGCAAAGCCTTTCCTTGCCGCCCGAAGCATATAAGGTCTTGCGGAGGAGTAATCTGGGCGTTCATTGGATATCATTACCCGTGCCGCGTGGAACATAGCCTCGACAAGCCCGAAGTCGGCGGCTCTTTTATAGAGCTCAAGCGCACAACTTGAGTCTTGAGTAACGCCGATCCCTCCTTCAAAACATTGTGCCAATGCCAATATTGCAAAAACGCAGGTATTGTGCGAAGGTTGTTCATCTGTGAGTTTTACCGCGCAGACAAAGGCATTTGCGGCCGCATCGTTGTTGCGATCAGTTCCTATTCCGTAACGGTAGCATTCACCCATCATATACGTTGCGTATACAGACTGCAATTCAGACCCCTTTGAAAACCATTCGAAAGCCTTGTGTTCATCCTTTTCGACACCAAGGCCCTTTAAGTGACAAAGTCCTATTCTAAATGCGGCGTCTGCTGCGTTATCTCCGTCACCCTCAAAGGTCTCGCAATAATGCAAATATGCGCCTTTCCTGTTACGAACGGTGCCTATGCCCTCAAACAAGCAGTTGGCTACCTCGTATTCAGCGGGCGCAAAGCCTTGCTCTGCCGCGCCCGAAAGCATCTTGTACGCGACAGAGGAGCTTTTTTTAGTTCCCCTACCGATCATACTCATCATTCCCGCTCTGTACATGGCGACGGCCGAATCGCCTTCTGCCGCCCGGGAGTAGTATTTAAAGGCTTTGGCAAAATTTTGGTCGGTTCCGATGCCGTTGTCATAACAATTAGCCAAACGAAACATAGCGTGTGGATTTTTAGCCTTAGCGGCAGCTTTATAGTGAAGAAATGCTTCATCAAGATCTTGCTCACAACCGTCACCAAGCTCACAACATATGCCAAGTCTGCACTCTGCATTTGAGTTGCCGAGTTCTGCCGCCCTTCTATAAAGAGAAATGGCGCTTTGTTTGTCTTGAGACACTCCGTGACCATAAAAATAACATCCGCCCAGATTGTTTATAGCTACCGCATCGTCATTTTGCGCAGCTTTTTCATACATTATGACGGCTCTTTCATAATCCGTTTGGCAGCCAATGCCAAATTCATAGCATATACCCAACGCACAGATACATTTAGGGTCATATTGCTTTGCGCCTTGCGAAAAGCAATCAACAGCACTATCCGCATTCTTTTCGCAACCAAGACCGGTATTATAGCAAAGACCGAGATTATAATATCCTTCTGCGCATTCCATTTCTGCGGCTCTTTTGTAGCAATCAAACGCAAGCGCAGGGTTGTATAGAGAGCTTTTTTTGTTTGAGTAAAGCTGACCAAGATACAGCCATGCCGCAGCATATCCGCTCTGTGCGCATCGCTTTAATAGCTTTATTCCGCTTTCGACGTCGATTTCCTTTGATTGCATAAGTAAGACCGTTTCCTGGTACAGAACCTCATTTTCCGAACGGTTGTCTTTTACGCACGAGTCTTCCTTGTTTGCTATCTGGCATTCAAGATCATCGCTGTTGAGACTGCTCAAGTTAAGCTCCTCGGATGAGAGCTCAGCGTCTTTTGCGTTGTTGGTGAGTGTCAGCTCGTTGGTGTTGATGACAGGCTCCATGTCGTTATTGGATTTGTTTATGGTGCCATTTTCAATATGATCCATTTCCACCACTCCGTAAATTTGATTGATTTTATTTATGCATTTGACGATGCCGTAAAATATGTACCGACGTGCTTTCCGTCAAGTAATGCATACAATATCTCGGGATCGCTACCGTTCATAATGAACATAGGTATTCCGTTATCCGTAACCATTTTTGCGGCGGTAAGCTTTGCTTCCATGCCACCCGTACCTCTGTCGGTTCCAGCGCCGCCTGCGAATCCAAGAATATCGTTTATGTTCTCTACTCTTTCGATGAATTTCGCGTTTACATCTTTTCTCGGATCACTGTTATAAAGGCCGTCCACGTCCGACAGGTTTATCAGAATATCCGCTTCGCAGAGATTAGCTACGTGAGCGGAAAGGATATCGTTACCTCCGAATTTTGTGAGCTCATCAGTGGAGACTGCGTCATTCTCATTGACTATCGGTATGCAGCCCATATCCAACAGAGTGTTGAATGTGTTTTGTGCGGCGGTGCGACGCACGGGGTTATCTATGACGTCCCGTGTCATCAATATTTGAGCGACCTTGTGTCCGTAGTCTGAGAAAAATTTGTCGTATATCTTCATGAGCTCGCTTTGACCTATCGAAGCCATTGCCTGCTTCTCTTCGAGAGACATAGGTCTGTGACCAAGAGCGGATTTTGCTATTCCCGCGCTTACCGCGCCCGACGAGACTAAAACTATCTGCTTGCCGGTGTTCTTGAGATCAGAGAGAACCTTGGCAAGAGTTTCAATACGTCTGAGATTTAACTGTCCCGTTGCATGAGTAAGGGTAGATGAGCCGACTTTTATTACTACTCTATGGCATCTTTGAAACAATCCCATAAAAAATCTCACTTTCCAAAAAAATTTCAAAAAAACCCTTTAAATATTTTTAATTTTGTATTATAATAGTATAAGGGGGATATAAATATATCTTTCGGTTTTATTATACAATAGTTTTTCCCCTTTTTCAAGTACATTTTTAAAATAATTAAGTTAAATACATATCGGAGGAACAATATGAAGCAGAAATACACACTTTCTATCGCAGACGTTGAATTAAACGTTATAGTTGACGAAGCGCCCGAGACGGTAGACCGCATAGTAGGAATCCTTGACAGAAAAATGAGGGAGATCCTGCTACGCAGTAAGCAGTGCCCCAAAACTCAGGCGGCGCTGTTGTGCGCTCTTGATTTCTGCGCGGATAAAATGCAGCTTAAGGAAGAGGTAGCAGGACTTAAGGATCAGCTCGAGGGCGTTTCAGATGACCTCAAGAAAACTCAGGATATGCTTGCGCGCGAGCAGAGAAAAAATCTTGAAATTGAAAAGGATAAGGCAAGAATTGAGATAGAAAACGCAAAGCTGAGAGCAATAATTGAGACTGCTAAGGCAAACAATCAGGCTCCCGCAGAGGATATTGAGAGTATTGCCGCGGAGGCTGCACAGGTCGTTGAGCAGGAGGCACAGAAGGCTTCGGTCGCTGAGAATGTTGTCATTGCAAAAAAGAACAAGACTTCTAAAAGCAGAGTAGGCTCTATGTTTGATATGCTCACCTTTAGTGACATCTGACGTTAAAATGAAAAATAAGAATTTGCCTGAACTTTTGAGCCCTGCGGGCTCTCTGGAAGCGTTTATGGCAGCAATAGACGGAGGCGCCGACGCTATATATATGGGAGGCGCCTTCTTTAATGCACGAATAAACGCCAAAAATTTCTCGCCTGACGAGATGTTATATGCCGTCCGCATGGCTCATACATACGGAGTAAAGGTATATCAGACCGTCAACACTATGATCTATGATAAGGAGATGCGCGATCTTCTTTGTGAAGCGGAGCATTCGGCAAAAGCAGGGATCGATGCTTTTATCGTGTCGGATCTTGGAGCGGCATCACTCCTGCATGCCTATCTGCCCGAGATGCCCCTTCACGCAAGCACACAGATGAGTATTCATAACGCGGAGGGAGCCAAGCTCTTACAAAAATACGGATTTACAAGAGTTGTCCCCGCGCGCGAGCTTTCCGCGCAGGATATCAGCTACATGGTTGAAAACAATCCGCTTGAGGTGGAGATGTTTATTCACGGAGCGCTTTGCGTAAGTCATTCGGGACAGTGCTTATTCTCCTCGCTCGTCGGAGGACGGAGCGGAAATCGTGGTCTTTGTGCCCAGCCTTGCCGATTGCCATATTCCTGCGGCGGACAGAAGGCGGTTGACAAATATCCCCTTTCCTTAAAGGATCTTTCACTTGCCTCGCACGTGACTGACATTATAGATAGTGGGGTTGCCTCGCTCAAGATAGAGGGAAGAATGAAATCTCCTGAATATGTAAAAGGAGTGACGTCTATCTGGAGAAGGCTTCTTGACGAAGGCAGAAATGCCGACAAGGAAGATATGAGAGAGTTGTCTGAGTTGTTTTCACGGGGTGGATTTACAGACTCATATTATACTCGCACTATCGGGCGGGGTATGCTTGGAGTGCGCTCCGACGAGGACAAAAAAGCCTCGCGTGAAATCGAAAAATTTAAAAAAATAGAGCGCAAGGTTCCCGTGGATATGCACGCTGAATTTTTCCTTGGAAAGCCCGCAAGATTAACCGTTATCTGCAAAGACAAACAGGTTTGTGCTTTGGGCGGCGTTCCCGAGGCAGCTATTAACGCCCCCCTTGATGAACAAAGTGTTAAAAAAAGTCTTTCTAAGCTTGGCGATACGTTTTTTGCCTTAAACAAGCTTGACTTAACACTGGACAGTGACGTAATTATGCCGATATCCGCGCTCAACGCCTTACGTCGCGACGCAATAGCAAGGCTCACGGAGCTTATGGATCAGAACCCCGAGGTGAATCCTCAGGAGATACCCGAAAGTGTTACTCAAAAGCGTCCCATAAGACGAAACGTCGGAAGATTTATCTCTGCGAGTCAGATAACCGATAAGGCAAGAGAGTTTTTTGATGTGACAATCCTCCCCTTAGATAAATTTATATCGGAGGGAGAGGGTGTCGACGGATTTTATATGCCTACCGTGATATTCGATTCGGAATACGACGGAATAAAGGGATTAATAGCACGCGCGGTAGAAAAGCGGCCTCAATTTGTGGTAATTTCAAACGTGGGGCAGATAAGCGTTATAAAAGAAATGCTTCCGGATGCCAAGCTGATAGCTGATTTCAGATTTAATATCGGAAACCAAAGCTCCGCGTGCTTCTTCGAGCATTTGGGCTTTGATAGTTTTGTCCTCTCTCCTGAGCTTTCACTGCCTCAGATAAGGGATATAGGTGGAGCCAAGTCTGCAATAGTATATGGCGGGATCCCTTTGATGACGTTGGAAAAGTGTGTCATCAAGGAGCTCTACGGAGATAGGTCGTCGTGCGATATATGCCGTGGTGGAAAGGCAGAAATGGTAGATAGGAGAGGATTTGTGTTCCCTGTCATACGTGAGTTTTCACATAGAAACGTTGTGCTCAACAGCCTGCCCACATATATGTCGGACAGACAGGACGAGCTTGAAGCGGCAGGAATATTAGACAGGCATTTTCTATTTACAATCGAGTCATCCTCCGAAGTGGACAAGGTGATCTCTGATTATCAAGAAAAAAACATTCCGACGCAAAAGGTACGCCGTATTGCAAAATAAAGCAAGAAATCAACCCGCTCAGAACTTTGAGTGGGTTGATTTTTGTTATTCGTGCTTATAAAGCTTTGCAAGACCGCCCTCGCTGGTTTCTCTGTAAAGGCGAGAGAGGTCAATTCCCGTCTGATACATAGTTTCAACAACAAGGTCAAAGGATATCTTTCTGCTGTCCGAAAGGAAATTTGCAAGGCTGAGCGCGTTTATTGCTCTCATTGCCGCTACCGCGTTTCTCTCAATACAGGGTATCTGGACCAATCCACACACCGGGTCACAAGTAAGTCCCAAGTGATGCTCAAGAGCTATCTCCGCAGCATATTCTATCTGATCGATGCCCATTCCGTAAAGCTCCGCAAGTGCCGCGGCCGCCATAGAGCACGCTGTACCGACCTCTGCCTGACAGCCACATTCAGCTCCACTTATCGAGGCGTTAGTAGCAACTATATTTCCAACAAGACCCGCAACTGCGAGCGCTCTGATGATGTCGTTCTCTGAAAATGAGTTTTTCTCCTCCATATATTTGAGGACCGCGGGCAAAACTCCGCAGGATCCGCAGGTTGGAGCGGTCACGATAAGACCGCAATCGGCATTCTGCTCGCTAACGGCAAAGGCGTAGGCGCAGACTATTCTGTTTTCTCTGGTCTGGGGACTCTCGTCAATGTGCCTTTGATTGTAAAGCTTTTGAGCCTTTCTGTCAAGCTTGAGACCACCCGGAAGAACTCCTGTGTGGATAAGCCCCTCCCTGATAGACAGTGACATAGTATGCCATACGTCTCCAAGAAAGTGCTTAAAGCCCTCGCCCTCATGTTCAAAAACGTAGTCCGAAAGTCTGATATTCCTGCTCTTACAAAGCTCGGCTATTTCGGTAAAGGACTTCTCGGCATATATTTCCTCAGCCTCGTCTACGCCCTCTCCGTCAATTCGGATTTCTCCGCCGCCTATGGAGAAAAAACGCATTTTTGCGTATTCTTCACCGCGCAAATATCCGATTATATCCATAGTGTTTGGGTGATCAAGGTGAAGAGAATCGTCACTGTTGAATATTATCTCGGTGGGATAACCTGACAGAACCTCGTTGATAGCGCGATCGGTTCCGTGTCCTGCCCCCGTTTTTGAAAGAGAGCCGTATAGGACGACCTTTATTTTATCTGCGTCAGGATATCGGTCAATAAATTTTTGTGCGGCAAACGCGGGTCCCATAGTGTGTGAGCTTGACGGGCCGATACCAACCTTGAAAATGCTTTTTACAGATCTCATAATTTCTCCTTGCGTTTGAGATTAATAAGATTATGCCATACAAAATAATTATATAGCAATATTTAAGGAAAGTCAAGCGGCAGGCGATAGATTTTTGCATTAAGTGATTTATACACATAATAAAAAAGGTCGACCGTGAGATCGACCCGTTTTGTGTTACTTTTCCTCAAGGAAAATAACTATTTTTCTGTTGTTTTCCGAGCCGATAGAGTTGGTGGAAACACCTGCTATATTCTGTATCTCGGAGTGGATTATTCTTCTCTCGTAAGGATTCATAGGCTCAAGCATAACGCTCTTTTTCTGCTTGAGGACCTTGTCTGCCATTCTTCTTGCCAGAGCTCTGAGAGTTTGTTCTCTCTTTGCGCGATAGTTCTCTGCATCGACAGTGATCTTTACGTAAGCAGGCTTGGAGCCGTCTATCTTTTTGTTTGCAGCGAGATTTGCAAGATACTGAATACTGTCAAGAGTGTCTCCGTGATGACCGATGAGAACGCCTGCGCCCTCTCCTGTAATGTCTATGAGCTTGGAGTTCCTATCGGAGTCCTCAACGTCCTTGATCTCAACAGTCACGTCAAGCCCCATATCTGCTACGAGCTGCTTTACAAAGTTTAATGCCATAGAGGCTCCCTTGTTTGCTACTGTTGCTTTTATTTTTGCCGGGGTAGCACCAATTCCGAAAAGTCCCTTTTTAGGCTCGTCGATGACTGTGTATTCTACGTCGTCCTTGGAAGACAAGCCGAGCTCATAGGCTGCCGCAAGAACTGCCTCGTCTATGGTCTTACCCGTTGTTATGATTTCTCTATTCACGATATATCTCCTATTGTTGATTGAATTATTTGTTAGCCTTAGTCTTTCTTGCCTTTTTTTCTAAAAATGCCGGGCTTCGAGCTTCCCTTGTCCGCCTCATCCTTGAGAGCTGCTCCCTCGGTCATAGAGTTCTCCTGAAGCTTTTCATGTGTTTCCTCAGTGTTGTCCTCGGATTCTTCTACATTCTTAGGGCAATAGTTACCCTTTTCGTCGTAGTCCTCGTCGTCGATATGATGCAAGGAGCGAACCTTTCCTGCGTTTGCGGATTTTTGTATCTTTTTGGGTTGCTTTCCGAGCAGTTCCTTCTCAGCTGTCTTGTAATCCTCCTCTGTGAATTTAGGCAGAGGCATAACGCGACTCATAATAAACTGCTTGACCGTTCCGAGAATGCTCTTGAATACCCAATATATACCTACCGCGCCGGGAACGATAAAGGTCATCCATACGCTCATGAGGGGCATTGTAAAGTCCATCATGCTGTTGGAGCAGGCTGCTTGCCTGTCCTCAGTGTTCTGGGTGGGCTGATAAGAGAACCTTCTGCTTATTTTCATGCTAAAGAAGTATACGAAGAAAGTTATTACCGGTATCGCAAGGAGCCAATACTGCACGTTGTTTATGGGGGTGAACGAGGGTGTAAGTCCGAGATTAAGCGGGCCTACGTTGAAATTCGCCTGAAGTGCGTCGATCTCCTGGATCTTGGCAAAAACAGCGTCTCCGTTTGCACAGAAGCCCTTTATGCCCTCGAATGCCTCGGGACCGAGATCCTTGATTCTGCTGAGTATCTCAATAGAACCGTTGGTGGATGCGAGTGACTGTCCGAGACCGCCTATCTCGGGAGACGCGGTGATATAAGAGTAAATGACGCTCGTCAGATCCCTCGACATATGGCATACGTACTGGATAGGATCTACCACTATCCAATAAAGCACAATGAGTATCGGGAGCTGAATGAGCAAGGGGAGACAACCGCCCATGGGGTTGAAATTTTCTTTTTGATAAAGCTCTTGGATCTCCTGTGTGACCTTTTGTTGAGTCGCTTGGTCATTTCTTCCCGCGTATTTTTTACGTATAGCCATTTCCTTAGGTCTGAGCTTTGCCTGTTTTATGGAGTTCTTCTGCTGCTTTACAGAGAAAGGAAGCATAACGATCTCAAGAATAATGGCAAACACAAACAAAGTCAGAATATAGCTGTTTGCGGGCATTACCTTGGTTATCCAACCGAGGAACGTACCTATCCAAGAGAGGAGCTTGTCGAGAAAGCCTGTAGACTGTTCAAGATTTACAGGCGTATCCTTCCACGCTGTGGGGTCTTCCTTGACCGTTATTACGGTATTGCTTCCGCAGCTTGACATGGCAACGGTTAGCAGTGTCAGGAGTGCGAGAAGAATCGCTATCTTCGGCAAAATTCTTTTTAAAGTTTTTTTGTTCATTACGAAATTAGTCCTCTCATTCGTTGTTATTTTTTGTGGACCTCTCAGTGCAGTCGTCGAGCTTGAGATCATAATTGAATACGAATCTGTCCTCATCGTTACTGCAGTCATATAAGTTATTCTTGTCCTTCTCACCCTTTTGATGTCGTAATCCTGTGAGCGGTACGGGGTCGTATCCACCTGCGCAAAACGGATTGCACCTGAAGATACGCGTGACCGTCAGTATGATTCCGACGAAAAAGCCACGTTTCTGAAATGCCTCGAGGGCATAGGCTGAGCATGTAGGAGTAAATCTACAGCAGGGTTTCGATTTAAGAGGGGATAAGAACTTCCTGTAAAAGCGGATAAGAGCGATACAAATGTGTTTCATTTCGATTCCTTGTCGAATGACGCGCGAGTGCTTTGCGCCTTGTCGGCAAGCATATCAAGCTTAGAGAAGGCATATCTCATCTCGGACGCGATGTCCGTACTTTTCTTTCCGTATATCTCAGGCTTTGCGCTGATGACGACAAGATATCCCTTGATAAGCTTGTCCTCAAGAGTGGCATACGCCGCCCTGATAATGCGCTTTGCTCGGTTTCTTCTGACCGCTCCTCCGACCTTTTTGGAAACAGAAAGCCCCAATCTGTTGACTAGCTTTCTTTCGGGGTGCTGCGCTCTTAATCTTTTGGCGTGAATATCCTTCAATACGTAAACGCAGATATATCTGCCGAAAAAATGCTTTCCCGTGCGATAAGCCTTGTTATAAAGATGATGCTCTTTGATAGCAGGAAATTTCATTTTCGTTCTCTCCGTAAACCTTGTGTGTCGCTTCCGTTGTGTTTGCCTATATATTTTAGGCTTGTCCGAATACTTTTTATATAGTCTTCGCGAAATAAATAAAATTACTGATATTTACAAATCTGTCAGCAGATGTAAATTTCCCCAAAACGCTAAAAACCCCGATGACGTTCATACAAGGATACCTTAAGATACTGTCATCGGCGGTTTTTATGTTATTACCAAAAATGTTGGAACAACTTTTTGATTAGTGGGTCAATCTCTTTCTGCCCTTTGCACGGCGTCTCTTGAGAACAGCTCTGCCGTCTGATGTTTTCATTCTCTTTCTGAAACCATGCTCTTTTTTTCTCTGACGCTTTTTGGGTTGGTAAGTTCTGAGCATTTTTTGCACCTCCTTGAGTAATAGATCGGAAGCGTTAGTCAACGATCCCGTACTGCACGGGTCGAAACAGCACAAAGGCTATTTTTACGCTTTTACACAATGACATCCTATATTATACACGATTGCATAAGGGTTTGTCAAGAAGTTTTTTTAAATTTTTTCCAACTTTTCAAAAAATGTTGGCTTTTAAACAAAAAAACATAAAATTCAAGATGGGATTTGATCAATTAGTTGGGTATTTTCGAGATTATGCGCTTATATACGATTATAAAGAACGTTACGCTGATCGCGGCAGATGCTATTTCTGCCATGGGGAAGGACCACCAGACCAAGTCGATGTTCCCCGACAATGATAAGAGGAAGGCCACGGGAATAAGCACTACGAGTTGACGCGCGATAGATACAAACATTGAGAAAATGCTCTTTCCAAGTGCCTGGAAAACCGATCCTATCACTATACATGCTCCTGCGAAAACAAAGGACAGTGAAACGGTCCTCATACATGGAATAGCTACCGCAACGGATTCGGGGTTGGTCAAAAATATTCCCACCAACATATCGGGGATGGCTTGGAACAGGGCAAGACCTATAAGCATATATCCCACGGCATACGCGGCGCCAAGCTTTGCCGTGCCGAGCAGTCTTTTGCGCTTTTGAGCTCCATAGTTGTATGCTACGATAGGAACTATGCCGTTGTTAAGACCGAATACGGGCATAAAGATAAAACTCTGGAGCTTGAAGTAAGCACCGAATGCGTTTTGAGCATATTTTCCGATAGGATCTCCAAAGGAATTGAGTATTCCGTTGAACAGCACGTTCATAACAGAGCCTATGGACGCCATAATGATAGACGGTACGCCTATAGCGTATATTCTTCCTATCAGCTTGCCTGAAGGTCTGAAGCCCTTAAATGATAGGTGTATCTCCTTGTTGAACTTGGAGTTGAGGAACAACGCCACAACGAACGCGAGTATCTGACCTATAACGGTAGCTATTGCTGCGCCCGCAAGTCCGAGCCCAAATCCGAAATCCAGCCCCCAGCTGTCGGGAAGCAGAGACCCTATTCCGTCGGGGAATATGAATATCGGGTCTAAGATTATATTGGCAATAGCACCTATTCCCTGCGTTATCATGGCAAGATGAGTTTTGCCGGTGGATATCATTAATCTCTCCATAACTATCTCGCCGAATATTCCGAAGGAAAAGATATAACAGATAGACAAATATTGCTTTCCAAAAGCGATGACCTCAGTATCGTTTGTCATCCAGCCCATATACGTGTCCATACACGTAAATCCAAGCACGAGGAATACGATGTAGCTACAAAGCGCAAGGAACACTCCGTTTGCCGCCACGGTGTTTGCGAGCTTGTGGTTTTTCTCGCCCAGGCTCTTTGAAAGCAGAGCGTTGATGCCTACTCCCGTGCCTGTTGCTACGGAAATGAGGAAGCTCTGTGCCGCGAACGCCAAGGATATGGCGGTAAATTCATTTTGCGTTTCCGAAATGCTTGCTACGTAGAGGCTATCTACTATGTTATATAATGCCTGTATGACCATTGATATTACCATAGGTATCGCCATTGAAAGCAGCAGTTTATTTATCGGCATTGTGCCCATTTTGTTTTCTTTTATATCCGCGGGTGCGCCTGCCGTTGCAAGTTGTTTTTCTTGTGACATTTTTTCTCCTATCTTGTGAATTTATCGAAATTCGTCAAATTTCGTGCAACAGGATATATAATAACATATTATTTCAAATATGTCAACTGCATTTTTATGAGAAATAATGCGGGCAAAGATTTAAGAACGCACTTGACTTGTTCCTCGCCAAATGATATAATTATTGTGTAACGAAAGGGGGGATATTATGGAGATAATGAAGGAATCCGAATTCCGTCGACAGATCAAGTCAGGACTTGGGAAATGCTATCTTTTTTTCGGTGATGAGGACTATATGAAGAGCTTTGCCGTAAACGCGGCCATAGATGCAGTTTCACCCGATCCCACGCTCTCCTTTTTCAACGTTATCAAGCTTGATTCATTCTCATATTCTCCCGATGCTTTACTCTCGGCTATTATGCCCGCGCCTATGATGGCGGATAAAAAGATAATAATTCTATCGGGGCTTGATTTTACGTCGATGAAGCAATCCGAGGCTGACGCGCTATGTCAGACCGTCGCTGCTCTTGATCAATATGATTATAACACGCTCATAATAAACACCGCTGCGGACTGCTTTGACGCGGGATTTTTGCCAAAGCGGCCCTCAAGTATGCTCCAAAAGCTCTCTGAGCATATGACTCCCGTTGCTTTTGAAAAAAACAGTCCTGCAAGGCTTTCCTCTTGGGTGTCAAAGCACTTTGAGCACAACGGCGTTCAGGCATCCCCTGAGGTGTGTGCTCTTGTGGTTGATCGTTGCGGCAGAGATATGTTTAATCTGTCCTCGGAGACGGATAAGATTTCCTTTTACGTCAAAGGAAACGGAAAGACCGAGGTCTTGTCTGCGGATGTTGAAGCGGTATCCGTGTCCGCCGATGAATACGATGCTTTCGCCTTTACGAACGCCATAGGCGCAAGAAGGAAGGACGCCGCGCTCAACGTTTTAATAGATATGAAGCTGAGACGTGTAGACCCCATAATCATTATGAGCGAGGTTACAAAGACCGTGTGCGATACTGTGGCGGTCAGGAAGCTTGCGTCCGAGGGGCTGACCTCGCGCGAGATTTCCGATATCCTTAAGCTTCACGAGTATAAAATATCAATTATTCTCAAAAATGACGTTGATCTTGAGATGTGCGAGAGATTGCTCGAGCGTTGCCGTGACGCCGACCTTGAAATAAAGCTCTCAAGGGACGGATATGCGGTGCTTGAGAAGTTTATATGTACTATTTGATTCTTGCGGTTTTCCACATTTTCAACAGATATTTCCACAGCATTTCCTTTTTAGTACAAGGGTTTTTGTCGTTTGCGAGCGTCGTCGCACGGCCTTTGCCGTAAGACGTCACAATATGGATGCGGTGCAGGATTTCTGTTTGTTATGAGTAAAAATAACTATTGACAATTTCCATATAATGTTATATAATGTGGTTGTAAGTGATCTAGTGATCCAAAATAATCAGAGAAAGGATAGAAAAAATGACAGTTAACATTCAACTTAAAGAAATTAATGATGTTTATAAGCTTGTAAACATTCTCATAGGATTTCAAGGCGACGTGGACCTCGAGTCCGGAAAATACAAGGTTGACGGAAAGTCTATACTTGGAATCTTCAGCCTTGATCTCCGTCAGCCTATAAAGCTCACATATGAAGCTGAGGAGGGCGCCGAAAAGCTTTTAAGTCAGCTTGAGCCTTTCATAGCCGAATAAGGAAAAGGGCGGATATACCGCCCTTTTGAAATTTAATTTTTGTGGAGTCTAAGATGAATCTTCTTGATACTATAACTGCGATAAGCACTCCGTTTGGCAAGGGCGGCATCGCTGTTCTGAGAATATCGGGCTCGGACGCGGGGGAGATAGCGGACAAGGTTTTCTGCCCTGCAAGCAAGAAAAAACTTGCGGATATTGAGAGCGGTCGTGCTGTGTACGGACAGATATATTCGAATAACAACGGACAAAAAGTTCAGATAGACGACGGCATCGCCGTCTTTTTCCGTGCGCCCGCCTCGTTTACAGGCGAAGATACAGTAGAAATATCCTGCCACGGTGGCGTGCTTGTTACACAGAGAGTTCTTGAGGCTATTATGTGCGCGGGAGCGCGACTTGCTTTGCCCGGAGAATTTACAAAAAGAGCTTTTGTAAACGGAAAGCTCTCGCTTACCGAGGCCGAGGCGCTCGGAGATCTTTTAGAGGCTGCCACGGACGAGCAGATGGCTCTTGCTCGCTCGGGAATGAACGGCAAGCTCTCTACAGAGATAGGAAGCATATATGATTCAATATGTAACGTCCTTGCGGCAATATACGCAAGGATAGACTATCCCGACGAGGATCTTGCCGACATAGGCCGCGAGGAGATGCTTGAGGTGACAAGAAAAAATCTTTCTAGCCTTGCGTCGTTGTGCGACACCTATTCCACGGGACACGCGGTCACTGAGGGAGTATCAACGGTCATAGTCGGAAGAACAAACGCAGGTAAAAGTACGCTGTATAACAGGATCGTCGGCAGAGACGCCGCGATAGTTACCGATATCGCGGGAACTACGAGAGACGTGCTTACGGAAAAGGCAAGGCTTGGCAGAGTTACACTTCGTTTGTCGGATACGGCAGGCTTGCGTGAATCCTGCGACGTTGTGGAGCAGATAGGTATAGACAGAGCCAAAAGCGAGGCAGAACAAGCAGAGTTGATTCTCGCCGTGTTTGACGGAAGCAGAGCTCCCGACGGTGATGACGTTGAGTTTGTAAAATATCTTAAAACGCTAAAGGGTACTCGGATCGCTATAATAAATAAGAGCGACCTTGGGATCCTTTCCTCTGTAACGGAGCTGGCACAAGATTTTGAATACGTGATCCCCTTCTCCGCAAACAGCGGTGAAGGCTCAGATCTGCTTCGAGAGACGGTTGAGCGCATATATATAGACAAAGATCTGAGGGTCGGTGAGGACGCTATAATTTCAAATGCGCGTCAGAATTCCGCGGCAACCCGCGCAAGGCAGACTCTTGAAGCTGCTATAAGCGCCATTGAGGGAGAGCTTCCTCTTGAGGTGTGTTGTGTCGAGGTGGAGAACTCTATTGCTATGCTTGGAGAGCTTGACGGAAGAGTCATATCAGAGGACATAGTCTCAAGGATATTTGCCAATTTTTGCGTTGGAAAGTAATCATAGGATTTGAAAGGGACAAGAGATGAAAATTCTTGCTATCGGAGATATAGTTGGCACGCGAGCCATCGCACATCTCAAGCAAAGACTTTGGAATATAAGGGACAGATATAAAATAGATTTCGTTATTGCCAACGGTGAGAATGCCAGTGAGATACACGGGCTTTCCTCGTCTGATGCCAGAGCTGTTCTTGACACGGGCGTGGATTTTATCACTATGGGCAATCACACGTGGAACAAACGAGATATATACGCTTTTCTGGACGCTAATCCCGAGACGATAATTCGTCCTGCAAATTATCCCGGCAGTGCCCCCGGGTATGGGTACTACATAGTTGACATTCAGGGGTACAAGATGCTGATTATGAACGTGCTTGGACAGGTGTTTATGGACGCTGTCGGAGACCCATTTGACGCAGTTGAGCTCATACTTGCCAGAGAAGAAGGAAACTACGATATTTCCATTCTGGATATTCACGCCGAGGCGACAAGTGAAAAGTACGCTATTGCAAGAGCCTTTGATGGCAAGGTGGATATTATGTTTGGTACGCATACCCACGTGCCTACCGCCGATGCGCACATACTGCCGAGCGGATCCGCATATGTGACTGATCTCGGAATGACGGGACCGCGCAACGGAGTTCTCGGTGTTGACGCCGAGCGGACCCTTACCAAAATGAGAATGCATATGCCCGCGCAATTTGTAGTGGCAGACGGAGAGATAAAAGCCGACGCCGTTATATTTGACCTTGACGGAGACCGAGTGGTGGGAGTTCAGCGTATAGAATTTTAAATTTAAACTGTGTGGAGAAAAAATGATAATAAGAAGATCGGCGCCCGAGGATGTTGAATTTCTGCTTGCAATATTTGACGAGGCGAGACGAACCATAGCGACACTTGGGATAGATCAATGGCAAAAGGGATATCCGTCTGAAGATATTGTGACGTCGGATATCAATGCCGAGAGATCCTACTGTGTCATATCAGGCGGCGAGATATGTGGGACGTTCGCAATAATACGGGATGGGGAGCCCACGTATGACTCAATATATGGCGGAGAATGGTTGACGGGCAACGGAAAAGACCACTATCTTGCCATACACAGAGTCGCGATATCTGTTAAGAGCCGCGGAAGTGGTATGTCCACCGAGATAATAAATTATGCCATAAATCTTGCAAAAAAGAGTGGCAAAAAGTCCTTACGCATAGATACTCACAAGGGCAACAAGGTAATGAGACGTATGCTTGAAAAGCACGGTTTTGTGCACTGCGGAACTATATATCTTGAGGACGGAGACGAGCGCGTGGCGTACGAGAAATTATTGTAATATGAAACAAAAAGGCTGTCTGCGAAAGCAGACAGCTTTTTGCTTTATTACTTCATTTTAAGTGCGGCACGAGCCTTGTTTGCGATGTTCTCGGCAGTAAGTCCGTATTCCTCAAGCAGAGGAGGGACCTTGCCGGATTTTCCGAATCTGTCCTCAACGCCTACTCTCAACATAGGAACGGGGCAGCTCTCGCACAATACCTCCGCAACCGCAGAGCCGAGGCCGCCAATGATGTTGTGCTCCTCTGCGGAGACTATCGCGCCTGTTTCCTTTGCAGCCTTAATAATGATATCTTTATCAACAGGCTTTATGGTATGTATGTTTATAACTCTTGCATCTATTCCCTCTTTTGCGAGCGCTTCCGCCGCCTCAAGCGCCATAGATACCATGATTCCCGTGGCTACGATGGTAACGTCTGCTCCGTCACGGAGAAGCACGCCCTTGCCTATCTCAAATCTGTAATCGGGGGAATCATTGATGACCTCGACTGCGGCTCTTCCAAATCTCATATAAAAGGGGCCGTAGGTCTGTATAGCCGCTTCGACTGCCGCGCGCGCCTCGACTGCGTCAGAGGGATTTATCACGGTCATTCCGGGTATAGTCCTCATAAGCGCTATGTCCTCAAGGCATTGGTGGGTAGCTCCGTCCTCGCCGACGGTGATTCCTGCGTGAGTAGCGCCTATCTTTACGTTAAGGTGAGGATAGCCCACGTTGTTTCTTACCTGCTCAAACGCACGTCCCGCTGCGAACATGGCAAACGACGACGCGAATGCCGTCTTGCCCGCCGCCGCAAGACCTGCGGCTGTAGATATCATGTTGCCCTCTGCGATTCCGCAATCGAAAAATCTTTCGGGGTGCGCTTTTGCAAAGTATATTGTCTTAGTAGCCTCAGCAAGGTCGGCGTCCAGAACTACGTAGTCGTATTTGTCGGCAAATTCAACCAATGCTTTACCGTATGCTTCTCTTGTCGCGATCTTTTCTGCCATTTTTACGTCTCCTTACATTGATGCTTTTATCTCTGTGACAGCCGCGAGATAATCGGGATCCTTGGGCGCGCTGCCGTGCCAATTTACCTTGTTTTCCATGAAGGAAACGCCCTTGCCCTTCACGGTATTGGCGACGATAGCCGTAGGCTTGCCCTTACATGCTTTAGCCGCCTTGAATGCGGATTCTATCTCATCAAAATTATGTCCGTCTATTGTGATAACATTGTATCCAAATGCCTCCAGCTTGCTCTCGAAGGGAGCGGGGCCTATGACGTCGGCAACAGGACCGTCTATTTGGAGCTTGTTGTAATCTATTATTACACAGAGGTTGTCCAGCTTGTAGTGATTAGCGAACATAGACGCCTCCCACACCTGACCTTCCTCGCTCTCTCCGTCTCCGAGGATGGTATAAACTCTGTAATCCTTTTTGTCAAGCTTAGCCGCGAGAGCCATTCCGCAAGCAGCCGAAATGCCAAGGCCCAAAGAGCCTGTGGTCATATCTACTCCGGGTATTCCCTTCATATCGGGGTGTCCCTGTAGTCTGCTGTCAATCTGACGCAAGGTGGAAAGCTCTTCAAATGTGAAGAACCCCTTTATTGCAAGCGCGGAATACAGACCGGGGGCTGTGTGTCCCTTTGAAAGCACGAATCTGTCTCTGTCGGGATTTTTGGGATCCTCGGGATACACGGTCATCTCTTCAAAATAAAGATATGCCAGAATATCCGCTATTGATAGCGAGCCGCCGGGGTGTCCCGACTGAGCTGCGTGGGTGGATTCAATAATACCAAGTCGTATTTTCGCCGCGATCTGCGACAGCTCTTGTAGCTTTGATCGTTCCATTGTCCTGTCCTTTCGGGGAGTTATAAACATTTACATAGACATTATACTATAAAATACCTTGAATGTCAACGAGAAAAACAACTTTTTCTCACACAAAAAAGAATTATTCAAAAGAAAAATCACTCAAAGTCAGAACTATCTGCCTGCCGCTCGTGTTCCCTTGTATTTTATAGGGAGCTTGTGAATTATCCTTAAAATAATACGAGAGATCTTGGTGCTCGTTCTTTATTTGAACGACTTTTTCGCCATTATCCGTTTTTTTAATTGACGAGTATTCCACGTTGCCCAAAAGGGTGTAAAATGGCACGAGGAGCTCCCTGTACTCTGATCCCTCGGCACACAATGATCCTATTCTTGCTGACGTAGATCCGTCTGAGAAAAGAGTTACGGTAAGCCTCTCGAGCTCTTGCGGTGACATAAATATGACGGTCATAACAGACGTCCTTTGGCTTTTTGTGCTCTCCGGAGTATAATATACAGTTGCATTTATCTGCGAGTTGTCGATGTTGCCCTCTGCCTTGACGGTAAAAGGAGGAGAAGCATAAGCAAAGCAATCAGTGCCCGATGCGACGCCGCAGGAGTTCAAAAAAACAATAGCGAACGCCAAAAACAACAAAAATCCTATAGCAGAAGCAGTGGATCTCAAATCAAAACCTCCAAGCCTTGTTATATGTGTAATATTATATGCGGAGGGGACTCTATAAATTACTCAAAATAATAAAAATTCAAAACAACTATTGCAATATTTGTCTGAACATGATATAATAAATGTGGAATTTTAGCCACGTGACAATAATTGTCCAGTAATTTATGCCCGAAATATGTGGTTTAAAAAATATTAGAGCAAAGGGAAAATTGCAAATGAAAACCAAAAGTATATTTCGCGCAATATTGCTATTCATTCTGATTATGACTTCGGCATTATTTATATGCTCATGCTCGCAGGATCCCGAGCAGACGGAGATATATGAGGTAACCATAAAAAACAACAAGCAGACCGTTAGTCTGAAAGCTTTTCTTGACGATCAGTACATTGAGGAGCATAAGGGCGAGTCGGTGTATCTGCTGGCCTTGACTACTCCCTACACCGTGGAGCTTGACGATTCTGTCATAGTTTTGGCAGATGCAAAGGTCAAGGAAAAGTTGACTTTTGAATTCAAGCTGAATGACGAGAGTCAAGGCACGCATCTGTCGCGTGCGTTTGTGTTGGCACGCAAGTCATCAGATGCCGACGAAACGGATTCCGAATATATAGCTATTACCGATGCCGCATACATAAGCAATCCTGATGTTCTCGCGACGAACAAGGTCAAGCCTGTGGATCCGTCGGGAATAAAGGGCGTGTCATCGGACGATGTTTACGAGGCGGCATATCTGGGCGCGGAGCATATTTTGCTCGAGGCTTATATTAACGATATCCTTTTATACGAATATCAGCCGCAGGCTATTCATTATGTTTTTGACGGCGTTTCATACTATTTTGACGAAGAGACCGTCAACCGTATGGATAAAGCGATAAAAGAGGCAAACGCTCTTGGATTGCGCGTTTATCTGCGAACAGCTCTTAAATATCCTGCCACCGACAAATACGGGGAATATGAAAAATCTCCTGTTCTATCTCTATATTGCCCCAAGATCAAAAAAGGATGCTCAGGTTATGCCGTGAATATGAATGACAGTGAAGCTTTCAGATATATTCAAGCATTTTATTCATTTCTCGCCGCAAGATATTCGGGGGATAACGGTAATGTGACCGATTACATTATCGGAGACCGCGTGAATGAATATTCTTCATATTGCAATACATCTTATTCCAAGGAGGAGTTTGAAGGCATTTATCACGCTTGGGTGAGAGCGGCAAGCAATACCTTAAGATCCATAAACCCGTCTGCAGAGATATACATTTCGATAAGTAATGTGTGGAGAGAAGAAGGATCATCCTCCAATATAGGAGCGCAGGCCTTTCTGGAAAGATTTGCTACCCGTTCAAAATCCGGAGGAGATTTTGCATGGAGCGTGGCATTGAATTTGGGAGATGGGGAGGATCTTTCGTCCTTGTTATCGGGAGAGGGCTGGGAATATTCCACTCTCGGTATAAACAACATCAAGAGCTTTGTGGATCTTATGCACAGTGACGCTCTGCGGCACTTGGAAAAGGAAAGAAGGTACATTATAGACGGGCTTGCTCTATCGGAAAAGACCAGTGAAAAAAACAGAGCGGCATATTACGCATATTCCTATTATCGAGCTGCGGAGCTTGGATTTGATGCTTTCATCTATTCGGCAAGAGAGGATGAGTCTTCGCTTTACAGCGCGGGAGGAAACAGATCTGAATTGTATTATGCGTTTCTTATGTGCGGCAGTAATATGACTACACAGCTTGAGGGATACGTATCAAAGGTAAAGGATGCGGAAATGCCGAATTTTGCAGAATATACCTCAAGAAAGTTAAAATATGAGCAGACTGCCAAGCTTGAGCTTAGCTCGTCTGTTGTGAAAAACAGATCCGAGATACCCTTTGAGTTATATGAGCTTGAAGCGGCGGGCAGTGCATACAATGTCCGCATTAAGCTGAACAAGGACGCGGAAAGCGGGGATTATTACAAAACATTATTGCTTGAGTCCGACTCGTCAAAGTATATAGGAGCCGCGACCGTGGTCGGGGTGCCTGCTAAGGAGGTAATATCGTCGGGATATATCGGTGTTACGGTCTCAGCGGCGGACTGTGGCAAAATAGCTATTATCGTATCAAATCAACAGAACTCAGCGGCTTACGTGGGCGAAACGGAGGTTATAGATGGCGAGATGACATATTATTTTAACATTACAGATCTTACGTCAGAAGTTAAATCATCAGATGCGCTCAACGTTTCCGTTTGCATCCTGCCTGATGCAGAAGAAGACGTTTCATGCGTAGAAATAAAGGACATTGCGCTATACGGATCGTCGCATAAAGGTGCTCGCACCGTAATAACCGTAGTCATCGTGGCGGTGTCTGCGCTTGCCTTGTGTGCCATTATGTTCTTGCTTGCAAGAAGTCGCAAAAGAAAGTTACGTAGTACTCACGACCAATAACGCAAAGGTGGATTGTATTATGAAAGCAACGCAGGAAAAAAGAAAAGTTGATTTTTTCTATCGTGATGACAGAGGAGGCACAGTGGTGCTCGGTTGCAGACCGCACCGTCACTATCACGTAGAGATAGTATATATGATAGAGGGTGCAATGTGTGCCCACATAGATTCCGATGAGTACAATGTGAGGTCCGGAGACATGCTCATCGTGTTTCCAAATAAGATACACAGATTCGTAGATCTTCAAAAAGGAAACAAATATAAGATCTTTATCATAAACCCCAATCTTGTGCCTGAGTTTGAGGCACAGATGTCGTCAAGCTCACCGATTAATCCTCTTATCAAAAACGCAAGGGATAATGCCCGACTTGATTCTGTGATAAACATAGTGGCAGATGCAAAGAATTTTCCCGAAAATCAAAGAGATTCTTTGATGAAGGGATATCTGCTCTCGTTTTTTGCGGAATTTTTGTCAATGATCGAGCTTGATTACAACAGATCAGACGAAAGTCAGGCTATGAAAACGGTGGTTTTGTACTGCTCGCAGAATTTCACAAAAGAACTGTCCCTGTCCATGCTTGAGGACGAGCTCCACTTGAGCAGATATTATATATCCCATCTTTTTGGCGACAAGTTAGGCGTAAGATTCAATGATTACATCAACTCGCTTAGGATATCCGAGGCATGCCGAATGCTCAGGGCCACGGATAAGACCATAACAGAGGTCTGCTATTCTTCGGGCTTCGGGACGCTCAGAACCTTCAACAGAGTTTTTATTAAACAGATAGGTGCGTCCCCATCCGATTACAGAAAAAACCACAATGGAAAATACTTTGACGCATCAATTTTCCCTGTTAGTGTTCCAGAGGTGGAATACGATACTCACGTCAAAAAAACTGTTGAGTTGCCTCAATATAATAGTCAGATGGCTGTCGATTGCACCGCAAGTTATGACGATTGCTGTGATGTCTGTAGTGATTGCGGAGACATCTGTGAAATCGAGGATGCTTGCATTCACGTCGACGGTTGCGACTGTACTTGGTAGTCTTTCGTTATAAAACCGCCCATAAAAAATGCCCTTGGGCAATAAATATAATCTTGTCCATATTGACAACACAAGGCAAATGTGATAAAATATAATGAATATTGCAAAACAACAGATAGATAAAGGAAGGATTAGAAAATTATGCATTGGTCAGAGGAAATAGCTGAACGATTGATACAAAAGAATCCCGACAAGGAAGAATACGTCTGCGCCGCAGGTGTAAGCCCGTCGGGCTCTGTCCATATAGGAAACTTCAGAGATATCGCTACCCCTCTCTTTGTTGTAAAGGCTCTTGAAAAGAAGGGTAAAAAGGCAAAGCTTATAATATCTTGGGACGAGTTTGACCGTTGTCGCAAAATCCCCGCGAACGTCCAGGCGGTAGTAGGTGACGCATATGACAAGTATATCGGTTGTCCCTACGTTGATATTCCCGATCCGTTTGGATGTCACGAAAATTATGCGCGTCACTTTGAGGAGGAATTCCTTAATGCTATAAAGCCCTTTGGCATAAAATTTGAGTGTCGCTATCAGGCGGAGATGTACCGTTCGGGCAAATATACCGAGGATCTCATTGAGGCTTTGCGCAAGAGAGATGAAATTTTTGAAATTCTTGACTCCTTCAAGACCAAGGATATGACAAAGACCGAGGAGGAAAGACGCGCGGTGCATGATGCGGAAAAGTCGGAATATTATCCCGTAAGCATCTTCTGTCCCGAGTGTCACACCGACTTCACCAAGATTACTTCTCTTTCGGATGATTGCACAGAGGCAGAGTTTACATGCCGTTGCGGACATCACGGAAAATTCAATTTCCTTGAGAATTTCAACTGCAAGCTCGGCTGGAAGATAGACTGGGCTATGCGTTGGAAATACGAGCAGGTGGATTTTGAGCCGGGCGGAAAAGATCATTCCGCGCCTACGGGCTCGTACAACAATTCAAAGGTCATCGCAAAGAAGATATACGGACACGAGGCTCCTATTTATCAGGGATATGAGTTTATCGGTATTAAGGGCGTTGCGGGAAAGATGTCTTCATCATCGGGACTCAATATGACTCCCGAGCTCCTTCTCAAGCTCTATCAACCCGAAATAATTTTGTGGCTCTATTCTAAGACCGAGCCCACAAAGGCGTTCGACTTCTGCTTTGACGACGGAATACTTCGTCAGTACTTTGAATTTGATAAGATGTACAACGAGTATATATCGGGAACGGCAAGCGAATTTACTGCGACGGTTATGCACAACTGCGTGATTGATGGCAGAAAGCTTGAGACTGTCCCTATGTCTCTCTTGGTACAGCTTGGATCTATAGTTGATTTCAACGTTCCTATGCTGGAAACAGTGTTTGAAAAGATAGGAACTCCTTACAAGTACGAGCAATTCGCCGACAGACTTGACAGAGCTAAGTTCTGGCTTGAGCAGTGCGCACCCGATCAGGTCAATAAGCTGCGCGCGACACGTAACTTTGATGTCTGGGGCGAGCTTGACGAGAAGGAAAAGCGGGCCATCGCGGCTCTGTATGAGTATCTCTCCAAAGAGACCTATACGCTTGACGAGCTCAACACTGAGCTTTATGCCATTCCTAAGAAAATATATCCCGATGTTACCGACCAGAAGGAGCTTAAGGGTATTCAGGGCAAGTTCTTCAAGACCGTCTACAAGCTTCTTATCAATAAGGAGCAGGGTCCGAGACTTTATCTCTTCCTTTACGCTATTGAAAAGGATAGATTTGTTCATCTTCTTGACTTCTCAACATCTCAGACTGATGAGGAGAAAGCCATCGAGGCAAAGGCGGCGGCAGATGCTGCACCAGTGGCAGAGGAAAAGGTCTACGGCGAGCCTGATCCCGTTGAGCCCATTAAGGCAGAGTATGTTTCTATTGATGATTTCTCAAAGCTCGATCTCAGAGTCTGCAAGATCGTCAAGTGCCAGGAGATAAGAAAATCTCATTCCTGCTATAAGCTCACTCTCAATGACGGAATTGACGAGAGAGTTATAGTTTCAAGTATCAAGCACGACTACACACCCGAGGAGCTGGTTGGAAAGAAGATAATAGTTATCGCAAACCTCCAGCCGACAAGAATAACGGGAGTCAACAGCAACGGTATGCTTTTGGCGGCTACCAATAACGCTTGCGGTTGCAAGGTAATATTCGTTGACGATATGGTTCCAGAGGGCACACAGATACACTGATGCCTATAAAAACAGACACCGCGTACACGCGGTGTCTGTTTTTGTTATATACAAGCAGCTATAAATGCTTTGAATATTTTTGAGGAGGATTCAGCCTTTTTGTAAAAGCACTCGGGGTGCCATTGTACCGCAAGGCAGAATTTGTGCCGGGAGTGATGATATGCCTCGATGTATCCGTCTGTACTCATAGCATCGCACATAAGACCGTCTGCAAGACTATCAACGCATTGATGATGAAAGGTATTAGTGTATATATCTTTCTCCCCGATTATCCTATAAAGCAAGGAATTCTCCAAGACTTTTATTCGGTGCTCGGTTGTTTCTCTGGGCGTTTCTTGACGGTGCCCCTCTATGTGTTGGTGGAGCGTTCCTCCGAGGGCAATGTTGATCAGCTGCTCTCCGCGGCATATACCCAAAATGGGCTTTTCTGTACTGAAAGCAATGGAAAAGAGAGCTAATTCAAAGTCGTCTCGCTCTGGACAAGTGGGCTTGGTCTCCGGATGCCTGCGTTGCCCGTAGCGGATCGGGTCTATATCCTCGCCGCCGCAAAACATAAATCCGTCGAAAAAGCTACAAAATTCCTCAAGCTCCGCCGTGTCTGTCGTATACGGAAGCACGGCGGGATTTCCGCCCGATGCCCAAATAGCGTTGAGATAGGCTTGGTTTACACATACCTGCCCATCGCTATTGCGTGATGCCATAAGTGCTATATTGGGTTTTCTAATACATATCCCTTCTTTCGTTGGTGTTGAGAGGGTATATCAAGTTGATTATTTCATTACGGAAATAAAATTATCCACAAGCTTAATCATATCGGGAAGGATGTAGCATATAAACATACAAAGGACTACCGATATGATTGTTACAGCTACAAACGAGCGCCAATCTGCACCCTTTGCGTCGAATTTAACGTCAGCGGCATATTTTTTGTCCTCGGGGATATAAAAATGCATAGTGTTACAATCTCTCTCAAAGACAGGTTCTTTGAATTTAGGGGACTTGGAATGGTTCTTGTGTTCTTCCTCAAATGCTTGACGGGCCGCTTCTGTTGCGGCTATAAAGTCGTCTTCTTCAACACAGCGAATCCAACGCGAAAGAGTTCCGCCGCTTTTGAGCATCCCTCTGATCGCGGGGTGCTTGAGATATCCCAGCTCGTAGAGAGTTTTTGCCGACGAGGCATCAAAACATTCTTCGGATATCACTTTTCTTACGAAATCTCCCACGTACCTCTTGTTGTATATAGAGCAAGCGGAGGCGACGACTATTCCTATTACAATACCGATTATGATCCATCGAAGTGATACCAAAGAGCCTGATCCCAACTTAAAATTCTCGAGATAAGGGACCTCCACCGAAAAATATTTATCTATAAAATATTCCCACAGTTCAGAGAGCAAGCTTTGCTGCTTTGAAAGGGCAAAATTGAGCATAGTGTTCCCTCTTTGGTATTATATTATTTTTTGATGATATCTATGCCGAGATATTTGCGCAAGACCTCGGGGACTGTAACGCTTCCGTCAGCGTTCTGGTTCTGCTCAACAAGGGCGGGAAGGATTCTGGAGGTGGCAAGACCTGAACCGTTGAGCGTGTGAAGATACTCGATCTTTCCGTTCTCTCTCTTAACTCTCATCATACCTCTGCGCGCCTGATAATCGCGTGCGTTGGACACGGAGCTAACCTCCTTGTATCCGTTCATTGAGGGAATGTTTATCTCAATGTCGTAGGTTCTTGCCATGGATGCAGAGCAGTCCTCTGCCGCAAGCTTAACGGTTCTGAAATGGAATCCGAGTCCCTTTACGAGATTTTCTGCTTTGATTACCAGCTCCTCAAATGCCTCGTCGCTCTTTTCAGGCAACGTGTACTGGAACATCTCTACCTTGTTGAACTGATGTCCGCGCACCATTCCTCTCTCGTCAGAGCGATAAGAGCCTGCTTCTCTACGGAAACAAGGAGTGTAGCTGACGAGCTTTTTGGGGAGATCTGCCTCGGTGAGTATCTCGTTTCTGTAAAGAGACGCGAGAGCGGCCTCTGCGGTGGGAAGCATGTATCTCGAACGGTTGTCCGTGGGATTTTCTATCTTATATACTTCGTCCGCGAATTTGGGGAACTGCCCTGCGGTTACTCCACACTCGTATTCAAGCATATGAGGAGGCAAAATAAGCTCGTAACCGTCTGCCAGGTGCGTGTCTATGAAATAGTTAAGGAGAGCCCATTCCAGTCTTGCGCCCATTCCGCGATATATCCAGAAGCCCGACCCCGAAAGCTTTGTTCCGCGATCGTAATCAATAAGACCGAGACTTGTGCAAAGATCCACATGATTTTTGGGCTGGAAATCAAACTTGTGAGGCTCGCCGAAATATCTTATAGCTTCGTTGTTTTCCTTTCCACCGGGCTTGAGATCGCGGTCGGGAAGATTGGGAAGCCCGAGCATATAGCCCGTAAGCTCCGTCTCAACAGCCTTTATAAGTTCATCGTTTGCTTTAGCCTTTGCTCCGAGTTCTTTTGACTGCGCAAAAATGGGAGAAGGATCCTTTCCCTCCTTTTTATATTGAGGTATCATCTTTGTGAGCTTGTTCTGCTCAGCCTTGAATCCCTCTGTTTCTGTTATGAGAGCTCGCCTTTTTGCGTCAAGCTCAAGTATTTTTGCTATTTCCTCTGCGGCGTCCTTTCCTTTGATGGCAAGACGCTCTATTACTTCGGAGGGGTTTTCTTTGATATAATTTATATCAAGCATAATTAGTGTCCTTTCTTTGGTTGCTGATTTGATTTACATTATTATAGAACAAATGTTTTATTTTGGGCGTTTTGGGATTTTTCGATACTATACCTTGAAGAATTCATCGCCACAGATGAGGGATAAAAGCTCCTCAAGGTCCGAGTCGCTGTCGAATGTAAGCTCAACGGTGCTCTTTTTGGACGTTTGATTGATCTTGACTCGTCTGCCAAGCTTATCCATAGCCCTTCTTTCGAGATCTCTCATATATACCCTCTTTTGTACTGACTGATCGTTGGTTTCCTTAAGTATCTCTACGTCTTTATTGGCGAGAATGGTTCTGACGGTCTTTTCGACCTCTCTTACCGACAGGTCTCTTTCGTGAACCTTGTTAGCGAGCGCTATCATCTGCTCCTCGTCATCAAGACCGAGAATGGCACGCGCATGACCGTTGGTGATTTTGCCGTCCTTGAGAAGTTCGAGGACCTCGTCGGGAAGATCTATGAGCCTCAACATGTTAGCTATGGCTGAACGCGATCTGCCTACCTCCTTTGAGAGCTGCTCCTGCGTAAGACCGAATCTCTCTATAAGTGCCTGGTAAGCAAATGCCTCTTCGACGGGGTTCAGGTTTTCTCGCTGAACATTCTCCACGAGCGCTATCTGCGCAATCTTGAGATCGTCACCGTCTACTATAACTACGGGCATTTCCGAAAGACCTGCCATTTTTGCGGCTCTCCAACGTCTTTCTCCCGCAATTATTTCATAAGAACCGATAAAATCGGGGTTTTCGCGCACTATAATTGGTTGTAATACGCCGTGTACTGCTATTGAATCTGCCAGGAGCTGTATGCTTTCTTCGTCAAACGACTTTCTGGGCTGATCCTTCCTGGGCTCTATATCACCAATTTTTATTGTTGTTATAGAATCCTTTTTGTCCTCGATCATATTGTCGTCGAGAATAGAATAAAAATCTCTGCCGAGACCACCTCTAGCCATTGTCAAATCTCCTTTTTATTATATTCTTGATGCGAGTTCTTTTGCTATCGCCAGATATTCGTTTGCTCCCTTGCTTCTCTTATCGTGATAATAAACGGGGCAACCAAATCCGGGGGCCTCTGAAACCCTTACACCTCTTGAAACTTGAGTGTTGAAAAGCTTGTCCGAATAATGCTTTTTGAGCTCGTTAATTACTTGAAGAGAAAGAAGGAGTCTGGAATTATACATAGTTATAAGTATGCCTGTGATGTTCAGCGAGCTGTTGAAGTTGGCCTTTATTCTATTGATAGTAACCGTCAGCTGAGAAAGACCTTCAAGTGCATAAAATTCGCATTGCATAGGAATAATGATTCCGTCGCTGGCTACCATTGCGTTGACCGTAAGCATACTCAATGAAGGCGGGCAATCTATTATAATGTAGTCATAATTGTCCTTTATGGGCTCGAGGGCAGTTTTCATAACCCTTTCCGCACCGTTTCCTTGATAAAGGTTGTATTCTGCTCCTGCGAGAGCAATATTAGCAGGGATTATGCTAAGATTTTCAAAATCTGTTTCTATAATTGCATCTTTAGCGGAAGCTTCTCCTATTAAAACGTCATTTATGGAGCTTTTAAGCTGTTTCTTTGATATGCCGACACCGCTGGTGGCGTTTCCCTGAGGATCAAGGTCGATGAGCAACACCTTGTGACCTAAGATTCCAAGAGAAGCAGCAACGTTAACCGCAGATGTGGTTTTACCGACGCCGCCTTTTTGGTTAGAAAACGATATTATTTTTCCCAATTTGTTGTACTCCCATTCAATTTATTTGTA
Organism: uncultured Clostridia bacterium; assembly: GCA_904501865.1. Lineage (GTDB taxonomy): Bacteria > Bacillota > Clostridia > Oscillospirales > CAG-272 > SVTX01. The sequence goes on from CAJGCF010000002.1 coordinate 35,667, forward strand.
TACAGACATATTATACTACACTTTTTTGTTATTTGCAATAGGGTTTTATAAAAAATAATTATTTTTGACTGTTTCACGTGAAACAATGAGGCTCGGGCCTGGGATGGTTCTGCTTGATACGCGGGGCGCACGTTCTAAAATGTGTTTTACGTGAAACACTCTCCTTTTTTTGAATACATCTTGATTGTTTCACGCGAAACGAATTTGGCGTGAAATTGAGGCGATGTTTCACGTGAAACAAAAAGCCCGTGCGACAATTGCACGGGCTTTTTGTTTGTTATAATGGCTTTTTTAGTATTTGTGAGTATTTCCTTGGAAACCCTTTGGGCGTTGCATGGATTTTGCGATAAACAAAAGTTTCTCTCGATATAGACACTTCGCCGTCTGACAGGGAGGCAAGGTGCCTTTCTGATAGTTCGCCCCCCAGCTTTTGTATCCCAAGATATGCCTCGGCGTGTTCTTCTTTGCCCGTTGATGACTTCATGGCTATAAACAAGCCTCCTTGCTTTACAAGCGGGATGCACAATTCTGATAAAATGTTGAGTCTTGCGACGGCCCTGCTGATACAGACGTCAAAACTTTCGCGATTTTTTATTGCAAATTCTTCTGCTCTTGAGCATACTGCGGATACGTTCTGCAGCTTCAGCAATGAAACGGTGTCTCTGATAAAGCTTATTTTCTTTGCAGTGCTATCAAGACTTGTAACTTTAACGTCATCCCGAAGTATCGCAATAGGAAAAGAAGGGAATCCTGCGCCGCAACCGACGTCTATGAGGTTTGCGTCGTTAGGAATATGCTTGACAACTGATGCGCAATCTGTAAAATGCTTTAAAATGATGTCTTTTTCTTGTGTTATGGCGGTCAAATTAAATGACTTATTGCTTTCCACCAGTATGTCGGAGAATTCATAAAAAAGCCGTATCTTATCCTCGTTCAACAGTTCTCCGAGCCCGTTTGACTCAAAAATGTTTGAAAATAATTGCTTATATGCTTGATATTCCATAAAACCTCTTTTATTTTATGCCTAAATATACTAATAAAACCGATATGTCTGCGGGGCTTACTCCGCTTATTCTTGATGCTTGTCCAAGGGTGAGGGGCTTGATCTTATCCAGCTTTTGTGCCGCCTCTATTCTCAATCCTTTGATCGAAAGGTAATCAAGCTCGGGAGAAAGAGGCTTGGTCTCCAATCTTTCTTGCTTTTTTACCTCTGCTAATTGTCTTTTGACGTATCCCGCGTATTTAATGTTGGTGGTTGCGATGCTCCAAATGAGCTTTGGAAGATTTGGACGAGAGGTGTCTATTTCAGCGATACTTTCATAGTCGAAATCGGGGCGTCTTAGAAAATCTGCGAGAGAAACTCCTGATTTTGCGGAATCTTTTTGATGTTTTTGAAGAAAAACGGTTGCTGTATCCTTGGAAATGTAAGTCCTTTCAAGTCTTGCTATTTCCTCGTTAACTGATTCTTGCTTTGACAAAAAATAATTATATTGCTCGTCTTTTACAAGTCCCACCTTGCGGCCGAGCGGTGTCAAACGGGCATCCGCGTTGTCTTGACGAAGCAAAAGTCTGTATTCCGAGCGAGAGGTCATCATTCTATAAGGCTCATTCGTGCCTTTGGTTGTAAGGTCATCTATCAACGTGCCTATATAGCTGCTGGACCGTTCAAGTATCAACGGTTCATCACATTTAAGCTTTAGCGCGGCGTTTATTCCCGCTATAAGTCCTTGAGCCGCAGCCTCCTCATATCCCGATGTTCCATTGAACTGACCTGCCCCGTAAAGACCTGAAATCGCTTTAAATTCAAGGGTTGGATAGAGCTGTGTGGGATCTATGCAGTCATATTCTATGGCGTAGGCGTATCTCATTATCTCCGCATGCTCAAATCCGTCAAGTGATTTGAGCATCTGATACTGTACGTCTGTGGGGAGCGACGTAGAGAAGCCTTGAATATACATTTCCTCGGTGCTTTCTCCTAACGGCTCGACAAATAGCTGATGTCTTTCCTTGTCCGCAAATCTTACGAGCTTGTCTTCAATTGATGGACAATAACGCGGTCCTATTCCGTGTATTTGTCCTGAATAAAGAGCAGAACGATGTATATTTTCCCTTATTATTCTGTGAGTTTCGGCGTTTGTGTAAACTATATGACAAGGGATCTGCTCGCAATTTTCAAAGTCGTCTGGGTTGCTTCTCCAAGAAAAAGGCATGAAGTCGCGTTCGCCCTCTTGTGTCTCCAATTTTGAGAAATCAATAGAGTTTCTTTTAACTCTTGCGGGAGTTCCCGTCTTAAATCTCATAAGAGATATCCCATTATTTATCAAGGAATTTGAGAGCCCGTTTGCTTCGATGAGACCGTCGGGCCCTGCCGCGTAATTTACATTTCCTACAAATATTCTGCCATGAAGAAATGTTCCACTACAAATTATAGCGGCCGAGCAATTCCACACCTCACCAAGCTTGGTTTTGACGCCAATTATCCTTTTATCATAAGGACTTTCCGCGCAATCCTCTGTTATTATATCAGTTATTTCAACCTGAATTAGACGCAGATTGTCGGCACTTTCTATGACAGATTTCATCACCTGCTGATATTTTTTTCGATCAGCCTGAACTCTCTTGGAGTGGACCGCCGCGCCCTTGCCGAGATTGAGTGTTCTCGACTGCAAAGTAACAAGGTCAGCAGAGCGACCCATCTCGCCGCCGAGTGCGTCTATTTCGTATACTAGATGGCCCTTCGCTGTGCCGCCTATCGAGGGATTACACGGCATATTGGCAATGCTGTCAAGAGACATGGTGAAAAGCACGGTGTCTATGCCCATTCTCGCGCACGCTAGCGCGGCTTCCACTCCGGCGTGCCCTGCGCCTATAACGGCAACTTGTGTTTTAAGCTCCATTAATCCACCTTTGAAAGATATTCTTTCTGTTCTTCTGTAAGACGATCTATATTTACGTTCATGGTTTTGAGCTTGAGCTCTGCTACCGCATTGTCGATTTCTTCTGGAACTGCATAAAGCTTCTTTTCAAGCTTCCCCTTATTTTTAGCAAGGAATTCAAGGGATTTTGCCTGAATGGCAAAGCTCATATCCATTATCTCGGCAGGGTGTCCGTTGCCTGCGGCGAGGTTTACAAGACGTCCCTCTGCGAGAAGATTGATTATTCTGCCGTCTGCCATTTTATATCCCTTAATATTGGGTTTTCTATAGAACATTTGTGCTGAAAGAGTCTCCAGATCCTGCTTGTTTATCTCCACATCAAAGTGTCCGCTGTTGGCGAGAAGTACTCCGTCCTTCATCTTCTCGATATGCTTTGCGGTTATGACGTCAGAACAACCTGTAAGAGTTACGAAAAGATCGCCCAGGGGAGCTGCCTCGTCCATAGTCATAACGGAGAACCCGTCCATTACTGCCTCGATAGCCTTTATGGGATCTATTTCAGTGACGATAACTATAGCGCCCATGCCCTTTGCTCGCATGGCAAGGCCCTTACCGCACCAACCGTATCCCGCAACGACCACAGTCTTTCCCGCTATTATAAGATTGGTGGAATTCATTATTCCATCCAGAGTGGATTGTCCTGTGCCATATCTATTATCGAACAAATGTTTGCAATTTGCGTCATTTACGTCTATCATAGTATAGTCAAGCTTACCGGCTGCCTGACGAGAGATGAGTCTGTGAACTCCGGTGGTCGTCTCCTCGCAACCGCCGATAAGGTTTTTGCCGTATTCTCGGTATTCTCCGTGGAGAAGCGCCATCAGATCTCCTCCATCGTCGATAAGGATATCGGGACAAAATGAGATTGTGTTTACGAGGTCGTTTTTATATCCCTCATCGTCTGTACCGTGTACCGCATTGACCTCAAAGCCTTCGTGCACAAGGGCTGCAGCAACGTCGTCCTGAGTTGATAAGGGATTGCAACCCGTAACTCTGACCTCTGCTCCTCCTGCTCTTAACACCTTGGCGAGATTTGCTGTTTTTGCCTCGAGATGTATGGACATTGATATTTTCATTCCCGCGAAGGGCTGATTTTTAGTGAACTCCTGCTCTATCGCGGAGAGTAGTGGCATATAAGAGCGCACCCATTCTATTTTGTCTCTTCCCGATTGCCACAGGGAAGCATCCTTGATGTTGCTCATATTCAAATATTCCTTTCCTTCTCCGACTGTACAGTCGGAAAGCATATTTCTACAAATACTATTTTAGCAGAGAATGCTAATTTCGTCAAGAGCTTTACACGAATTGCGAAAAAACACAAAAAAATCACTAAAAAATCAAATGCTTTAGGTGTCGAGAAGACACACGTTCATAGAACGTTTACAAATATGTGTTAAACTATAATGTATTAACTTATACAATGGACGGAATAGGCAGGGATTTGTCTGTTCCTTTGGAGTATCTTATCTCTTAATTTGTTGTGCTGAGGCATAGGGAATGTGAGGAATAAAATGATCAAGATAGAGCATCTTACCAAAAATTACGGCTCAAATTGTGCCGTGGACGATATCAGCTTTGAGATCGGTGCGGGCGAAACGGTGGGACTTCTCGGTCCTAACGGTGCGGGCAAGAGCACGACTATGAATATTCTTACGGGATATCTGTCGGCTTCGGCAGGAAGAGTGTCAGTCGACGGAATAGATATAATGAATGATCCTATAGGTGCGAAAAGGCTTATAGGATATCTTCCCGAGCAGCCTCCCGTGTATCAGGATATGACGGTAGATGAATATCTGAACTTCAATTATGACCTCAAGGGCTGTACCTTTGACAGAAAACAGCATCTTGCCGAAATATGCGAGGTGGTGAGAATAACTGACGTGCGCAAAAGACTTATCCGCAATCTCTCGAAGGGATATAAGCAGAGAGTGGGAGTTGCGCAGGCTCTTATAGGAAATCCACCTGTTATAATATTCGACGAGCCCACGGTCGGTCTTGATCCTAAGCAGATCATAGAGATTAGAAATCTTATAAGAACGCTTGGAAAAAATCATACGGTGGTGCTATCCACTCACATACTGCAAGAGGTGCAGGCTGTCTGTGACAGAATAATCATTATAAACAAGGGAAAGATCGTTGCGGACGAGAAGACCGAAAATATTACCAGGGCAGTGGAGAGCAATCATCGCTTCAATGTTAAGATATGCGGAGCGTCAAGGGACGTTTTAAACGTTATCAAGAATATTCCCGGTGTTGTATTCGCGGAGCTCCTTCCTCAAAAGGACGGAGACGCAAATTGCTACGTTATTGAGACTGAAAACGGACTGGACATAAGAAAAAAGCTGTTCTTTACTCTTGCCGAAAGAGGATATGCTATGGTGGGGCTTGAGGCTTTGGGAATGAGCCTTGAGGACATATTTATAAGTGTGGTGGATAAGACCGAGCAGGCAAAATCTGCTCAAGGATCCAAATACGAAAGAGGCGCGGCGAAAAAACATGTTGCGCGTACACGTACCACCCTTGAGTCCGACGTTGCCGATACGCTTGTAAAGGATGCCGAAAAGCGCAGAGAGGATGCGCCCGATGAGCCCGAAGATTGACGGCTCGCAAAAATGTTTTTGAAAGGACATAGACAAGATGTTCGCTATTTATAAAAAAGAAATGCGCTCGTATTTCACAAATCCCATAGGCTACGTTTTTTGTGGGATATTTCTTGCCTTTTCGGCAATTCTTTGCTGCTATACGACGATATTGTCAAAAAGTTATGATACGTCGGCGTATTTTACGCTTATGATATTTGCCCTCGTAATACTTATACCGCTCCTTACCATGAGGCTTTTCTCAGAAGAGAAAAAAATGCGTACCGAGCAGCTATTACTTACGGCTCCCGTTACTCTTACCGGAATGGTTATGGGTAAGTTTTGCGCGGCGTTCAGCCTTTTCTTTAGTTGCGTGGCAGTTTCTTGCATAAATCTCATACCGCTTTACGTTATCGCGGCGGCAGAAAGAGGCAATATGGCGTATGATACCACCTACGTAGGCCCCGCCACCGCGGAAATAATCGGCTGTATGATTGGTATGGTATTTATAGGCGCGGCATTTATAGCCATTGGAACCTTTATTTCTTCGTTTGCCGAAAATCAGCTTGCCGCAGCTATAACTACTATGGCAGTTATGGTTGCGCTTACGGGAATCGGTATTATCAGCAACTTTATAAACGTTTATTGGATAAGAGTGGTGATAAGCTGGATATCCGTGGTTGACAGATTTGAAAACTTCAGTCAGGGTATCTTTGATATCTCCGCGATAGTGTATTTTGTATCACTTGCGTTTCTGTTCATTTTCCTTACGGTGCGAGTTTACGAAAAGCGCCGTTGGAGTTGATTCCTTTATTTAGGTAGCGTGGAAAAGTCTTTCATAGTATGTAAATGAATCTTTTCACGCGCGAATTTTGTCGAGGGGCAGGATTCGTCAACAACATCTGTGTCGCCATGGGCGGCGGAATGGAGATAGAATGAACAAAAAAGTAAGAAAACGAAGACTTAAATACGGCGGCGTATCGGTTTTGCTGTCAGTTCTGGTCATATCCGCGGTCGTTATATTAAACGTGATAGTGGGCGCGCTTGCTATGAGATATGAGTGGATGTACAGAGATATGTCTGTGTCCGCCGTGTACTCAATAAGTGATAATTGCCGCGAATATCTTGAGGATTTTGTTATTTCAAGGGTGAATGACGTCAACTTGACTCGCCCCGAGAGCGAGAGACAAAAAATAAAGCTCATATTTTGCGATGAGCAGAAGAATATAGAGCAAAACAACTCCTGGAAGCACGTTTACGATTCTATATATGAGGTCGTGGAAATGTTTCCCAATCACATTGAAACAGAGTATCTTAATATATGGGAGAATCCTTCTGTCGCGAGGACTTACGGAGTCTCCTCGGTTTACGACGTGGTCTGCATATTTGGCGACAGACACGAGACTATGAACGTTGCGGATTTTTACGTTTACGGCGGTGACGATGCGTCAACCCCTACGGCGTATAACGGTGAAAAGATAATTGCGTCCTGCCTTATGAGAATAACGCAGGATAGAACACCTATGTGTTATTTTACAGCGAATCACGGCGAGGATTTCAGCGATTATGAGTTGATAAGAGCCGTGGTGGAGTCGGGATATACTGTTGGATTTCTGGATCTTGCGACAGAGGATATTCCCTCGGATTGTGAGCTTTTGATAACGTTTGATCCAAAGCAGGATTTCCAAATATCTGATTCTAATTCCAGTGTATCGGAGATAACAAAGCTTGAGAAATATATGAGCTCGGGCGGAAGATATATGGTGTTCGTGTCCGCCGACACGTTTGCCTCGGGTCCTCGCGAGAATTTTGAGAGCTTTCTTGCCGATTGGGGTGTGAGCTATATGCATTCGGCGGCCGACGATGGCGTAGAGAACTGCTACACCGTAAGAGATCTTGCGAATTCCTTGACGGTAGACGGATATACTGTTTTGTCTCAAAAAGCCGATAAGGGAACAGGGGCGGAGACGGTGAGCGATGTTACTCGTCCGTGTGCTTTTGGAAATTCTACGTGTATAGCCTTTTCTGAATCATTTGAGGACGACGGCAACGGCACCCTTTTGTGTGAGGTGAACGGACAGAAAAGGACGGTGTCCGCTGTGTTCACTTCTCATATAGGAGCGGTGGCGTGGTCGGGCGGTCGAGCGGTAGCGAGAGCTGACAGTGAGCCATTTGTTTTGATGTCCCTGTCCGAGCAAGAGTGTGAGAATGGCGATACGGCGTATCTTTTTGCTTCAGCATCAACAGAAATGGTCAAGGGAGACCTTATGCGCTCTGCCGCGCTTGGAAATAATAGCGCGATATCCGAAGCTATAAGAGCTATGGGCAAGAAAAATACACCGTCGGGACTTGCTATGAAGCAGTTTGAGGGCGATAGGATAGAGAGCCTTACCACGTCGCTGGCAAACAGTATCACCGTGGCACTGGTCGTAGCCCCGATAGTTATAGTGAGCGTAATTGGAATAGTAGTGCTCGTCAGAAGAAAAAATTCATAATTATGATTGATACGTATAAGAAAGGAGGTAAATGAGGTGAAAGATAATGAAAAAAAATATACATCAAACGGCATTCCGCACGCCGAGAGCACTTTTAAAAGAAGCTCGAAGGCAATAACTGTTATTACTTTGGCGGTAGTTGTTGCGGTGATTGTTCTCAACCTTATTATCTCCGCTATCGGAGACGTCAACTTGTGGTACGTAGATATGAGCAGCCCTAAATACAAGGACGAGGTGTCTTCACTATATACCGTTTCCGATGTATTAAAGTCGCTCCTTGACTCGCAGGTGATTCCAAAGATAAATGAGATCAATGGGGATCGAGAAAAGACGGGTGAGGATCCTATCAAGCTTGAGATCGTATTCTGTGCGGATCGCGATGATATCGAGAGCGATGGACTAATGCGATATATAAGCTATACGGCGCGTGGGATAAAGAAGCTGTATCCGGATCTTGTGGAAGTAAAATACGTAAATATAACAAGAGACCCGTCCGCAGTCCAGAAATACAAGACTACGTCCGCCGCAAGCATTTATAGCTCCGACGTTATATTGGAATTTGGCACGGAGTATATTATCAGGAACGTTTCCTCGTTTTTTTATACGGATTCCACAGCGGACGAGCCCTGGGCATATAACGGAGAGCAAAGACTTGCGTCTATGATGCTTTCCGTAACTCGCGCGGAATCTCCCATATGTGCTATTACCAACAATCACGGTGAGAGCTTATTTGATTCTCACGGCAAGGTCAAGCAGGAATATTCTGAATTTATAAAGCTCATAGATGCCGCGGGCTACGATATTGAGTTTTTGGATCTTGAAAAGCAGGACATACCCGAGAATTGCCGAATGATGATCACCTTTGATCCCTCTGAGGATTTCAAGGCTTACGGCGACCTTGGTGAAAATAACGTTTCCGAAATAGAAAAGCTCGACAAGTACATTGATGCTTCAAACGCGTTTTTCTATATCTGCGGCAGAAATACCCCTGTGCTAAAAAATCTTGAGGAGTATTTGACAGAGTGGGGAATTACGGTCGCGAGAGCAAGTGATGAGGACGATGAATATGAAAATTATGCTTTGAGAGACCTCGTTAATTGCACGGATTCGGGTGACGTTATAGTTGGCAATTACGCAGTTGAGGGAATTGGAGCTACTCTTACCAAGGATATGAGAAATCAGGCATATCCCGCAAAGGTCATATTCGAAGACTCAACGGCGATAGTTCCCGCGCAGAATTACGTCAAAATATACGTTGACGAGAGCGCTGAAAGCGGAAATTCGGCTTATGCCTACTACAGCTACTACAGAAACGGAATTATGAGGAGTATGCTCGACGTGTTCACGTCTTATCCTACCGCCTTTGCCGAGATAGACGGACATACGTACGAGGTGGCGACCCAACAAAGCAGCTTCAAATTAATGACGATAACACAGGAGAGCCGAGAGGTTCAGGAGAGCAATTACAACGTTGTAAGTCAGTCATCCTACGTGTTGGCATTGGCGTCCACGGATTTCCTTAAAAACGACGTTTTGAGTGCTTCTGCTTACGGCAACGCTGACGTTCTACTGTCCGCACTCAGAAACGTAAGCGGAGAGGCAGTCCCCGCCAACGTAAGTCTCAAAACTCTTTACGAGTATGAGATAGAGAATACCGCTGCGCATGAAACGGTTGACGTGAAGGCTTGGTCATCCTGGTTGACAATAGCGCCATTGGCGATATCCCTTGCGGTGGGAGTAGTAGTAACGGTGCGCAGAAAATACAGATAATTATAAACTGACCTTAAAAGGTCGTGATAAAAACAAAGGACACACTATATGTCAGAGATAAACAAGAACACGATCACGGGAGAATCCGCTGTCAAACGTGTAAAGCAGAAAAATCTGCTAAACAGGCAACGAACAGCTGTTATACTGATGGCTGTTGCTATAGCATTGTTGATAGTGGCTCTTCTTGTAGTTAATTATATAGTGCAGATATACGCCTTTGACGATGTTGACGGCACCCGTTATTACATCAAAAAGGTGGACGGTAGCTATGCCTTGTGCTATAAAAGCGGAGAGGTCTGCGACAAAAACGCGGAGGGATATTATCAAACCGCACTCGGAACACTTGTAAAAATAGATTCAAAGAGCGGAGAGAGCTCGGTCTATGCCGTAGTTCATACCTCGGATACCGAGGAGATAGGGTATGCTCAGTACGTGCTGATGTTCAAGCAGCTGACGTATGATGAAAACTCCACTAAGGACAGCTCCAAAATAATAAAATCCATCGAGGTGCATAACGAGCACGGCACGTATACGTTTGAGCGTGATGAAAATATGGATTTTGTTATAGGCAATCACGAAAGCACACCATACGACAGAACGGTATTTGCACAGCTTGCCGTGGCTTGCGGATATACCTTATCTATGAAAAGGCTTGATACGCCCGTTACACTTGCCGACGGCAGTATTGATTATAGCGAATACGGGCTCGCCTCTGAGATCAGAACCAAGGTGCATATAGATGAAAACGGCAATCAAGTGGAAACAGAATATGAATATGAGCCCGCCTGGTATATTATCACGACCATGTCGGGAGAGAGCCATAAGGTGATTATCGGAGATATGACTGTCACAGAGACAGGATATTACGCCCGGTATGAGGGCAGGGATACCATCTACGTTCTTGGCACGTCGGGAATTACTGATCTCGTGCTTGGAAAAGTAGAAGCCTTTGTGACACCAACTCTGGTATATCCTATGGGAGAGACCAATTATTTCAACGTGTCGAATTTCATAATATATGACGACATAGATTACGAGACCATTATGGCAGAGCTTGAAAAGCTCTACGGTGACGGTCAGGTCGCAGACGAGGATGAAATATATGCCGCTTATGAAAAATATCTTGAGGAATACAGCCGCAAAATATGTGATTTTTCATATAAGAGCCTTGAGGAGCGCGAAGGTACACTCAATGCTCACATTCCCTACGTGTCGGAGCTTGAATATGCCGATGGGTATTATGTCAATAGCTCAAGCATAGATAAGGTTTTGTATGGATTTTACAAGACCTCATTTGCCGAGGTGGTAAAGCTTTCGCCAAACGAGGAAGACCTTGTACAATGCGGTTTGGAATACGCTCCTCATATCGTGTATTTCGTCTATCACACCACTGATGATAACGGAGATAAGGCTTACGTCCAGAATTACGTGGAAATAAGCGAAATGAATGAGGACGGAATATATTACGCATATTCGCCAAACTATGATATGATAGTTTCCGTGGATAGCAGCAGCTTTGATTTTCTCGAATGGGACGAGCTTATGTGGTATGATCCAAGCTATATACAACTTGATATATCTCACGTTAAGGACATCATAATAGAATCCCCGAATTTCAGTACGCATTTTGAAATAGAGGATTCTGCGTCAAAATACGCTACCTATACCGCAAAAAGCGGAAAGAGCTTCAAATACGGAGACATTGAGTATAAAATCGTTAAGGATGAGTTAACTGGAAGATATATTCTCACGTGTAATGGAGCCGCGGTGGATCCCACCTACGAGGGAGATTATCTTATAACGCCCGCAGTCTATACTCCCGGGGTGCCTCAAGGAGAGAATTATATTTTGGCGGAAACCTCAGAGGTGGATACCAATAAGGACGGCACCAATGACGCATATCTTTACTATTTCTACGTGATAGGATACAATGGGCAAGAATATACTCTTGCGGCACAGGTGGTCCTGACGGATATGAATGGAAACAGAGTAGCCGAGGATCAGCTGGTCTGGGGGCAGTCGGTGCTTGAGACGGATTATTTCGTCACCAATAGCGGATACGTGTATTTTACAGGTAAGTTTTCTTATATAGGAAGATATCTTGAGGAAACCTACGGAGAAAAACGAGGCTGGTGGGCGAGCGGAAACGTGTTCGCTACTTCCGATGGACAGTATGTGCTCGTAGATGCCGATACGGGTGATTGGAGCGTAATAGGCGATACCTCCTGCGGAATATATTTCGCAGATAGGACGGATAGCAGATTGGCGCAGCGAGCCGTGGATCTGCCTGCTCTTTATAACGATCAGGGCAAGCTGACAAGATACCCCGAGACTTATTATCCCACCACGGACAAAAAGATACAGTACAATGAAGAATCGGGCAAGATAATGGCCTATAATAAGACAAGCAAGGTATGGGAGAATATCACGCACAGTGATTGTACCATAGGCGTGTGGAACGAGGGTGCATATTACGTTCTGGACAATTCAAATATTGTAGTGGTGAATAAAGAAAGCGGAGACTGGGGTATAGTTACCGTATCTCATGATGTGCTTTATATTGCGGATATAATTGCTGATGGAAGGTTACTCGATTATACCGTTGCCGCGACCAATGAGTACAGTAAATCAGACACGGCAAGCGCTATGGAAAATTTCCAGCAGTTCTATAAGGCACTGCTTTACGGCTCTCTTGAGGGAATGACTGAGCTTGACAAGGACGAAAAAGCCGCTCTTGGCGCGCTTGATGATTTTTCTAATAGTGATGTAAATAATCCATGCCAGCTCAAAATAACAATTGTTGCGAGCGATATAAAGGGAAATAAGCGAAATACTGTTTACAGATTCTATCAATATTCCGAAAGAAAATCTTATATAACTATAGAGACATTGGGCTCAAATGCTTCTGAATCTAATCCGGAAAGAGCGTACGGTAATTTCTACGTGTTACGTTCCTTTGTGGATAAAATAATTTCAGATGCTGAGAAAGTGGTGGACGGAGAAGCGGTCACAGCGACGTCCAAATATTGATAAAAATATGCGTTTCTCTCTTGAAAACAGAATTTTTGAGAGAGAAACGTGGATTTTTAGCGATTTTTTGTGTATATAAAATTTTTTTGCAAAATTTCAAAATAAGTATTGACAAGGCAGTTTATTTGTGATATAATGTTCAAGCGTTCGGTGTGAGCAAGAGCCTTCACCGATAAATATGGCGGGATAGCTCAGTTGGCTAGAGCAACCGGTTCATACCCGGTAGGTCATGGGTTCAAGTCCAATTCCCGCTACCATATTCCGTGCTACCGCACGGAAAAGGCCCGTTGGTCAAGCGGTTAAGACACGGCCCTTTCACGGCTGTAACATGGGTTCGATTCCCGTACGGGTCACCAAAAAAGAAAGAGTAGCACGACGTGCTGCTCTTTCTTTTTTGGTGACCCGCATGGGCTTATGAGAACACTTCGACTCGGCAAAGCCGAGTTAGAGGTTCGATTCCCGTAGCACGACGTGCT
>CAJGCF010000003.1 GCA_904501865.1 uncultured Clostridia bacterium
CTCAAGCTCGTCAAGCAAATCAAAGGGATCGCGCGCCTCTCTGTCTAGCTTATTTATAAAAGTGAATATCGGAATATCTCTCATAGCGCAGACCTTAAAGAGCTATCTTGTCTGAGGCTCGATACCCTTTGCCGCGTCAATTACCATTACCGCGCTGTCCGCTGCCATAAGCGTACGGTAGGTGTCCTCTGAGAAATCCTGGTGTCCGGGGGTGTCAAGGATATTGACACAGTATCCGTCGTATTCAAACTGCATAACCGACGACGTGACCGAGATTCCTCTCTGCTTTTCGAGCTCCATCCAGTCGGATACCGCGTGCTTATCGCTCTGCTTGCCCTTTACAGAGCCCGCAGACTGTATCGCGCCCCCGTAAAGCAGGAATTTCTCTGTAAGAGTGGTCTTACCTGCGTCAGGGTGCGAAATTATCGCAAACGTCCTTCTTCTTTCTATTTCTTTTCTCAATTCTGCCATTTTTACCTCTATGCTAAAAAAACAAAAATCAACAAGGATAATTATACCACCAACTCTCGCTTTTGTCAATGGTCTTACCGCCTCTGCTTTTTTTATTATGCCTCATAAAAACTTAGAAAACTATTGACCTTTTGCTTTTTGTGTGATACAATTTATAAAAGATTATGTTTTGGGACTTTAGAGAATCATCTCAAGTCGTAATTGAGGTATCTTATGAACACATCTGAATTCAAGTCTCTGCTTGGAAACTCCAGCGAGCTCACTCTTGACACTACTCTCACTCTTGACGAGGGCATATACGATGCCTGCGGCGCAACTATAATAGCCAAGCGCGGCATTTTTATCGGCGAGGATAACGTATGCCTCAAAAACGCCATCATTATCGGTAGCATCAAGGTAGAGGGACACGGTGTAAGTATTATAAATTGCTCTATATCCGCGGAAAACAAGGCTATATCTGCGCGCGCGGCGGGCTTGGTGTTGAAAAATAATCACATAAGCTGCGGTGGCGTCGCAATAGCACTTGAGAGCGGCTCTTATAACTGTCTTGTGGCACAGAACCGCACGGACGGCGAGATAGAGATACGTGACGGCTACAACTGCTCCGTAATTCTCAACGAGGCGGAAAAGATATCAGCTCTGAACAACAAGAACGTCTATATTATAGACAACTCGGCAAAAACACTTTCTCTTTGCAACAATAATCATATCATCTGTGACGGAAATAAATTTGAGAGTCTTGCCGACGAGAACAATCAGAACAAGAACGGCAACTCACTGATGGACGTGGATGCGCGTCTTGAGGTGGGTGCGGACAGAAATCTTCTCCCCCACACCGATAAGGACCTCTTTATAGGAATGACTGTCAGCGAAACTATAAAGGATGCAGAGCTTGAGTGCGAGATGGTCTTCTCTGACTATCTTCCCACCGTGTGTGAAAAAAATGATGTTGTGATAGTTGCACCCGGAGCATACCACACGGCGACCATCCAACTCACAGAGGCTCACTCCAACACCAAGATATACGCTTACGGAGTTTACGTTGAAAATTTAGAGTACGATAGCGTCCTTGTCCTGAGACAAGCTGAAAATATTACTGTGGCAGGTCTTACCATGGGCTACAAGCCTCAATCCGCGCATCAGATACACGTGCTTGAGGTGGGCGAGGACTACATCACCGCCGTCACCGCGGCCGGTCTTGCCGAGGAGTCAACAGACAGAAGATATCAGCACACTCTGTTCAGCGATATATACCCGAGAGGAAGCCTTTACACCGAAAGCGTAAAGATAAATGACGACGGCACTATGACGTGGGGAGTAAGTGCAGACCACATACACAAGCTTCGCGCGGGTGATGTGCTCAACAGACGCGTTGGCCGTCCGGGTGAATCCTCAGTGTACACAGAAGCATGCTCGGGCATTGTTTACAAGGACGTAGTTCTTTACGGACAGTCATCCGCCCTTGCGTTTGCCGAGCGCGATAATCTTAAATCCGTTGTGTATTACCGTATACATAACACTAACCGCGCTCCTTATATAATTGATGAGAAAACCTACCAGTTCTACAAGGCTCTTGAGGAAAAATACGGCGTGTGTCTTGAGGTGTCCATAGACCACCTGGGCAGATATCGCGGAAGCATTCCCCGTGTGGGCTCGGTCGACGCTACCCATATAATGCGCTGTAAGGAGGGTATCACGGCTATCTCTTGCATATTCGAGCAGATGTGTGACGACGGCTCCAACCATCGCGCCTCAAGCTCGCGCCTTGCAGAGTGCAAGGACAACGGCGACGGCACAACTACTCTTGTCTACAAGCCCAATCTCGCCGAAGTCTACTATACAGCTTATCAGTGCAAGGACGGAAGCTCCTGCCCTCAATTCGAAAAGGGTGATCAGGCTTATCTCTACACCTCTAAGGGTCAGCTCGTATGCGACACGCCCGCTCTCGATGATTGCGTTTTCGTTGGTACGGGAGTAAGCGAGCTCACGGGAGCTGAGTATGAAAAGTACGCCATCAAGGTCAAGACCGAAGCCGTGAATTTTGCCGCGCTTGAGGGATACGACCTCTCCGATGACCATTACAGAACAGATAACAAGGTACTTGTTGACAATACCAGCCACAACTCACAAGGCTTTTACTTTGACAACGTGTGGATAGAGGGTATCTGCGCGCGCGGCTTTATGGTCAAAGCTCCCAACGGAACTATCAAAAACTGCACCTTCTGTAATCTCAATATGGCGGGAATAGCCTGCAAGACAGAGATAACCTGGAGTGAGAGCACGGTCGCGCACGATATAAATATTTCCAAAAATCTGTTTAATAACACGGGATTTTTGAACGACTATCTATCTTACAAACCTCTTGCCCCCATAGTCATCGAGGGCTTTTCAAAGACCGTGAGGAAGGATTTTCTTATCTACAAGAATATCACTATCGAGGGTAACAGATTTGAAAACGTCAAGCATAAATACGGCATCTGCATAAACTCCGCGGAGAACGTAAAGATAATCGGCAACACCTTCTGTCCCATCGTGGACGAGAGCCCCGAAAACCTTGGAATCTCTATTGACATTGACACTGCTATGGACGTTGAGATATCGGGTAACACCTTCTCCCCGAACGCTAAAACTCCGCTTGACGCTATTTGCGCAAGGAATTACAAGAACGTCTACGGTACTGACGTATCCGACAAAGACGGCAACAGTCTGCTGCCTGACAGCGTTGAATAATAATTAAAACAAGGGGCTTTTTAAGCCCCTTGTTTTAATCATCTGTTGTTGATTATCTTTGTAAGCTCGACGGGGTCGACGATAGTGTCACCCTTGTAAACTCTCATATTGCCCGATGCTATCTCGTCGATGAGTATTACCTCGCCGTTGTTGTAGCCAAACTCGAACTTGATATCCCAAAGGTCGAGACCGAGAGTAGCCAGATCATCGGCAACTATCTTTGTGATAGCCAAGGTCTGCGCCTTTAGGCTCTCGAACATTTCGGGAGTCATTATTCCAAGTGCCACAAGTCCCTCACCCGTTACCAGCGGGTCGCCCTTCTCATCGTTCTTGAAGGTGCATTCAACGTAACCGCCCTCAAGACGAGTTCCGTTCTTGATGTACTCGCCGTATCTGCGGATAAAGCTACCCGTTGCAACTAAACGGCAGATGACCTCAAGTCCGTTTCCTCCCTGCGCCTTGCCGAAGCACTCTGCGGGGAGCACCTCCATAGTCGCGTTGTCAACGTCTGCCGAGACATAATGAGTCTTTATTCCTGCTGCCTTGCAAAGCTCAAAATAATAAATAGACGTCTGAAGATTAGCCTTGCCGATTCCGTCGATAGTAAGTCCTACGCTATTCTCGCCCGGGTCGAAAACCCCGTCCTTACCCGTGCAGTCATCCTTAAACTTCAGGAGAACGTTGCCGTTGTCGAGAGCGTATACGTCTTTTGTTTTTCCTTTGTAAAGCAGGTTCATATTTACTCCTCCGCGCCACAAGCGCAATTAAAATATTACCTTTCTATTATACTCCATTACACACGGTATGTCAAGAAAAATCTTGACGAAAATGCAAACAAAATGCAATATTTCATCAAGTTTTCTTATAGTCATTTTGACTAAACCGACATTAAGGCGTCAAGCACGAGCATAGCGCAGGTGCCGCACAGAAAAGCATAGGTCACTCGATATGCCTCTCCGTCGGCGTGAGTCTCTGGTATCATCTCCTCGCTGATGACATAGAGCATAGCTCCGCCCGCAAAGGCGAGCGCAAATGGCAATATCGCCTGCGCCACGCTTACCGCGAAATATCCGATAAGAGTGCCCACTACCTCCGCCAAGCCCGTTAAAAGAGCCAATATGAAGGTCTTTTTGGGACTTATGCACGCCGAGAGCATAGGCGAAATTATCACCATTCCCTCGGGTATATTATGGAGCGCTATTCCTGCCGCTATAAGTATAGCTCCCTCAACGTCACCTGCGCCAAATCCTACTCCTGCGGCTATGCCCTCGGGAAGATTGTGTATGCCTATCGCGATGACGAACAAAAGCACGCTTTTTACTCTGCCCGAGCTTTTCTGCTCACCGCCCACAAGCTTGTGTATGTGAGGCACAAGTCTGTCGGAAAGGTTTATACACACGCCTCCCACGAGTATTCCGAGCACGGCGACAAGCACTCCAAAGCGCCCCCCATATTCTATTGACGGTAATATCAGTCCTAAAAAAGCCGCCGAGAGCATTATTCCAGCCGCAAACGATATAACGAGATTTGAAAATCTATGTGAGATGTTTTTAAAGATAAATCCTATGAGCGCGCCCGCGACGGTGGCTCCACCGACTCCAAGCGCGGTCAGAAAAACCAGTTGCATAACATATTTCTCCTTTATTTTGAGGCTCGCCTTGACGGGAGCTCCCTATTATAAAGTCTATGCCGTGCGTCGCTTTTTGTCGATAAGTCGAGATAGCATTTTATTCAAGCAAGGGATTCTACCATTATCTTGATTGCAAGAGAAAAGCCTTTTGCAAAGGCATCATCACAAGCTTTTGACCACAACTCATCTGAACAGTCAATTAGTTTTTCCAAGCTTTCCTTACCTTTATCATCAAGCTGTGCTATAACATCCTTGCGATGTCTCGCAATATACTCAACCAGCTTGCGCTCGCTATCACATATACCTGTTTTTTCTTCACATGGACGGATATCCCCGTTCCAAAGACCTATCAATGTGCTTTTCATAATCTTTCCTCCCAAAATAAAAAGGTGCGCAACCGAAGCTACGCACCGAAAAACGCACGCCCCAAATTGCTGCGACACAATTATCCATTACCTACCACTACGATAGCATACGAAAACAGAGCATACATTTTTACCACAGTAAAAAAATATGCTATCAGCGCAAATAATGGATATTTAATTGTGTCGCAAGTATATTATATCATATTTTTTTGGATTTGTAAATAGGAAGATGGATTTTTTAATTCAAACATATAAAAGCAGATGAGCCATTCGTAAAAAAGCCCATCTGATTTATTGTTTTATACATTATTCTATTTCATACACTTGACGAGAACTGCCTTTTGTGCGTGGAGTCTGTTCTCTGCCTCGTCGAATATCTCGTCGGCGTGAGCCTCAAAGACCTCGGCGGTTATCTCTTCCTCACGGTGAGCGGGCAGACAATGAAGCACCATAGCTCCCTGATTTGCCACCGCCATAACAGAGCTGTTTATCTGATATCCCTTGAATATCTTCTTCCTCTCCTCTGCCTCGCCTTCCTGTCCCATAGACGCCCACACATCCGTATAGAGAACGTCTGCGCCATCTGCTGCCTCAAGTACGTTATCGGTGCAGGTAAATCTGCCGCTCTCCGCCGCCCATTTCATAATGTCAGCATCGGGGCGGTAGCCCTCGGGGCACGCGACGGACACGGTCATTCCCGCCTTGATTCCTCCCACGATAAGAGAGTTCGCCATATTGTTTCCGTCACCTACGTAGCAGAGCTTGAGCCCCTTGAGTATTCCCTTATGCTCACGTATGGTCATAAGGTCGGCAAGTACCTGACAGGGATGACAGTAGTCTGTAAGTCCGTTGATTATCGGAATGCTTCCGCAAGCCGCGAGATTTTCGACCTCTGCCTGCTCAAACGTTCTTATCATAATGCCGTCAAGATATCTTGAGAGCACGCGTGCAGTGTCCTCCACAGGCTCTCCTCTGCCTATCTGAAGGTCCTTTGAGGACAAAAACAGAGCCGAGCCGCCAAGGTCATACATTCCCACCTCAAAGGACACGCGGGTTCTCGTCGAGGACTTCTCGAATATCATTCCAAGCGTTTTTCCCTTGAGCAGATGATGCTCTATGCCGTTCTTTTTCTCAAATTTGAGTTGGTCGGCAAGGTTAAGTATTTCTATTATCTCTTTTTCGGACAAGTCCGAAAGCTTAAGCAAATGTTTCATATTTTTCCTCTTTCTCTTATTCCGCACACACGGCTTTGATGACCTCGACCGCCCTGTGCAAGAGCTCGTCGGGTATATTGAGAGCAGGCAGAAGCCTGACCTTGTTTTTAGCCTTTATGACGAGAACTCCTCTCTCGCGGCACTCGGCTATGACCGCCGACGCGTCCTTCTCGGTTTCAATTCCTATCATAAGTCCCATTCCGCTGACACTCTTTACGCCCTTTGCTTCCGAGAGCTCCGAGAAGATATATTGGCTCTTCTCTCTCACTCCCTCAAGCATAGTCTCGTCTATTCTTGAAAGCACGTTGACCGCACCTGCGCAGCACACGGGATTTCCCCCAAACGTCGAGCCGTGCATACCCGCGCCGAGCACGCTCTCCACCTTCTCACCCAGCACAGTAGCGCCTATCGGCAAACCGCCGCCAAGTCCCTTTGCCGTGGAAAAAATGTCGGGCTTTATGCCGTAATTCATATATCCGTAAAGCTTGCCCGTGCGTCCGTTACCCGTCTGTACCTCGTCGGCGATAAGGAGCAGGTTATACTCGCGCGCCACCGCCTCAAGTCCCTTGACGAAATCATAGTCGAGAGGTCTTACACCTCCCTCTCCCTGCACGCACTCAAACATGATAGCACAGCACTTGTTTTGCGCGGCAAGGCTTTTCACGCTCTCAATATTATTCGCCTCGGCATAGACAAAGCCCTCGGGCATAGGCAAAAAGTCCTTATGGAACACGTCCTGTCCCGTTGCCGCCAAAGTAGCAAGTGTTCTTCCGTGGAAGCTATCCGTCAGGGTTATCACCGTAGTGTATTCGCCCCCCTTGTTTATCTCGCCCCATTTTCTCGCGGTCTTGATAGCGCACTCGTTTGCCTCCGCTCCGGAGTTCGAGAAAAACACCTTGCTCATTCCCGTGCGCTCACATAGCATTTCCGCCAAGATGGCGTCGGGCTCACTGTAATAGAGGTTTGACGTGTGCTGTATTTTTGAGAGCTGCGCGGTCACCGCCGCTATCCACTCCTCATCGGCAACGCCAAGTCCGTTTACCGCTATGCCCGTACCCATATCTACGTATTTGTTGCCCTCGTCGTCCCACACGAGACTTCCCTTGCCGCCTACAAGGGCTATGGGAAAGCGCGCGTACGTGCCCGAAATATATTTGCTATCCTTTTCTTTAATCATAATTATCATCTCCTGTGACGAACATAGTTCCGATACCTGCGTCCGTCAAAGTCTCAATGAGTATGGAATGAGGTATCCTACCGTCTATCACGAATACTTTTTTCACTCCGCGGCGTATGGCCTCGATGCAGCAGCTTATTTTGGGTATCATTCCACCGCTTATTACGCCCTCTCTTATAAGCTGGGGCGCTTCGCTCACGTATATCTTTGATATGAGTGTCTTGGGGTCGTTCTTGTCGCGTAATATGCCGTCGATATCCGTCATGGATATGAGGCTCTCCGCGCCGAGCTCGCCCGCTATTCTTGCCGCCGCGGTGTCGGCGTTGATATTGTAGGTATTGCCCTCGTTATCGTACGCAACGGTGGAGATAACGGGAATATAGCCCTTATCAAGACAGTCAGTTATTGGCGTTACGTCAACATCGGTTATCTCTCCTACAAAGCCGTGCACGTCGTCAAGTCTTTCCGCCTTGAGCATATGCCCGTCAATACCCGAAAGTCCAATAGCCTTGCCGCCCTTGTTTTCAAGCAGATTTACAAGATTTTTGTTTATCTTGCCAGCAAGCACCATCTGAACTATATCCACAGTCTCCTTATCCGTGACACGCAGACCGTCCACAAACTCGCTCTGCTTACCTATCTTGCCAAGCATTTCGGTTATCTCGGGTCCTCCGCCGTGCACCAGCACGACCTTGATACCGATAAGAGAAAGCAGGACGATATCTCCCATTACCGCTTCCTTGAGCTCATCGTTTATCATAGCGTTTCCGCCGTATTTAACGACTACTATCTTATCGTAATATTTTTTTATGTAAGGCAGAGCCTCTATCAAAACGTCGGCTCTCTGTGCATGTGTGAGTTCCATAGCTACCTCTCTTATAATTAAGTTCTGTAATCTCCGTTTATCTTGACGTAATCGTAGGTCAGGTCACAACCCCAGGCGACTGCCTCGCCCGTGCCGTCTCCAACGCAAATAATTATCTCTATCTCGTCCTCCAGCAATATCTCCTTTGCCTTTTCCTCCGAGAAATCAACGCCTGCGCCTTCGTGGCACACGTTTATCTCTCCCTTTGAGGACTTAAAGCACACGCCTACCTTATGAACGTCTATATCCGCTCCGCTATATCCGAGTGCGCAAAGCACGCGTCCCCAGTTTGCGTCCGCTCCGAACATAGCAGCCTTAAAGAGCGACGAGCAAATCACGCTCTTGGCACAAATAGCCGCCGTCTCTTTGTCACGCGCTCCGCTGACACGGCATTCGAGCAGCTTAGTTGCTCCCTCACCATCCGCGGCTATCTTTCTGCAAAGGTCGGACGTAACGACGTGAAGCGCCTCTCTGAATTCGTCAAATGCCTCTCCCGCACATACTATCTCATCATTTCCCGCCTGCCCGTTGGCAAGTACCGAGACCATATCGTTAGTCGAGGTGTCTCCGTCAACGCTTATCATATTGAACGAGGTCTTTACGTCCTCTCCAAGCGCTATCTTAAGCATCTCGGAGGATATCGCACAGTCGGTCGTTATAAAGACCAGCATAGTTGCCATATTGGGATGTATCATACCGCTTCCCTTAGCGATACCACCCATACGGCACGTCTTACCGCCTACGGTGAATTCTACCGCTATCTCTTTTTTCTTTGTGTCCGTGGTCATGATTCCCTCGCAAGCCAGGTCACTGTTGTCTCCAAGACCGCTGATAAGCTCGTCAAGTCCGTTCTCTATGGGCGTGATATCAAGAGGCTGACCTATAACTCCTGTGGACGCGACGACCACGTCGGACGCGGATATTCCCAGCTTGTCACCAAGCAGTCTGCAGGTCTGTGCCGCTATTTCGATTCCGTTTGCGTTGCAGGTATTTGCGTTTCCGCTATTGCATATCACTGCCTGCGCCACGCCGTTCTCTATATTTGACTTTGTGACGAGCAGAGGTGCTCCCTTTACCAGATTCTGCGTATATACTGCCGCCGCGGAGCACGGTGTCTGTGAACATATGAGTGCCAAGTCTCTTTTGGTCTTGTTCTTGCGTATTCCGCAATGTATTCCGTTTGCCGAAAATCCCTTTGCGGCACACACACCGCCCTGTATCTTATTTATCATGTCCTGTCTTTGCCTTTCTTGTATGAGGTATCCTTAGATTTCAAGTCCTTTGTCTATAGGGGCTCCGAGCGTGTAATTGAGACATTCGACCGCCGCGCCCGACGCTCCCTTGCCGAGATTATCGTACATAGCGATGAGCAATATCCGCTCCTCGTTTCCGCAGACGCTTATCTGCATAGAATCCTTGCCCGAGAGCTTTGCGCCCGAGACAAATCCCGTCTCATCGGCAGTCTCTGCGTATCTAACGATATCGCCCGTGTATATCTCAGCATAAACCTTTTTAATATCCTCGACCGTATGACCGCAGGTCAGCTGTGAGGAAAAGATGGGCACGGTAACCGTCATCCCACTGTAAAAATCCGAAACTATGGGGCAGAACACAGGCTGACTCGCAAGTCCCGTGACAGCCTTCATCTCCTTGAGATGCTTATGCCCTTGTCCAAGCGCGTACTGACGGGGAGCGTCAAGCAGACAGTCTCTCTCCTCGCTCTCATACTCGGCTATCATCTTTTTTCCGCCGCCGCTATATCCCGTTATGGAATGGCAGGTGAGGAGCGTATCGGCGGATATGATGCCCGCCTTTACAAGCGGATACACAAGCGCTATAAAGCCGCTTGCGTGGCACCCGGGAACAGCAATTCTTTTTGCGCTCGGGAGCTTGCTTTTGATATCCTCGGAAAGCTCGGGAAATCCGTACGTCCAACCCTCAAGCGTTCTGTGCGCCGTTGAGGTATCTATCACGACCGTTCGGTCATTTTCTATGAGTGACACAGACTCTCTTGCCGCGTCGTCGGGCAAACACAGAAACGCCACATCCGCCTCATTCAAGGCGCGTTTTCTCGCCGCCGTATCCTTTCGCTCGTCGTCCGAAAGAATTATCAGCTCTATGTCGTCTCTGCACTCAAGTCTTTCGTATATACGCAGGCCCGTCGTTCCCGCGCGCCCGTCTATAAATATCTTTTTTTTCATTTTGTTCCCTCAACAGCGGCTCTTACCAAGCTTATCTGCTTCAATACCGACTCAACGCTCGTGCCGCCCTCACTTATTCTCTTGGAGACGCAGGTCTCAAGCGATATCTCGCGGTAAAGGTCGTCCTCAAAAATATCACTGTGGGCTCTGTAAGCCTCAAGCGGAAGCTTGTCGAGCACCGTATTCTTTTCTATGCACTCGGCAACTATCTCACCAGTTATCTTGTAAGCTGAACGGAAGGGCATCCCCTTCTTTGTAAGATAGTCGGCAAGGTCGGTAGCGTTGATGAAGCCCTCCTGTGCCGCGCGGTACATATTCTCTTTTTTAAGCTTCATAGTGGCTACCATAGGAGCGAATATCTCAAGACACATAATCACGGTCTCAAGAGAGTCGAATATAGCCTCCTTGTCCTCCTGCATATCCTTGTTATACGCAAGCGGCAAGCCCTTGAGCGTGGTGAGCAGAGCCATAAGGTCTCCGTAAACTCTGCCCGTCTTGCCTCTTACAAGCTCCGCCATATCCGAGTTCTTTTTCTGCGGCATTATGGACGAGCCCGTAGTGTAGGCATCGTCAAGCTCGACGAATTTGAACTCCCAGCTCGACCAGAGTATTATCTCCTCGGAAAAGCGAGAGAGGTGCATCATAATAAGTGCATACGCGCTCATAAGCTCAACACAGAAATCTCTGTCGGACACACCGTCTATGCTATTGGCACAAACACCGTCAAAGCCAAGCAGGTCTGCCTCAAAGCTGCGGTCAGTATTGTAGGTGGTGCCCGCGAGAGCGCAGGAGCCTATGGGAGAGGCGTTCATTCTCTTTACCGCGTCACGCACTCTGCCTATATCGCGCAAAAACATTTGGGAGTACGCCATAAGGTGATGACCAAAGGTGATGGGTTGGGCTCTTTGCAGATGCGTATATCCAGGGACTATTGCACAAGCCCCCTCCTCTGCCTTGTCACATATTACGGATATTAGCTTTTCGAGCAGACTCGTGACCTTTTTGCTCTCGTCGCGCAGATACATACGCACGTCGAGCGCCACCTGGTCGTTTCGACTGCGAGCGGTGTGCAATCTCTTGCCCGCCTCACCTATCCTCGCGGTCAGCTCCGCCTCGATAAACATATGTATGTCCTCACAGCTCATATCGAACTGCAAATTTCCGCTCTCAATGTCCTCAAGAATGGACAGAAGCCCATTCTCTATCTGCTCCGCGTCGGTCTCGCTTATGATGCCCTGCTTACACAGCATCTTTGCGTGAGCTATCGAGCCCAGTATATCCTGCTTATACATCTTGCAATCAAAGCGTATCGACGAGTTGAAATCGTCCGCCAAACTGTCCGTTACACCGGCATTTCTGCCTGCCCACATTTTACTCATAATACCTCTGTGCGAGGAACTTCTTAGAAAAAAGCTTTCTCGCGCTTTTCAAAAACTTTAAATAAATGGGTTTTGGCACTTTTTGAGAGCGCCATTAAAAAGCATAATATGGGATAGAAGCTTCTATCCCAAAAAATTCTTTCTGTCTCCAAGAATAGTCCGTCTCTCAAACGCCTATTCTTATTGAAAGTTTTTGAGGGGGCGGGGGAATCTTTTTTTCAAAAAGCCCCCCGCGACTCGTCAACAACTTACTTGTTCTTCGCATCTACCATAGCCTGAACCTTGATGGGAAGGCCGTACAGGTTGATAAAGCCCGCACTGTCCTTCTGGTCATAGTCGGACTCACCAAAGGTCGCGATCTCCTCAGAGTAGAGCGAGTAGTCGCTCCACACGCCCGCGTTTATCATATTGCCCTTATAGAGCTTGAGGCGAACCTTACCCGTTACCTTCTCCTGCGTCTTGTCAACAAAAGCGGCAAGAGCCTCACGCAGAGGTGTGAACCACTGACCGTTATATACCAGCTCCGCATAGGTGATAGCAAGCTTCTGCTTTTCGTGAAGCGTCATCTTGTCAAGGCAGATGCTCTCAAGCACGCTATGAGCCTTGTAAAGAATAGTTCCGCCGGGAGTCTCGTAAACACCGCGGCACTTCATACCCACAAGTCTGTTCTCAACGATATCAAGAAGTCCTATACCGTTCTCGCCACCAAGCTTGTTGAGGTCAAGAATGATATCCTTTGCCGACTTCTTTTCACCGTTGATGGCTACGGGAACGCCCTGAACAAAGTCAAGCTCTACGTAGGTAGGCGTGTCGGGAGCCTGAATGGGAGATACACCCATCTCAAGAAATCCGGGTTTTTCGTACATAGGCTCGTTGCCAGTATCCTCAAGGTCAAGTCCCTCGTGAGAGAGGTGCCAGAGGTTCTTGTCCTTTGAATAGTTAGTCTCACGATTTATCTTAAGAGGCACGTTGTGCGCCTCGGCATAGTCAATTTCCTCGTCACGAGACTTGATATCCCATTCACGCCAAGGAGCGATTATAGGCATATCGGGGCAGAAATGCTTGAGAGTCAGCTCAAAGCGCACCTGGTCGTTACCCTTACCCGTACAGCCGTGACAGATGGCGTCTGCGCCTTCCTTGATGGCTATCTCCGCAAGTCCCTTTGCGATACAAGGACGCGCGTGGCTTGTTCCGAGCAGATATTCCTCATATATAGCACCCGCCTTCATGCAGGGGATTATGTATTCATCAACGTACTCATCGGTGAGGTCGAGAACGTAAAGCTTGGACGCGCCTGTTTTCAGTGCCTTTTCCTCAAGGCCCTCAAGCTCGTCCGCCTGACCTACGTTTCCGCTTACCGCGATGACCTCACAGTTATTATAATTCTCCTTGAGCCACGGAATGATGATAGACGTATCAAGTCCGCCAGAGTACGCAAGCACTACCTTTTTTATCTTACTCTTATCCATTGTTTTTGTCCTCCATAGACAATTTTGTGTTTTTATTCAATTTTTGTGCGTTTTTTATGCATTTATGCATCAAATATTAGGATTATGCATTTATTATACACCATTAATATGCTTTTGTCAATGCTGATTACTACAATGTTTTACAAAGACCGCTCAAGTTTTTTGATATTATGCACAAAAATGAATATTTTTTCGTTTTTGACGCAGATATTCGAGGGGCGTAGTATTAAAATGTATAAAAATGAAAATAACGCCTTTCACCATTCAAAGTCTTTTTTATGTCCTTTTTTACCAATCAAATCTTGACCTGCTCATCATATTAAAGGTTTTTGGAGTGGGTAGGGGGGCAGGGGGAAGGGCGAACCCTTTTTTTCAAAAAGGTACCTGTGGTGCGGCGTTGGCTCGTGTGACGTATTTCCCTTTCCACCAATCAACCCTCGACCTACCCATTCTATTAAAGGTTTTTGGAGTGGATAGGGGGTGCAGGGGGAAGGGCGAACCCTTTTTTCAAAAAGGTTCGCCCTTCCCCCTGTATTCTCTCCCGTCAGACCTTAACAGTCCAGCCGAATTTGTCTTCTATCTTACCCCACTGGATAGCGGTGAGTGTATCATAGAGTTTTTGCGCTACGGGTCCTATTTCATTATTGTTTATTATCATTTTTTGGTCGCCCGTGTCAAGAAGTCCCATAGGCGAGACTACCGCGGCGGTACCTGTTCCAAACGCCTCGTCAAGCTTACCGTTTGCGTATGCTTCCTCGACCTCTGCAAGTGAGAGCTTTCTCTCCTCAACGGTATAACCCATATCGCGAAGGAGCTGGATACTCGACTTTCTTGTAACACCCGGAAGGATACTTCCCTCCTCCAAGGCGGGAGTTACGACCTTGCCGTCAAGCACGAAGAACACGTTCATTGCGCCGACCTCGTCGATATACTTATGCTCGATACCGTCAAGCCAAAGCACCTGAGAATATCCCATCTTCTCTGCCTTTTCCTGACCGATAAGAGAGCAGGCGTAGTTTCCGCCTACCTTTGCAAAGCCCGTACCGCCTCTTACCGCGCGAACATACTCACGCTCAACGAATATCTTAACCGGCTTTATTCCCTCAGCGTAATACGCTCCGACAGGACAGGTGATTATCATAAATTTATAGCTCTTTGAGGGGTGAACTCCAAGCTGAACGTCCGTCGCGATAATGAAAGGACGGATATAGAGAGAGGTTCCCTCCTTAACGGGCACCCAGTCCTCCTCGACCTTGACGATGGCACGGAGAGCGTCAAGAACGTCGTTTTTGTCAAGCTGAGGAATACAAAGGCGCTCGTTTGTACGGTTCATTCTGTCTATATTCTGGTCGGGACGGAAAAGCTGTATGCTTCCGTCGGGCGTTCTGTATGCCTTGAGACCCTCAAACATCTCCTGCGCGTAATGGAATACCATACACGCGGGATCGAGCGAAAGATTCTGATAAGGAACTATGCGCGCGTCGTGCCAACCCATACCCTCATCGTAATCCATAATAAACATATGGTCTGTGAAATGTTTTCCAAAGCCGAGATTATCCCAATCGGGCTTTGCCTTTTTTTCTTTTACAAGCTCGTACTTTATGTTGAGCATTATTTTACACCTTCTTTTTATAAGAATAATTTAAAATTAAATATTAGCCGCAAGAACGTCTCCCATAGCCGAGCAACCCACCTTAGTAAAGCCGTCCTTGTAGATATCGGGTGTACGGTAGCCGTCGTCAAGTGCCTTGTTCACTGCCGCCTCTATAGCGTCCGCCTCAGCCGCCATATCAAACGAGTAACGGAGCATCATAGCCGCGCTCATTACCGTTCCTATGGGGTTTGCGATATCCATTCCCGCGATATCGGGAGCCGAGCCGTGAATGGGCTCGTACATTCCGAGAGGTCCCGAGGACAGAGACGCCGAGGGCATCATTCCGATAGAGCCCGTAAGCATGCTTGCCTCGTCGGAAAGAATGTCGCCAAACATATTCTCCGTCACTATAACGTCAAACTGCGTGGGATTCTTGATAAGCTGCATAGCCGTGTTGTCAACGAGGATATCGCTGTACTCTACCTGCGTATATTCCTCTGCCAAGCGGTGCATTACCGCTCGCCAGAGCCTTGAGGAATCAAGCACGTTTGCCTTGTCCACGCTTGCGAGCTTTTTGCCACGCTTAAGCGCCGCCTCAAATGCCACGCGACCGATGCGCTCTATCTCGTGCTCAGAGTAGGTCATCTCATCTGTCGCGACCCTCTCGCCACCGACAGTTTCCGTCCTTCTCTTTCCAAAATAGATGCCGCCCGTCAGCTCTCTGACTATCATAAGGTCAATTCCACCTCCAACTATGCTCTCCTTGAGCGGAGAGGAGTCCGCAAGCTGAGAGAACAGCTTTGTAGGGCGAAGATTGGCAAAGAGTCCGAGCTCGCGTCTGACCGCGAGCAATGCCTTTTCGGGTCTTATAGAAGGGTCAACGCTGTCCCATTTTGGTCCACCCACGGCTCCGAGCAGCACCGCATCGGCGCTTTTGCATTTTTCCATTCCCTCATCGGTTATCGGAACGCCGTATTTGTCAATAGAGCAGCCTCCGATATCCACCTCGGTATAATTAAACGTGTGTCCGTATTTTTTTGCGACCGCGTCCAGCACCTTGACCGCCTGCGAAACGATTTCGGGGCCGATTCCGTCGCCCTTGAGAAGTGTAATATTCTTATCCATAGCTACTCTCCTTATTTTTTGAGCGAGTTCATAAGTCCGTCAGAATTAATTATATCCTTAATAAATTCCGGGAAAGGCTCTGCCTGATAGGTCTCGCCCTTGGTGACGTTAGTAATAACGCCCGTATCAAAGTCAATAGAGACTTGGTCGCCGTTCTCTATCTTCTCGCTTGCCTCGGGGCATTCCAGAATAGCCAAACCTATATTTATCGCGTTTCTGAAGAAGATACGCGCAAAGGTCTTTGCGATAACGCAGGATATTCCCGAGTTCTTTATGGCAATGGGAGCGTGCTCACGCGACGAGCCGCAGCCAAAGTTGGCTCCACCCACCATTATATCGCCGTTATTTACTTTTTTGACAAAGTCCTTGTCTATATCCTCCATACAGTGAGACGCGAGCTCCTTGTGATCCGCGGTGTTGAGATATCTTGCGGGGATTATTACGTCGGTATCTACGTTATCTCCGTATTTATGTACGTATCCGTTTGCGTTCATAATTTCCTCCTTACTCAAAGCTGTGTGGGGTCAACTATTCGTCCCGCCACAGCGGTAGCTGCCGCGACCTCGGGACTTGCAAGATATATCTTTGACGTAACGTGTCCCATTCTGCCCACGAAGTTTCTGTTAGTGGTAGCCACGGCTATCTCGTCCTCGGCGAGAATTCCCATATAACCGCCAAGACAGGGGCCACAGGTGGGTGTCGAGACGATACAGCCCGCGTCAATAAACGTATCTATATATCCAAGACGGATAGATTCCTTGTAAATAGTAGGCGTTGCGGGGATAATAATGCAACGCACGTCGGGCGCGATGTGTCTGCCCTTCAGTATATCTGCCGCCGCCTTCATATCCGAAAGTCTGCCATTCGTGCAAGAGCCTATGACAACCTGATCGGGCACTATGTCGCCAAGCTCAGAGGCAAGTCTTGTGTTCTCGGGAAGATGAGGACACGCAACAGTGGATTCTATGGCTCCGAGGTCTATGGTATATACCTCATCATATTCCGCATCTGCGTCTGCCGAATATACCTTATATTCTCTCGCAACTCTCTCACCGACGTACGCGAGGGTTATCTCGTCGACCTCGAATATGCCGTTCTTCGCACCTGCCTCGATAGCCATATTTGCCATACAGAGACGGTCGTCTATGGAGAGGGATTTTAGCCCCTCACCCGAAAATTCCATTGAGCGATAAAGCGCGCCGTCAACTCCTATCATTCCGATAATGTGAAGTATAACGTCCTTGCCCGAAACGTGAGGCTTGAGCTCTCCCACAAGGTTAAACTTTATAGCCGAGGGGACCTTGAACCAACCCTTGCCCGTTGCCATTCCTGCCGCCATATCCGTGCTTCCGACTCCTGTCGAGAATGCGCCGAGCGCGCCGTATGTACAGGTGTGAGAATCCGCTCCGATAACAAGCTCACCGGGAGCAACAAGTCCCTTTTCAGGCAGGAGCGCGTGCTCTATTCCCATCTCTCCGACGTCGTAGTAATTCTTTATATTAAAAGCCTTCGCAAATGTCCTGCACTGCTTGCACTGCTGTGCCGCCTTGATGTCCTTGTTGGGCACGAAATGGTCCATTACGAGTGCTATCTTGTTCTTATCAAAAACGCCCTCAAAGCCGTTTTTATGAAACTCGTTTATCGCCACGGGTGAGGTGATGTCGTTTCCAAGCACAAGGTCAAGGTTTGCCATAATAAGCTGTCCCGCCTTCACCGACTCAAGCCCCGCGTGCGCCGCGAGTATCTTCTGTGTCATCGTCATTGCCATTTTATTTTACTCCTTATTCTCGGGGATGCGTTCCCTCTTTCCAAACACCCACCACCTTCAAAATCCTTAGGAACGAGGTAATGGGAGATGCGTTTATATTGTTTTATTGATGGCTGAAAACAGTGCGTAAATCGAGGAAGCTATGATGTCGTCGTGAACACCTGCGCCCCAGCACATCTGACCGTCCTCGCCCGTGATTCCCACGTACGTGACCGCCGACGCAGACGAGCCGCTCTCAAGCGCGTGCTCTGCGTATGTCAGTCCAGAATAGGAAATGCCGAGATTTCTCTTTATCGCGTTGCTTACCGCGTCAAGACGTCCGTTGCCATCAGCGGAGATATCACGCAACTCACCGTTATATTCCACAGTTACAAATGCCTTGATGCTGTCGCCCGAGCGCACAAAATGATAATCCTTTAAAGACAGAGGCGAGTTGATATTCACGTATTCCTTGGTAAATATCTGGAGTACCTCATCGGGCAAAAGCTCCTTGTGCGAGCGGTCGGAATATCCCTTGACGGTATAGCCTACGTGCTCTCTCATCTTCTTTGGCAGGAAGTATCCAAAGTTGTGCTCAAGCAGATATCCTATGCCACCCTTACCCGACTGCGAGTTGATACGTATAACATCCGTCTCGTATTCTCTTCCCACGTCCGAGGGGTCTATCGGCAGATAAGGCACCGTCCAATAACGGCAGGTGTGCTCCTCTCTCCACTTCATTCCCTTCGCGATAGCGTCCTGATGCGATCCTGAGAATGCCGCAAACACAAGCTTGCCCGAATAAGGCGAGCGGTCGCCTACCTGCATTCTCGTAACTCTCTCATACGTCTCGCATATCTCGGGCATATTTGAAAGGTCAAGACGGGGATCGACTCCCTGCGCAAACATATTCATAGCAACAGTTACTATATCCGTGTTGCCAGTTCTCTCTCCGTTGCCGAAAAGAGTTCCCTCTACTCTGTCTCCGCCCGCGAGCAAGCCCATTTCCGTGTCAGCCACGGCACAGCCTCTGTCATTGTGTGGGTGGAGCGAAATTATAACGTTCTCACGGTATTTGAGATTGTCGTTCATATACTGCACCTGATTTGCGTAAACGTGAGGCATTGACACCTCAACGGTTACGGGCAGGTTGATGATCACCTTTCTGTCCGCCGTAGGCTTCCAGACGTCAAGCACCGCGTTGCATATCTCAAGCGCGAATTCAGGCTCTGTGCCCGTAAAGGACTCGGGAGAATACTCGTATCTGTAATTTACTCCCATCTCCTTACTGTATTTTTCAAAAAGTCGAGCTCCCTCCACCGCGATGTCGAT
Source organism: uncultured Clostridia bacterium (assembly GCA_904501865.1). Lineage (GTDB taxonomy): Bacteria > Bacillota > Clostridia > Oscillospirales > CAG-272 > SVTX01. The sequence goes on from CAJGCF010000003.1 coordinate 19,300, forward strand.
TATCTCCTGCTTTGGTTTCTTGAACACCTGCTCTCTCTGTGCCACCGAGGTGGAATTGTAGAGGTGAACTATTGCGTTCTTGACGCCCTTAAGGCTCTCAAAGGTCTTTTTGATAATGTGCTCTCTTGACTGCGTCAATACCTGCACGGTCACGTCATCGGGAATGAGATTCTCCTCTATAAGAGTTCTCAAAAACGTGTATTCGGTATCAGACGCCGCAGGAAATCCTACCTCTATCTCCTTAAAGCCGATCTTGACCAAAAGCTTGAAAAATTCCAGCTTTTCCTCAAGACTCATAGGTATTATAAGCGACTGATTTCCGTCGCGAAGATCTACCGAGCACCATACGGGAGGCTTTTCTATATAATTCTTATTCATCCACGCGGGACTGCTCACAGGCGCGGGAAAAAACTGTCTTGTGTACTTACTTGCGTTCATTATGTATACCTTTCTTTGTTATTTCGGGACTCTGTCCCGTCCCCTGCTTAAAAACCTTTTGAAAAAAGTTTTTAAGAATTTCAAAAGCTTTCAGACAAAAGAATTTGATGTGGGGCTTGGAAGGAATATTGTCAAATTTAAAAAATTTTATCTTCTGGGAGGATAAACCGTTCATCAACCATCTATCCTTATTGAAGTTTTTTGAGGGGGTGCGGGGGAGCTTTTTTTCGAAAAAAGCTTCCCCGCATCGCTCCTTGAAAATCTTATTTCATCACAGCGCCTTGATCTGCGCCGCTGACAAGGCGAGCGTAGCGCGAAAGCCAGCCCGACTTGATATTGGGCTCGGGAGCGACGTGTTTTTCACGTCTTGCAGAAAGCTCCTCGTCGCTGACCTGTACGTTGATAGAAGCATTGGGAATGTCTATATTTATTATATCACCCTCGTTTATAAGCGCGATATTTCCGCCGTCCGCCGCCTCGGGAGAGACGTGTCCTATGGACGCGCCGCGCGATGCGCCCGAGAAGCGTCCGTCCGTGATGAGAGCTACGGTCTTATCAAGCTTCATACCTGCAAGTGCCGAGGTGGGATTGAGCATCTCTCTCATTCCCGGGCCTCCCTTGGGGCCCTCATATCTGATAACAACGACATCGCCGTCAACTATCTTACCTGCATATATTGCCGCGATAGCCTCGTCCTCGGAGTTGAAAACTCTTGCAGGACCCGAATGCACGAGCATTTCGGGGGCGACCGCGCTTCTCTTGACCACACAACCCTTCTGTGCTATATTACCCCAGAGTATCTGTATGCCGCCCGTTTCACTGTACGGGTCGTCAATGGGTCGTATCGCCTTTGTGCTCTTTATGTAAGCGCCTTTGACGTTCTCGCCAACGCTCTTGCCCGTGACCGTCATAGCCTCCACGTCAAGCAGACCGCGCTTTATAAGCTCTGCTTGAACCGCGGGGATACCGCCTGCCGCGTCGAGATCCTGCATATGAGTTGAGCCCGCAGGAGCCAAGTGACAAAGGTTGGGTACCTTGGCGCTCATTTCGTTGAACAAATTGAGGTCAAGAGGAACTCCCGCCTCGTTTGCGATAGCGAGCAGGTGAAGCACGCTATTCGACGAGCAACCGAGAGCCATATCACACGCAAGCGCGTTCTTTATAGATCTCTCGTTGATAATGTCCCTTGCGCATATATTTTTTCTGACCATTTCCATAATAGCCATTCCCGCGTGCTTGGCGAGCATTATTCTCTTGTTGCTCACAGCAGGAATAGTTCCGTTGCCGGGAAGAGCTATACCCATAGACTCGCAAAGGCAATTCATCGAGTTCGCCGTATACATTCCCGCGCAAGAGCCGCAACCGGGGCACGCGCCTGTCTCACACTCGTTGAGCTTTTCCTCGTCGATAATACCCGCTTTATATGCGCCGACCGCCTCGAAAAGCTTGGATAGACTGACCTCCTCGCCGTCATAGCAGCCCGCGAGCATAGGTCCGCCTGAGCAGACAACGGTTGGAACGTTCATTCTGACCGCCGCCATTACCATTCCGGGAACTATCTTGTCGCAGTTGGGGACGAGCACGAGTCCATCAAGCTGATGAGCCATCGTCATAGTCTCAACACTGTCCGCGATAAGCTCACGGCTTGCGAGCGAGTATTTCATTCCTATATGTCCCATAGCGATACCGTCGCACACGCCTATGGAGGGAACCAGCACGGGTGTGCCTCCTGCCATTCTGATACCTGCCTTTACCGCCTCCGCTATCTTGTCAAGATGCGCGTGTCCCGGCACTATCTCGCTGTGTGCGCTGACCACGCCTATAAGAGGACGCTCAAGCTCCTCCTTGGTGTATCCTATCGCATAAAATAAGCTTCTGTTCGGCGCTCTTTCAGCACCTTTGGTTACATTATCTGAACGCATATTTTGTCTCCTTTTTTTCGTGGGAGGGAAAATTTTTTGAGAAAAAGTTTTCCCTCCCTACACCCCACCCTTTCCAAAAAAAGAGTAGGGAAAATATAGTAAAATTTTAATTTTTAACGAAATTTATTTGATTTTTTTCTTCACCACTTCAATGATACGGATTATCGCGGGGGTAAGAAGAACGTTGATAGCAAATTCAATCAAGAAGTTGAGCCAAATCAGCAACACCAAAAACACAAAAACATTCTGTCCACCCGAAAACTTTTCGGAAATCGTATCAGAAAAGAAACACACCATTCCCAAAAGGTAGATGCCGGTATTTATGATAGGCGCGGACGCAGATGCGATCAATGTTTTCAAATAAACGAATTTGCCCTTGAACGCCTTATCCAAGCCCTTGTATATCAACCCTGAGCCTAATCCAGCAAAAACCGCCTTGGATATAGCAACTAAAGAAAACAGAATCGGATTGGCATCAAAAATAATGTACATACTTGAACTCGGTGCCATTACCGTAAGCACTACCGTCATAACACCAAAAACTAACCCAAGGAAAGCCCCTTCCGACGGTCCCAACAAGAATGCGCCAATCACTATGGGGATAAGCACAAATGAAAGCTCAACGCCCATTCCTTTTAGTGCGGAAGTTGCAACCGTGCCAATATATTGCATCGCAAAGATCAATGCAACAAGTAGTGCAAGCTGAACCAGTTTCAAGGTCTTCTGTTTAGCCGAAGTTTTCATATTAAATTCTCCTTGAGGGAATCTCACCCTCTGCTGTCGTCTCGAATTGAGTACGGCGCATAGAAATTTATAATAATCACCGATTTTGGTGTTATTATCAAAGTCAAATTATTATTCTGCGGTATTCTTATATATACACGCCAGCCCATTGAGCGTAAGGTCGGGGCAATAACGGAACGTATGCGTACAGTTAGCCGTGACTGTCTCGCATCTCTCTCCCGTGGCAAAAAGCATAGCCTCTCCGAAGTCACACCTGAGCTCTTTTTCAAATCTGTCAACAAGACCGTCTATCATAGCCGCCTGACCGAGTATCACACCCGAGATAAGCGACGCCTTGGTGTTTTTGCCGATAGCTCTGGGAGCACCCGAGAGCTCTATGCTCGGCAAAAGTGCGGTATCTCTATGCAGAGCGTCGAGGGACATATCCACACCGGGAACTATGGCACCGCCGACCACTTCCCTGTTTTTAGTTATAGCAAAAAGCGTTGTGACTCGTCCCATATCTAGTATGAGCGCGGGTCTATCCATCTTTTCGGCTTTGAGTATGCTCACCACCGCCGCGGCATTGGCAACTATGTCCGCGCCAAGCTCGGCAGGGTCGTCTATCCTTATCGCAAATCCCGTTTTCACACCGGGACCAACAACAAGAGGGGATTTGCCCGTTAATTTAAGTATGACGCTTTTTATCACGTCGTTAAGCTGAGGAACAACGCTTGCCATTATCGAACCGTCAATATCTTTGGTGTCAATTCCCGAATAGTCGAGTAATTGCTTGACGAGTATGACATATTCATCTGCGGTCCTGCTTTTATCAGCAGAAGCGGTGAATTTCGAAATCACGTCAACTGAGCCGTTTTCAAACGTTGCAAATGAAATACTTTTATTTCCTACGTTAACCGCCAAAAGCATAGCGTTTCCCCTTTCGTTATTTTTTATGGGGCGTTGCCCCGCCCCCCACTTAGAAGCTTTTTGCAAAAAGTTTCTAAGAACTTCAAAAACTCCCCGTAAAAACAGACAAAAATGCTGCTTCACCGTCAAGTGAGATAAAATGTCCGTAAACGATCTATCCTTATTGGAAGTTTTTGAGGGGTGCGGGGGAACTTTTTACCAAAAAGTTTCCCCGCTTCTCTTTAAACCAAACAAACCAAGACCGACGAGAATTTGTGTCAGACAAGGCGCAACGGAGAAAACCAAGCGCAGACGTAGTTACCTACGTCAAGCTGTTTTCGAGTAGCAACGCAGTATGACGCAAATTATCTAAGGTCGCATTACTTCTTGAGCCAAGACATCATCTGGCGCAGCTCGGCGCCTGTCTTTTCAAGCTGATGCTCGGACTCAACACGGCGGGTAGCGAGGAACTTAGCCTTACGGCCTGCGCTGAACTCCTGCATAAACTCAGAAGCGAAGGTACCGTTCTGTATCTCGGTAAGAACCGCCTTCATCTCCTTGCGTGTCGCGTCTGTGATAAGTCTCTTACCCGTTCTGTAATCGCCGTACTCAGCGGTGTTAGAGATGGAATATCTCATCTTGGCAAATCCGCCCTGGTTGATAAGGTCAACGATGAGCTTCATCTCGTGGATACACTCAAAGTATGCCATCTCGGGCTCATAGCCTGCCTCAACGAGAGTCTCAAAGCCTGCCTTCATAAGCTCGGTAACACCGCCGCAAAGAACTGCCTGCTCACCAAAGAGGTCAGTCTCGGTCTCTTCTCTGAAGGACGTCTCAAGGATACCAGCGCGACCCGCGCCGATTCCGCAAGCGTACGCGAGAGCATAGTCCTTAGCCTTGCCCGAGTAGTCCTGATGTACCGCAATGAGAGAAGGAACTCCCTTACCCTCAACGTACTGGCTTCTTACGGTATGTCCGGGACCCTTGGGAGCGACCATGATAACGTCGATATCCTTTGCAGGATTGATAAGATTGAAATGAATATTGAAACCGTGAGCGAACATAAGAACGTCGCCATCCTTCATGTTGGGAGCTATCTGCTTGTTGTAGATATCGGCTGCAAGCTCATCGGGAACCAGCATCATAACGATATCCGCAGCCTTTGCGGCGTCCTCGACCTCCATAACCTTGAAGTTGGGGTTCTTTTCAGCAAATGCAGCAGCCTTTGCCCAGTGTCCGCTTCCCTGACGCAGACCTACGACTACGTTACAGCCGCTCTCTGCGAGGTTCATGGAATGTGCGTGTCCCTGGCTTCCAAATCCGATGACCGCAATAGTCTTATCCTTGATAAGAGCGAGATTACAGTCTGTGTCGTAATACTTGTTGATCATTTTTCTTTTCTCCTTGAAATAATTGTAGAATAGTTTTTTGTTTTATTTTTCCGCGCCGTGTCTGTTGGCGCCGTGTGTCAGATATCGTAGGACACCTTTCCGCGCTCCATCGCGATAGCGCCTGTGCGGCAGGATTCAATCACCTTAAAGCGTGCCGTGTCCTCAATAAATCCGTCAAGCCTTTGCGGCGTATCGCAAAGCTCGGCTACAAGACAGTCGCCCGTTCTGTCTACTATCTTTGCTCCGTATATGCAGATGAGGTCGTTAAGCTTTTCGTCGTCCGCAACCTCGGGGGCGAACTTTATAAGCAATATCTCGTGTATCAGGCTAAAGGTGGGCTCGACTGAGAATATCAGCTTTGTCTCGACAAGCTTGCCCGTCTGCTTCATTATCTGACTGAACGTCTTTTCATCGCCGTGAGTCATAATGGTAATACGCGATATTTTTTCATTTTCCGTGGGAGACACCGTCAAGGAGTCAATGTTAAACCCCCTTTGAACGAAAAGCGAGGATATTCTCGCAAGCACACCCGCGTTGTTCTCAACCAGGAGAACCATACATTGTTTTTTCATGCTTCGTTCCCCCTCAGTTAAAAATAGTTTCGTTTACGGTCTTGCCGCCGGGAATCATAGGCAACACCTTTTCTGCGCGGTCTACCACGCACTCTATCCACACAGGGCCGTTCATAGTTAAGGCTTCCTTCATAGCCGCCTCAAACTCTGCGGGAGTCTCACAGTGATATCCCTTTCCGCCAAAGCCCTCTGCAACCGCCTTATAGTTGGTAACTCTGTTGGGCTCACTCGACGAGAAGCGTTTATCGTAGAATGCCTCCTGCCACTGATGCACCATTCCGAGTGCAGAGTTGTTGAATATTATGGATATGACGGGCACCTTGTATGTCACCGCGGTGCATATTTCGTTGAGGTTCATATGGAATGAGCCGTCTCCCGTGAAATGAACGACGGGGACGTCGCGTCTGGCTATCTTTGCTCCGATTGCCGCGCCGTATCCGTATCCCATAGTTCCAAGGCCGCCGCTGGTCAGAAAATTGCGAGGATAGGTATGATGCATATACTGTGCCGCCCACATTTGATGCTGTCCGACGTCAGTAACATAGACCGCCTCCGTTCCCGCGAGCTCACACGCCTTTTCAACTATGAAATGAGGCTTTATCTTTGTCTGGCTGTCCTCGGGCTTGTAGTCCTCTGATTTCCAGTGCTCTATATGCTCGTGCCATGCGTCGTGCTTGGTGGGAGTGATGTACTTGAGCATCTCACGAAGCACCGTCTTGACGTCTCCGACTATACTGTAATCGGCAATCACGTTCTTGTTTATCTCGCTGGGGTCTATGTCGATATGTACTATTCTCGCGTTCTCTCCGAATTTATCGGTATTGAGAGCAACTCTGTCAGAAAAACGAGTTCCTATCGCCAAAAGAACGTCCGCGCGATTTGCCGCGCAATTTGAGGAATAGCATCCGTGCATTCCTATAAGGCCGAGATTATTTCTCTCTCCGTAGCCAAGGACTCCCGCCGCCATAAGCGTATGGGACGCGGGAATATCCGCTTTCTCAATAAGCTCACGCAGCTCCTCGCCCGCCTCCGAAAGACGAACTCCGCCACCAAAGTATATGAACGGTCTCTCGCTTCGGTTTATAAGCTCGGCTACCTCTCTGACGTCTCCCTTTATCTCGGTTACTCTCTGCACCTTGACCGCATTTTCGGGCTGGTACTCAGCAAGAGCCGCGGTAACATCCTTAGGAATGTCTATAAGCACGGGGCCCGGGCGTCCGCTACTCGCTATCTCGAATGCTCTGCGCACCGTGTCCGCAAGCTCATTGACGTCACGCACCACGAAATTGTGCTTGGTTATTGGCATCGTAATGCCCGTTATGTAGACCTCCTGAAAGCTGTCGCATCCGATAAGTACGTTGGGAACGTTACCCGTGATAGCTACCATGGGAACGCTGTCCATATATGCAGTTGCGATACCTGTGACGAGGTTTGTGGCGCCGGGGCCGCTCGTCGCAATAACGACTCCGGTCTTTCCGGTTGCTCTTGCATATCCGTCAGCGGCGTGGGCTGCGCCCTGCTCGTGTGCGGTCATGTAGTGAGTAATCTTATCACTATACTTGTAAAGAGCGTCGTAGATATTGAGCACCGCACCGCCCGGATAGCCGAACACGGTATCAACGCCCTGCTCCATGAGTACGTTTACAAGTATCTCAGAACCGTTAAGTATCATTGTGTTTCTCCTTTTCAATAGATTTTTGCTTTTATAAATACAATGCGGAGTGTGCCGAGTGACTTTTATTATCAACAAAATCTCAAAAAGACAAAAAAGCCCTTGCCTCCCTGTAAAAGAGACAAAGGGTTCAAAAACTCTCTGCGGTACCACTCTTATTGCCTTTCGGCCGCTCTGTTTTTACCTATCAGTAAAATACCTGTGATAACGGGGGCTTCCGTTCGCTTCTACTTTCAACGCTCTTTAAGATGAGCGTCCTCCGACAAGGCTTCTCCTTGCGGTGTTCGAGCGACTGCTCGGGGAGGAGTTTCGTCTGACTGCACTGCCGACTCACATCTACCGTCGGCTTTCTGAAAGCGACACATCAGGCTACTTTTTCCCTTCTTCGCATTTTATTAAGATAAAGCACTAACAATGTACACATTATAGCACAAAAAAGAACCCTTGTCAATAAAAATCTCAAATTTTTTACGCTTTTTTTCTTACATTAATTTATATATGGTAAAATGCACATATATATTTGCAAGTCGGGCTCCCCAAACTTGCAAAATCAACAAGAAAGGTCTTTAGATACATCAAAAAACGCCTTTTAATAATACATGTAGTGCGGCGTGTTTATGCCGCACTACATCATTTATTCAGCGTCTCACAAAATCAAAGCTCGGCTATGACCTCGACCTCTACAAGCACATTCTTGGGAAGCTGCTTTGCCGCAACACAGCTTCGCGCAGGCTTTGACGTGAAATATTTGCCATATACCTCATTGAATGCCGCAAAGTCCGACATATCCGACAAAAAGCACGTGGTCTTTATTGCCTTTTCTATGCTTGTTCCCGCCGCCTCAAGCACCGCGCTCAAGTTCTTGCATACCTGCTCCGTCTGGCCCTTGATGTCCGTCGCTTCTACTTCGCTGCTTGCAGGGTTTATAGCTATCTGCCCCGACGTGAATACTAAATTGCCTACCTTTACTGCCTGTGAGTAAGGTCCTATCGCCTCGGGCGCTTTGTTTGTATGAATTTTCTCCATTTTTTCTAAATTCCTTTCTTTGTCTATTTTTAACTTAAAGACACTTTAAGCTTAGATATGCTTTCTCGGATAGCTTCTATACCTTGTCAATACAGAAACGACAATCAGGGATTTTTCACAGAAAAATCCTCCGACACCCTAAAAGGACCTTCTATTTATGTAAGTTCTTTGCCAAGCTTCCTTTCAAGAAAGCGCCCCTCGTGGCACTCGCTAACCACTCTCTCAACACAATTTAAATCCCGCTTCGGTCAACGCCTTGGTGATTTGCTCTATGTGTTCAAAATTTCTGGTCTCGAGAACTATTCTGAGATAGCATCCGTTGATATCCATAGTCTCACTTGCTCTTTCGTGGTGAACCGAGATAACGTTCGCGCCGAGTGAAGCGATAATAGCCGAAACGTCCTGAAGCTGACCGGGCTTATCCATAAGCTCGATACAAAGCGTGTGATTTCTGCCCGACATAAGAAGTCCGCGCTTTATAACACGCGAAAGGATAGTCACGTCGATATTTCCGCCCGACACGAGCGCAACCACCTTTTTGTTCTTAACGGGAATCTTGTCAAACATAACCGCGGCGACCGAAACGGCTCCCGCACCCTCCGCGATGAGCTTGTGCTGTTCAATAAGCGCAAGTATAGCCGAGGATATCTCGCCCTCTGTCACGCTGACGATGTCGTCAACGTATTTGGAGCAAAGCGCGTATGTATTGTCACCCGGCTCTTTGACAGCGATTCCGTCCGCAATAGTAGAGACACTCGCAAGACGCTCCTTCTTGCCGTTCTTTACAGAATTGAGCATACTTGGAGCTCCCGCCGCCTGAACGCCATACACCTTGATATCGGGCTTTAGCTGCTTTAGCGTAAAGGCTATGCCCGAGATAAGACCGCCGCCTCCCACTGGTACAACGACTGCGTCGATGTCGGAAAGCTCGTCGAGTATCTCAAGAGCAATAGTTCCCTGACCTGCTATAACGTCGTCATCATCAAAGGGGTGAACGAATGTGTAGCCCTTCTCATCACGAAGCTCCAGCGCGCGATTGTACGCGTCGTCGTAAACGCCCTTGACCATGACCACCTCCGCGCCGTAGCTTTTGGTCGCCTCGACCTTGGAGATAGGCGCGCCATCAGGCAGACAGATGACCGACTTGATTCCGTATTTCTGCGCCGCAAGCGCCACTCCCTGCGCGTGATTTCCCGCCGAGCAGGCTATAACTCCACGCTTTTTTTCGTCGTCGGAAAGCTGGGATATCTTGTATCCCGCGCCTCTTACCTTAAACGATCCCGTGACCTGCAGATTCTCGGTTTTGAGATAGAGCTTGCAGTCGGGATTTATTTTGGGAGAATTGATAAGCGCGGTCTTGCGCACTACGTCCTTGAGTACGTACGCCGCGTGATATACCTTGTCGAGTGTAAGCATTTGAGTAAAATTCCTTTCAATGACGTTTTTGAGGACTAAAAAAAGTCCGTCGCAAGACGAACTCCGATATATGACGGCATTCGTCTCACAGCCGACACGGTCGACCCTATCAAAGAGACGAAAGCGTTTAAAACCTCCGCGGTACCACTCTTTTTGTCAAAAATGACCACTCTATCGCACACGCCAAGGAGCTTTGAGTGCCTCCCTTGCGTCATACGGCTTTCTTTAACGCAGAAAATACGCACCGGTCTACCTGACCGTCAAGAGACGGCTTTCGGCGGTGAACTCCGGAGTGATTTAACAGTCAAGCCGCTTTGCCGTCTCGCACCAACCGACAGCTCTCTGAAAAGGGCCTCAAAGTCGCTCTCCATCACAGTCTACATTATTATAATACTCTTTTTTGTCGACCGTGTCAATATCGGTTTTGTACAAATACTTTATTCTAATAGAGCTTTTTTTGTAAAAAAGTACAAAAAACATTTAATCGAATTATTCGATATCGTCGAAAAAATCATATTTAGAACAAGAATGATGATATTTGCGTTTTTTATTATCCGTTAAGTACTCTTCTTTCAACGAAGCCATCAAAAGTCTCAGAAAAAATTAACCCCAACGGTTGACGTAATTATAGCAAATATCATACCACATATAACTGCCGCGGCAATTTCCACGCCACCCCATACCGCAGTACAGAAAAACACTATGGGAGTAAATATAAAACCACATATAACCATTGTAATATTTACCAATTTAGCAACTTCTTCCATACATTCTATTAGTTTTTTCATAGTTGTCCCCTGCCATCAATATTTTTAAATATATTTTATCACAATATGAGATATATGTCAACATCTCTGTGTGAGATAATATATAATGTACGCAGAAAATATCAAAGAGGGGTATATATATGAGGCTTAAGGATCTGCGTGAGGACCGTGACCTTACTCAAAGGGAGGTTGCGGATCTTTTACACATAAAACAAAACACATACTCTCAATATGAAAACGGCCAAAGGCAGATACCCGTAAGCGCCCTTGTTGTGTTGGCGAGATTTTACAATACGAGCGTGGACTACATTCTGGGTGAAACAGACCAGATAAAGCCATACCAAAAATAAAGAAAAACCGTTGCGATCGCAACGGATTTTCTTTTATGTTCCCCGCCGAGCCGTGTACCCGAAGAAGTGGAACCCTGTATTCCAGGGCGGTGCTCTATCCGCAACTTTACTGCTCCCAGCTTCTCTTTGTCGGTGGGGACAAGTCGACCGACCGACAGGAGGAGGTCTGCAAACCATTGCCGAATTTATTTCGAGCTCCTTTAATTAATTGTAGGTCTCAATCAAGCGGATATCACGCACTAAGCAGGATTTTAACTTGTTTTTTGGGGGTAATTACGCGTCGTAGTCAGCCTCGTCGTCGAACATCTCGTCGAAATAAGCCGCTACCTTATCAAATTCGTCCTCGTCGTCTATGGTAACGAAGACTTCCTCGCCATCCTCATCCGTATCCTTCTTGAGAAGAACGTATTCGATGATACCGTCGTCGGAATTCTCCGCTCCGACGGGCTCCATTGCGTAGTAGTACGCGCCGTCTATCTCTGCCTCGCCTATTACCTCAAAGTCTATCTCTTTTCCGTCCTCATCAGTCAGGGTGCAGAATATGCCCTCTTCCTCTTCGGGCTGCATTGCCTTATCTATGTTATCATTCATGGATGGATACCGTCCTTTCTTCTTGTTTTGTCATTTTATTTTTATCGGTTCTGCTTATATTTTACCACACGACAGGTCTCTTGTCAATACGCTTGACAATTTTAATCTCCGAAATCCAGAACGTCGGAGAGTATGAAATTACTGACAAACATTCCCTTGTGGGTAAATCTGCACACGTTGCTATCAAGAGACACGTATTCGGGGCAGTATTTTCTGAAAGCCCTTCCGTAAAGCGCCTCAAAATCGCAGGCATAGTGAGAATTGAATTTCTTTATATCAATTCCGCGCGAAAGTCGCATGCCAAGCATTACCGCCTCGCGCCGAGCCTCGTCTGCAGATATATTCTCTATATCGGTATAGATATCCTCACCGCAAAGATATGCCTCAATGTCTCTCGTGTGAGCGTATCTTACTCCGTCAAAGAAGGAGTGCGCCGCCGGGCCAAATCCGAGATAGCTCTCACGCTCCCAATATTTAATATTATGCAGAGACTGACGTCCTTTATGCGAAAAATTGCTTATTTCATACTTTTCATAACCGCTTTTTTGCAAAACGTCCGTCATATCGGCGTACATATCAGAAACTGTATCCTCGTCGGGCAAGCTGAGGCTATCCCTCATCTTATCAAACCGAGTGCCCTCCTCTACCGTGAGACAATAGGAAGAGACGTGCTCGGGAGAAAGAGAAATCAGTCTCTCGACCGACTCGGCAAAGCTTTGCCTTGTCTGATTGGGTATTCCATACATAAGGTCTACCGAGACGTTATCAAATCCCGCCCCCCTTGCCTGCTCGTATATCCCGAGAAAATCTGCCGACTTGTGTATTCTGCCAAGCGCCTTGAGCTCACTGTCGTGCATACTCTGCATACCAATACTCAGGCGGTTGATACCAAGCGAGCGCATGGCGAAAAGCTTTTCTCTGTCCGCGGTTTTGGGGTTTGCCTCTGCCGTCATCTCGGCGTCCTTTTCTATGCCAAAGGCATCATTCACCGCGCATAGCAGACGGGCAATCATATCCTCGGAGAGCAGAGTTGGCGTTCCGCCGCCTAAATACACCGTGTCAGCTACCGGCAGACTTCCCTTTTCTGCTTTTATTTTGTCCGAAATCATCTCTATCTCGCGGCAGACTTGCTCGGTATATCTGTGCAAAATGTCCTCACCCGTCGCCCGAGTCGAGCAAAAATCGCAATAATGGCATCTTGACAGACAAAACGGAACGTGTATATATATCCCGACCTTGTTATCAATCATCATCTCCAAGCTTGAGCACCGCCATAAATGCCTCGGGAGATACCTGAACGCTACCAAGCTGGCGCATCTTCTTCTTACCCTCCTTCTGCTTTTCAAGCAGCTTCTTTTTACGGGTGATGTCACCGCCGTAGCACTTGGCAAGCACGTCCTTTCTCATAGCCTTGACAGTCTCGCGCGCGATAACTCTCGAGCCTATCGCCGCCTGTATCGGCACCTCGAAGAGCTGTCTTGGAATGTTCTCCTTGAGCCTCTCGGCTATTTTTCTCGCTCTCGCATACGCCTTCTCCTCATGAACTATAAAGGAGAGCGCGTCAACCTGCTCACCGTTGAGCAAAAAGTCAAGCTTGACAAGCTTTGACGGCTCATAGCCCTTGAGCTCGTAGTCGAGCGACGCGTAGCCGCGCGAGCGGCTCTTGAGCGCGTCGAAAAAGTCGTATATTATCTCGTTGAGCGGCAGGTCATAGTGCAGCTCTACTCTTGTACTGTCAAGGTATTTCATATCGTGAAAGGTGCCGCGACGGTCCTGACAGAGATCCATAAGTCCACCCACAAACTCCGTAGGAGTGATTATGCTCGCTTTGACCAATGGCTCCTTTGCCACCTCTATCTCGTCGGTGGATGGGAAATTGGAGGGATTGTCTATCTTAACCGTCTCGCCGTTGCGTAGCTTTATCTCATATATAACGCCGGGGGCGGTGGTAATGAGGTCAAGATTGAACTCTCTCTCAAGCCTCTCCTCGATTATCTCCATATGCAAAAGTCCCAAGAATCCGCAACGGAATCCAAAGCCGAGAGCTATCGACGTCTCAGGCTCGAACACCAGAGCCGCGTCGTTGAGACGCAGCTTTTCAAGTGCATCACGAAGGTCGGAGTATCTCGCTCCGTCCGCGGGATATATTCCCGCAAACACCATAGGCTGAACTGTCTTAAATCCGGGCAAAGCCTTATCTGCGGGGTTATTTGCCAAGGTCACGGTGTCACCTACACGGGTGTCGCCCACGCTCTTTATGGACGCGGTTATATATCCGACCTCGCCCGCGCGAAGCTCCTCGCACTTGCAAAGTCCGAACGCCTCCATAGTTCCGACCTCGACTACCTCAAACTCCTTGCCGTTGCTCATAAGTCTTATAACATCGCCCGCGCGGACTCTTCCGTCGACCACTCTTATATTGACCACAACTCCAAGATAGCTATCGTAATAGGAATCGAATATAAGACATTTGAGGGGTGCATCCTCGTCACCCTCGGGCGCGGGGATATCCCTGACTACTGCCTCAAGCACCTGCTCGATATTGAGTCCCGTCTTTGCGGATACGGCAGGACAGCCCTCGGCGGGAATACCTATCTCATCCTCGACCTCGGCTCTGACTCTGTCGATGTCGGCACTCGGAAGGTCTATTTTATTTATAACGGGAACTATCTCAAGTCCCGCATCTACCGCAAGGTACGCATTTGCTAAAGTCTGCGCCTCTATTCCCTGCGTGGCGTCCACCACGAGCAGAGCTCCGTCGCACGCATTGAGCGAGCGGGATACCTCGTAGTTAAAGTCCACGTGTCCGGGGGTGTCTATGAGGTTGAACACGTACTGCTCTCCGTCGGGTGCAACGTAATCAAGCTTTACGGCTCTCGCCTTTATAGTTATTCCTCTCTCGCGCTCAAGGTCCATATTATCAAGCACCTGCTCCTCCATCTCTCGCTTGGAGACAGCCTGCGTAGACTCAAGTATCCTATCGGCAAGTGTGGATTTTCCGTGGTCTATGTGCGCGATTATAGAGAAATTTCTTATTTTCTTCATTCTGTCGTTCTGTGACATCTTTTCAAATCCTTTCGTTTTTGCCTTCAAAAAACGCTCTTTTAAGGCAAAGGTCTGAATATCCGTATACTCTTTATATATTTTATCATATTCTTGTCCGAAGCACAAGGGCTTTTTGAAATTTTTAGTCATTTGACAGTGCGCGCTTTATCAAAAAAGTTCGACAAAAAGTGAGAACCTTTTTTGACGCTCAACATAATATGATAGTGAGAATAACAATTCTCGACATAAAATACGTAAATTTTAAGGAGGATGCTTTTATGACATCTAATTGCCTTTGCGGACTTTTCGACAACAACAACAGCTGCTGGATCTGGATAATTATCCTTGCGCTTCTGGTAATTCACTGTTGCTGCTGCTAAATCCAAGCTTTTCGGGGAGGCTCGCCCTCCCCGAAAAAACACATAAGGGAGAGGATCTATGCCCTCTCCCCTTTGTTCTATTCAAGCTTTAAATAATCACTGTTGAGGAACGCGTGTGCCGTAAGCATTGAGTCGGCGGCAATGGACTTCTCTGCCCCGCACTTCTTGCATCTGACAACGACGCTCTCCTCTCCTATCTCTATCTGATACTCGGAGTCCTCTCTGTCAAGCACTCCGTCCGGCAGAGGCTCTCTACCCTCGGGGTAGCAGTGACAATATATCTTGCCCTCCGCATCAAGATCACCGATTATATAAGACACAACATCAAGCACCTGCGGATCGGTGAGATCGTGCTCGTCTCCGTGAATACTCTTGAAATCGCTGATGCCATTCTCCTCGAGCATATCAAGCAGCTCAAGCTCTGTTCTCGCAAGCTCCGCCTTGACCTTATTGGACTCGCCGATAAAGCCTATATTTATATCCGAATACGGACACGGGAGCAGAAAAATGTCCTTTGAGAAGAACATAGCCGAGCTTACGTTATAAGAATGGGGCTTATTGCAGAAGATACAAGGCACGCTGACTCTCATCTGTCCTTCGTCCTTGCGGTAAACTATCTGCATCTCGCTGCCGCCGCACGTACATTTGAGCTTTATCATATCCGCCGAAAGACTGAAAAGTCCGACGAGACTGATAACGCCCGAGCCACATTCGGGACAACGGTATGCAACCGTCGTTTGCTTTGAATCAATAACCATAAAACAGATATTCCTTTCAAGCCGCTTCATAGCAGACCGCCAAGACGGTCACGGTATTACTTTTACCCTCATATTATGCAGCTTATTCATTTATTGACATAGGGCTACCGAATAAATCGGCAGCCCTTTATTTTTATCAATGATCGTGACCGTCGCTAGAGGTTGGGTACATCTTCAAAGTGTTGATGTCGTAAAGAGCCTCCTCGTCGTATACGACGGGATTATTCTTAAGCTCTGCCTCGTACCAATCCTCAAACTGCTTATTGAGCACTCCGTCATAGGCGTTTGCGTACCAAGCCTTTACGTTGTAGCTCTCGAAGAATACAAGTGCGTAATAGGTCTGATCCTCGGCATCGGTCTTGCCCTCTATCTTTATCTCGATAACGTCAGAAAGAGTATTTTTCTCAAGCTTGCCTGTATCCAGCCACTGATTTATCTTATCGTACGCCGCCGCAAAATAGTTATCCTGCGCCTTCTCTACGTTGTCGTATGAGAATACGGGATCAACATGATCCTCTTCCTCGCTGTGCTCGTGATTTGCAAACAGCTCGTCATACTTGGCGCTTGCAAGCTCCTCAAATCTATCGCGAGTCATCTCGCCGCTCTTGAAGCTCTCTGCGAACGCGGCTGCGATATCCTTGCTATCTGTAACAAGGAACGCCATGTCCTTGGTCAATGACATATCAAGAGAGGGTGTCTGTGTGAGCAGATAAACGGTTACCTTGTAAGTATCATAGGTCTTTGTTGTTTCCTTCTTGCTATCGCTCTTGGACTCAGTGCCCGACTCACTACCGGACTCGGTCTCCTCCTCGGTCTCCTTTTCGGTTGCCTTGACGGTCTCCGTGCCTGTTTCCTCGATGACCTTGCTGTCATTTACAGAAGCGCTTTCCTCGAATATCCACTTGCCGAGCTCGTCATCAGTCTCATAGTTGATGCTTCCCTCAAGCTTTTCTATCTTAGACTCAAGCTCCTCCTCGGGAGACAAGGTCTCAGTCTCGGTTCCCGTTCCTGTCTCGGTTCCCGTTCCTGTCTCGGTCTCCTTCTTGGTCTCGGTCTCGGTCTTCTTGGATGCTTCGTATTCCTCAACAAGCTCAACGAACTGTGCGGGTGTCTTTGCCTCGGCTATCTTTTCAGCCGCAGCCTTTGCAGCCGCTACTGCGTTGTCGTAAAGCTCGTCCTTAGCGAAGTTCTTGGAGGAAAGGCTTATCTTATAGGAAAGATATTTTGCAGTATAGAAATCGCCCTTGTTCTCCTCACGGAAGGTATAAACGGGCTCATCGTCAGCCTCGAGAGCCGACTCAAGCTCTGCAAGCTTATGATCGTTGAATTTTGATGCGAGATAAATAAGCTCGTAGCAACGGCGAACGTCCTTTTCCTTTACGCCCTTGCCGTACCAATCGCTGAAGCTTGCACCGGCTTCCTTAAGAGACTCCTTGAGGTCCTTGATTATACCGTCTATCTCTGCTTTGTCCTCGTCAGAGATAGAAAGACCTGCAGCCTTTGCAGCAACCGCATAGGTCACGTACATATTGATCTCGTCCTTAACGGAGTCAAGGAAATAGTCATACCACGTGCCCTCGTACTGACCGAACAAATAAGTATCAATACCGCCGCCGAACTGCTGGGTTCTCAGGTCACCCGAAAGGTCTATACTGCAGTATCCCATATAAGCATAGTACTGATTGTACCAGTTCAGGAGATGGTCGTTGTAGAAAAAGCTGAGCATAGCCGCGTCAACCACGACGTCGCCCCTCTCCGCTACGTTCTGATGACGGATAAATACACCCGCCTCACCGAGAACGTTGAGCACAAGCACTGCCGCGATAAGCAGAGCAAAAACAACGCAGACGGTGGCGATAACTTTATCGCTCGTCTTTTTATTGTTTTGATTTCTTTTGTTTGTCTTTGACATTATAGGTTCCACCTTTTTGTAATATTTTGTTAAGCCGACCCCTGCAAAAAGCGCACAGATCCATAAATACTCTTTATTATAATATTTTCAAGTGTATTTTTATTGAACATATTATGAACAGAGAGAAAATTTTTCACAAATCGAGTCGTATCAGATATTCATTATCATGGGTATGATCATGGGCTTTCTCTTTGTCTTGTTCAAAATAAATTTCGCGAGATCCTCCTTTACCTTACCCTTTATTTGATACCAATCTGCCCTGCTTCTTGAGCCGAGGCAGGAATTTATCGCTGACGTTGCTATGTCACGCATCTCCTCCATAAGATCCTCGGAATCCCTAACGTACACGAATCCGCGGGAAACTATGTCAGGTCCCGACACGATATATCCGCCCGTGGAGCTCACCGTAGCTACCACAACTATAAGTCCGTCCTGTGAAAGCAGCAATCTGTCTCTGAGAACGATGTTTCCGACGTCTCCGACACCGTACCCGTCAACCATTACTCTGCCCGCATTGACAGTTCCGTTTATCCTTGCGCCTCTCTTGTCTATCTCAAGCACATTTCCTATATCCGAGATGAATATATCCTTTTCGTCAATACCCATTTGGAGCGCGAGCTCCTTGTTTGCCGCCAGATGCTTGTATTCTCCGTGAACGGGCATAAAATATCTTGGCTTTGTCAGGGCGCAGAGCAGCTTGAGTTCCTCCTGACACGCATGTCCCGAGACGTGCACCTCAACGGACGCATCGTGGATGACCTCGACTCCCGTCTTGCACAGCTCGTTGATTATTCTGCCGACCAGCTTTTCGTTACCCGGGATAGCCGTAGAAGATATCACAACCACGTCGTTTGATCCTAGCTTGACGTCTCTGTGCTCCCCAAACGCCATTCGGTAGAGCGCGCTCATAGGCTCACCCTGACTTCCCGTGGTTACAAGGGTTATCTTTTCAGGCGGATAGTTAGAAAGCTCGGATATATCTATCAGGACTCCCTTGGGCACGTGCATATATCCAAGCTCCACCGCCGCCCCGACGATATTGAGCATACTGCGTCCCGTGACGGCGACCTTGCGGCCGTGTCTTGCCGCCGTGTCGATTATCTGCTGTACGCGGTGCACGTTTGAGGAAAAAGTAGCTATAATTATCCTCTGCTTTGCATGAGTGGTGAATATATACTCAAGCGACGCACCCACCTTGCGCTCCGACGGAGTGTGTCCGGGGCGCTCGGCATTGGTAGACTCGCACATAAGCAACATAACTCCGTCACGGCCAAGCTCACCAAAGCGGGTGAGATCCATTATCTCGCCGTCGATGGGAGTCAGGTCAAGCTTGAAGTCTCCCGAATGTACGATAGTTCCGAGCGGTGTGTTTATAGCAAGTGCGCACGCATCTGCTATAGAGTGATTTACGTGTATAAACTCAACCGACATACAACCGAGCTGTATCACGTCACCGGGCTGAATCACCATAAGCTTTGGTGTAGACTCAAGGGAAAACTCCTTGAGCTTGTTTCTCACGATTCCGAGCGTGAGCTTTGTTCCGTACACGGGTGGGTCTATATTGCGAAGAACGTAAGGAATGGCTCCTATATGGTCCTCGTGTCCGTGCGTGAGCACTATTCCGCGCACACGCGAGGCGTTGACCTCAAGATACGTGGTGTCGGGTATGACCAAGTCTACACCCGGCATCTCCTCGTCGGGAAACGCGAGTCCGCAGTCTATCACTATGATATCCTGTCCGCACTCGATAGCCGTCATATTCTTGCCTATCTCATTGAGACCGCCAAGCGGAATTATGCGTACCTTGGCATTCTCGTCGTGATGCACCGCCGCTCTTTTGGGCTGGGTGCGTGTATTTGCGTTTTTCTTATCCGCGCTCTTTATGACTGTCTCCTTTTTTGCCTGAGCCTTATCTTTTTTTGGAGCTTTAGCCTTTACGGCACTATCCTCCCTTGTCTCAGAATGTGCTTTTCGCGCGGTCTTTTGTGTCATATTACCTTTTGCCTTGCCTCTGTTGCTTTTCTTTTGCATAGCGGGCAAAAGCTTGTTTTCATTCTCGGTCTCCGCTCTTTTCAGTGTCCGAGTATTCTTGTTCTGCTGGTTTTTTACCATAAGCTTCCTTTCTTTGTTCGGCGACAAGACGGCATCATACCCATAGCCGAAAAGGGTTGCAGCAAGGTAAGGTCTTGCAAAGCCAACCGCGGCTACACAACCCAATAAAGCCCCCCTTAGCCCTCCGCCTTCGTTCCGCAGAGTCCTCGGGACGCACGTGCAACGGTTATCCGTCTGCCATTCGCCGTTATTATCAGTATTATATCAAATGAGGAGTTCTCAACCCTCATAGAAGTTCGTGTCCGTCAAAAATAAACTATTATTTTAATAATTATACACCACAATGCTGATTTTGTCAATAGTTCAGCTTACACTAAAAGGCTTATAATTCCAACAACCGTCGCACCTGCCGCTCCACCGCCCAGAAATGAGAGCAAAGAGAACAAGAGCGTTCTGTTCTGTATGCTCACGACCGTCTTTTTTCTCTTTTGGGAGCATCCCTCTATTATCTTCTCTGCCTCCGCGAGCATGTCCGTCCTTTTTGCCACCGTATCGTGACGCATAACGAAATACGCTTCCTCAAATATATCGCTGTCCCCCGTCTTGACCACTATCATTCTCTTTTGCGCGCCCTTCAGCATAAATTCAGCTCCTTTTGTTTGATTCCTTGCTATTTTTGCCAAAAATCCAAGCCTCAAACCAATCTGTGCACATAAAGCTGCAAAAAAGAGCATTTCGACAAAATGTCATATTTTTCGCCCTTTTAATTGTAAACAATACATTAATTTCCATTTTTGGTCTTGACATTCCATTTTTCGAGTGATAAAATATAATCAGATGCCCACGGAGACCGTGCGGCGAGAGATTATAACACAAAGGAGATAAAAATTATGAAATCCACAGGCGTTGTAAGAAAGGTAGACGAGCTTGGAAGAATAGTTCTTCCCATCAGCATAAGACAGATAATGGACATCAATGAAAAGGACTCTCTTGAGATATTCACAGACGAGAACAGAATAATCCTGCAGAAATATCAGCCCTCATGCATATTCTGCAATAATGCAGACGACATCGTGTTCTTTAACGGCAAAAGAGTTTGCGAGGAGTGTCTTCGCAAGATAAAGGAATCCTTCTGATCTATCCTATTCCGTCGCACGTCGGCTTATTACTGTGCCGCACGCGTAAAAGCAAAAACGTCCACGTGGCGTTTTTCTTTTTGCGTTTTTAGCAAAAAAATGGGGCGGGGCTCTTGATATAAGAAAAAGAATATGTTATAATTCAAATTGAAAAACATAAAGCCTCAAGAAAGGATATTTGATATGAATGCACAACAGCTTATAAATGCTATAAAATCAGGCGAGCTTGACGACAAGCTCTCCGCTCTTTACTGTCAGTCGGCTCTCGCGGCGGCAAAGGAAAGATACATAAATGCCATAGACAAATTCGTTGAGACCTATGGCGACAGAGATGATATGGGCATATACAGCGTCTCGGGCAGAAGCGAGCTCTCGGGCAACCACACCGACCACAACAGAGGCTGTGTAGTCGCCGCATCCATAAGCCTTGATATAATCGCAGTTGCCTCCCCCACCAACGACGGCGTGGTGAAGGTGCTCAGCGAGGGATTTAGTCAGGATTGCGTGGATATCAATGAATATACAGATCCCCGAGAGGACAGATTCGGCACGTCCGAATCTATAATCGCGGGAATGTGCGCGGGCCTTCGCGAGAACGGTCACAAGGTGGGTGGCTTTGTTGCATACACCACCTCGAGCGTGCTCAAGGGCTCGGGACTTTCCTCGTCCGCGGCATTTGAGGATATGATAGGAACTATCCAAAATTATCTCTATAACGACGGCAACGTCAGCAACGTGGAGATAGCAAAGCTTGCTCAGTACGCTGAAAACAAATTCTTCGGAAAGCCCTGCGGACTTATGGACCAGGTGGCTTGCGCGTACGGCGGTATCGTGGCAATAGATTTTGCCGATACCAAAAATCCCGTTATCACTCCCGTAAGCTTTGACTTCTCGGGGGCGGGCTACAATCTCTGCATCGTGAGCACGGGCGGTAACCACGCCGACCTCACCGACGATTACGCGTCCGTCCCCGCCGAGATGAAGGCGATAGCCGCTCATTTTGGCAAAGAGGTACTCCGTGAGCTTGACGCCGACACCGTTATAGCCGAGATACCCACTCTCCGCGAGAAATTCGGTGACCGCGCCATCATGCGCGCGCTCCATTTCTTTGAGGAAAACAATAGAGTTGAGGCTCAAAAGAACGCTCTGCTTGGCGGCGACATAGATGCCTTCTTCGATAACGTAAAGGCATCGGGACGCTCCTCCTTCTGCTACCTCCAGAACGTATATACCACAAAGAATCCATCCGAGCAGGGACTCTCTTTGGCGCTCTGCCTCGCAGAGAAAACACTTGCCGACAAGAGCGCGGCTTGGCGTGTTCACGGCGGCGGCTTTGCGGGAACTATACAAGCATTCGTACGCTCCTGTGACGTAGAGGAATTCAGAGCCGTTATGGACTCCTGCTTCGGGGATGGCGCATGCATGGTGCTCTCCATAAGACCCATCGGCGCTACGCGCGTAATTTAACAAAAGGAATATAAAATGGGAAAGACAAACAAGACACGGCATCAGATGCCCGAAAAAAAGCAGCTCTCCGGCGAGTCTGTCAGACTTGCCACGTCACTGGTCATCAACTCTGTTCTCCTTCTCTTCGTCTATTATGGTGCCATGGCGATAAACATACCCATCATAGCCTCGACTGTGACCATTGCGTATATGGTCATCTTGGGTGGATTCCTAATAGCCTACGTAGCATACAACCGCGCTTTCTCGCGCAAGGGGATAACTCCCGATATGCTGCCTGATAGCTGGTCGCAGGAGCAAAAGCAGAATTATATAGACGACGGGGAACGCAGGATCAAGCGCTCACGCTGGATGCTCGCGGTCATAATTCCCTTCCTTGTTACCTTTATAGCCGACGCTCTGTACCTTTTCATATGGAACGGTCTGCTTGCAAATCTATTTAAATAACAGGTACTAATAATTTATGAAAAACTGCAAACTATGCTGTCTGTACTCGGGCTCAAAGGGCAATTGCACCTTTATCTCGGCAGGCGGCGCGAATATACTCATTGATGCAGGCAAGAGCGCTCGGGCGCTCTGCTCTGCTTTAGAGGGAATAGGCGTCTCTCTCGACGAAATAGACGCCATATTCATCACGCACGAGCACAACGACCATATCTCCGCGCTGACTACTCTCTCGCACAAGAGACATATTCCCATATATATGTTGCTATCGTCCGCGGAGATATTCAGAGACTCGGTCGACGAGAGGCTGTGTGGCTGCCTTACTCTCTTTAGGGGCAAGGAGATAAAGGCTCATATAGGCGGTCTGTACGTCCGCTCCTTCCCCACCTCTCACGATAGCCGCGCGTCTGTCGGCTATACGATGACGTTTGAGGGCGAGGACGGGAAGCCCGTCTCTATCGGCTACGCTACCGACACAGGCTGCGTGACATCGGAGATGAGAGACAGACTCTGCAACTGCCGCGCGGTCATACTTGAATCAAATCACGACGAGGATATACTCGCAAACGGTCCTTACCCTTACGAGCTCAAGCAAAGGATACGCTCAAGGCACGGACATCTGTCAAATGCGGAATGTGCCTCATTTGCAAGCTATCTCTCTGAAAACGGAACAGAGCACATAATGCTCGCGCACTTGAGCGAAGAGAACAATCTCCCCTCCCTTGCCTTCAACGAGACCTTCCGCGCTATCGGCTCGGACTTATTTGACCTAAAAATAGCCGCGCAGGATCACCCCGTATGGCTTATAGGAAAGGACGCCTTGCCGCCTGCATGCGAGAAAAAGGAGGATAGCTTATGGCTACACTCAGATTTATAAGCGTCGGCACTCTCAAGGAAGACTATCTCAGACAAGCCGTTTCTGAATATGAAAAAAGGCTCTCAGGCTTCTGTCGTGTGGAGCAGATAAACATAAAAGAGGAAAAGCTCCCGTCCGACCCTTCCGACGGAGAGATAAGGCGTGCGCTTGCCGAGGAGGCAAAGGCAATACTTGCCGCTATGCCCGACAAATCTTACAAGATAGCTCTGTGCGTGGAGGGACAGCAATTCTCCTCCCCTGCCCTTGCCGAGAAGATAGAGGCGGCATTCGGGCTCGCCAACGAGCTCTGCTTTGTGATAGGCTCGTCACACGGACTTGACGACAGTGTCAAAAACGTCGCCGACCTCAAGCTCTCCGTCTCAAAGCTGACCTTTCCGCATCAGCTGATGCGTCCCATTCTGCTTGAGAGCGTCTACCGATGCCTCAATATTATCAAGGGAACTAAATATCATAAGTAAAAAGACCGCAAATGCGGTCTTTTTCATCTTTATGGATCAAAGTGTGATATCTCTCCGCTCTTTCTCATAAAATCATTTTGATACACGTCTGCGCCGTGAAATTGGAGGTAAAAATGAAAAAATTTAGATTTTTGCTCGCGTTTGGTCTTTCTCTCGCGCTTTTATTTGTCACGTGCTCCTGCTCCGAAAAAATCCCCCCCTCCTGTCGCGATATTCTCGCGGCTATGACGAGCTCCGAGGCGGGTCTGCCCGCGGGGCGCGTATATTCCGCAATGGCAGAGGCAGGAGAGTCTGAATTTCTTGACGATTCGCTTCTTGCCGCGCTTTACGGAGGCGGCAGCCTACCTGACGTGTCAGAGGATTGGCTTGACTGTGCAGTGTTTCTTCCGTCCTCATCACACCCCTGTGAGCTTGCCGTCTTTCTCTGCTCCTCACACGATGCCGCTTCTGACACCGCGAGGCTACTCTGCTCACGTCTGCGCTCACTGAAAAATGCAAAATCCACCTGCGAGGAGTTCTCTCTTATGCTCGAATCTGCTTCGGTGACTATTTGCGGCAATTTTGTACTCTTTATAGTGTCATCCGACACGCAAAATTCACTCAAGATAGCCAAATCATTGATAAGTTGATAAAATTCTCGTCATTTTGGCGTCTTTGCATAGCGCGTACTTGTGTTCCTATCCGACACAAGTACATTTCCTTGATTACGCGTTATCTCCACTTAAAATGTAGTTAAGCTTGCTTAATAAATCCAAAGAAAACAATAGCCGCGTTTTTATAGATGCGGCTATTTGTTAATTTTGCTTAATTTAAAGTTAAGTTATGTTAATATTATTACAAAGACATGAGGTCGTACGGAGTAGACTGATAAACGAAATAATTGAGCCAATTTATAAACAAAAGGCTTCCGTGGGCTCTCCAACGCACAACGGGTTCGTTGCTCGGGTCATCATTTTTGTAATAATTTTCAGGCATTTCTATGGGCAGGCCTGCCGCGAGATCGCGGCGGTATTCCGCGTCAAGCGTAAGCGGATCGTACTCGCTATGTCCCATAACGAAGAACTGTCTGCCGCCGTTTCTCGACACTATATGCACTCCCGCTCTTTCGCTCGATGCCAACACCTTGAGCTCGGGTACTGCCTCCACGTCTTCCCTGTTCACCGTCGTATGACGTGAATGAGGAACGTAAAACTCCGCATCAAAGCCCCTCAAAAGCATAGATTTTTTATGGTCTGCCTGATGAGGAAATACGCCGAAAAGCTTTGACGGCATAACGTGTTTTTGTATTCCGTAGTGGTAGTAGAGTCCCGCCTGCGCACCCCAACAGATATGCATTGTACTATGGACATGTGTCTTTGTCCACTCCATTATCTCGCACAGCTCACTCCAATAGTCTACCTCCTCGAACTCCATCATCTCCACGGGTGCGCCCGTGATGATCATACCGTCAAAGCGCTGCTCCTTGACATCGTCAAACGTCTTGTAAAAGGCGAGCAGGTGCTCCTGCGCGGTGTTCGTGGATTGGTGGGACTTGGTTCTGATGAGTGTCAGCTCTATCTGAAGCGGTGTGTTTCCAAGTATGCGCGATATCTGCGTCTCTGTCTCTACCTTCTTTGGCATTAGATTGAGCAGCAGTATCTTCAAAGGACGTATATCCTGCGTAATGGCTCTTTTTTCCGTCATTACGAATATGTTTTCATCTGCCAACGTCTGCACTGCAGGCAGATCGTTCGGTATTTTTATTGGCATATTTTTCCTCCGAAGGTTAGTTTGCAATATAGATTTTTTGTGAATTTTCTTGAAAAGAAAGCAGCAAACTCGCAAGCGAGCTTTGCGCGAGTTTTCCAAGAAAACTCTGCGTAGCAAAAGGAATTCCAAAACATTTGGGATTCTAGTTGCCGTGGAGTGACGATAAAATCCGTCGAGTCGAATTTTAGCCTACTGAGATATTCTCCACGGAGCAGTATAGAACACAACCGATATAACCAATTTTAACTTAATGACATTTCAAGTTAAAATAGACTTTCTCGGATAGGTTCAATACCTTATCAACACAGAAACGTCAGCGAGGGATTTGTCGCAGAAAAATCCTCCGACACTCTAAAAGGACCTTCTATTTGTGCAAGTTCTTTGCCAAGCTTTCTTTCAAGAAAGCGTCTTGTCGTAGCACCTGCTATCTTCACTTCTATCCCTAAACTCCAACCAATTATATTTTATCCAAAGCCTGCTGAATATCAGCAATAAGATCCTCGGCATCCTCGAGACCGCAGGAAAGGCGAACGAGGTCAGGAGCAACACCCGAAGCTATAAGGTCAGCGTCAGAGAGCTGACGGTGAGTGGTAGTAGCAGGATGGAGACAACAAGAGCGCGCGTCGGCGACGTGCGTCTCAATAGCAATAAGCTCAAGCGCGTTCATAAACTTCGCCGCAGCATCTCTGCCGCCCTTAACGCCAAAGCTTACCACTCCACAGGTGCCGTTTGGCATATACTTCTGAGCCAGAGCATAGTCCTTGTTTGACTCAAGTCCCGAATAATTTACCCAAGCTATCTTGTCGTTTGCCTCAAGATATTTCGCAACCGCAAGACCGTTCTCGCAGTGGCGCTTCATTCTTACGTGAAGGCTCTCAAGACCGAGATTGAGTATAAATGCACTCTGAGGCGCGGGAGTTGAACCAAAATCACGCATAAGCTGTGCAGTTGCTTTTGTGATATA
>CAJGCF010000004.1 GCA_904501865.1 uncultured Clostridia bacterium
AACTTCGATGCTGTTAAGGGCTTTGATCTTACTGAAGACCATTACAGAATGGACAACAAGATCTTGGTAGACAATGTAAGCAAAAACTCAGCAGGGCTTGTATTTGATAACGTTTTGATACAGAATACACGCTCACGCGGAATACTTTCAAAGACTACGGATGCCACTGTTAAGAATTGCACCATTCGAAATATTGCTCACACGGGAGTGCTTATGGCGACCGAGTACGTGTGTGGCGAGAGCACGGTGAGTCAGGATATAACCATACAAAAATGCCTTTTCGACCACGTTGGATACATCAACGGCAGTCTCTCGGCAAAGTCTATCTCGCCCATAGCCATAATGGGACTGAGCTCCACCGTGTCAGAGGATTCCCTGCTCTGCAAAAACATTGTTATTGAAGGCAACAAATTCATCAACACCGAGCACGACTACCAGATAACCGTCAACTCGGCACAGAACGTACGAATAATAGGCAATGTCTTTGAGCCCAAACTCAACGAAAAAGAGGGCGAGGTCGGCAAGATAATAGACGTAAATACTGCCATGAATGTGGAGATATCGAGCAACAAATATCACGATAAGGTCAAGAGCATCTCGGATGTGGTGACCGCAGAAAACTTCAAAAACATTTTTGGAAGTGACATTCAGCTTGAAGGGGACGTTTAATTCTCCGCAGTATTAATGAAATAGGACAGAAAACATAAAAATTTTCTGTCCTATTTGTGTTAGTTTTCTTATGCTACTTTATAAAAGACCTTTTTGACTAAAAATTCATATTTTTCACCTAAAATTCACTTGAAAATATTTTGTCGGTGTGATATAATTACAATGGATTTTTTTGTGAACGCAAGACGCAAGGGCTTGCGTATCCTATTGTAACACGCGATTTGCCGGAAGGAACTTAAAAATGAAAAAATGGTTTAAATACGTAAAGCCGTACCTGCTTTACTTTATACTCGGACCTCTGTGTATGATAATCGAGGTCATAGGCGAGGTGCTTATGCCCCTCTATCTTGCGGAGGTCATAAACGGCGCTGTCTACAAGACGCTCACGACAGAGGCAAGCTTGTGGGCTATGGTAAAGATGATAGGCACTTCCCTGCTTATGATGATAGGCGGAGTGGGCGGCTCTTACTTTGGCGCAAAGGCCTCGGTAAACTTTGCCGCGGATCTTAGAAATGACCTTTTTGCCAAGGTACAAAAGTACAGCTTTGCCAATATCGACAGATTCTCGACGGGCTCTCTGGTCACCAGACTCACAAACGACGTGTCGCAGATGCAGATGTTCATAAATATGATGCTCCGTATGATGCTCCGCTCACCCGGTATGCTCATAGGCGGCGTTATTATGGCGATAAGGCTCAGCCCCTCGCTCTCCGTGGTAATGGCGGTAACTATCCCCCTGCTCCTTGCCGCTATGGCGTTCATAATCGCGCGCGGTATGCCAAGATTCTCTAAAATGCAGACCAAGATAGATGCCCTCAACTCCACCGTTCAGGAGAATATCACAAACGTGCGCGTGGTAAAATCCTTTGTGCGCGAGGAGCACGAGGTAGATAAGTTCGGCAGAGCCAACCGCGACCTCAAGGACGCGGGAATGTCGGCTATGAAAAATATGATATTTATGCAACCCGTGCAGACCTTCTTTATGTACGTCACGACGGGACTTGTTATCTGGTTTGGAAGCCAGCTCGTCATAAACAATTACGACGCGGGCATCTCAAGCTTCAGTGTCGGCGAACTCTCCTCATTTATAAACTACGTATCCCAGATACTCTTTTCACTTATGATGGTGACGTTTATGCTTATGTTCTCCTCTCGCGCGCTCGCATCCGCAAAGCGTATCTCCGAGGTGCTTGACGAAAAGCTTGATATCACCGACACTCCGAACGTCGAGGCAGATGCCGTCATTGAGCGAGGCGAGATAGAGCTCAAAAACGTTTCCTTCCGCTATTACAAGAACAGCGCAGAGCCCGTGCTTGAGAACATAGACCTGACTATAGCCGCGGGAAGCACCGTGGGAATAATCGGCTCTACGGGCTGTGGAAAAACTACTCTTGTCTCCCTTATTCCCCGTCTGTACGATGCCGACGAGGGTGAGATACTGATAGACGGTAGGAGCGTCAAGGAATATTCCCTATACAATCTTCGCGAGGGCGTGGGAATGGTGCTCCAGAAAAACGTGCTTTTCTCGGGTACTATTGAGGAAAATCTCCGTTGGGGCGACGAGAACGCCACCGACGAGCAGATGTTTGCCGCCGCAGAGAACGCGCAGGCGGATAAGTTCGTCAAGAACTTCACCCTTGGATACGAGACCGAGCTCGGTCAGGGCGGTGTGAACGTCTCGGGAGGCCAGAAGCAGAGGCTCTGTATAGCTCGGGCACTTCTCAAAAATCCCAAGATAATCATTCTCGACGACTCCACGAGTGCGGTCGACACCGCCACCGAGGCGCAGATAAGACGCGCCTTCCGTGAGGAGCTCGCGGCATCTACAAAGATAATCATAGCGCAGAGAATATCCTCCGTCAAGGACGCCGATATGATAGTAGTTATGGACGAGGGCAGGATAACGGGCATCGGCTCTCACGACTCTCTTATGCAGAGTAACTTGGCTTATCAGGAGATATACAACTCGCAGATATCGGGAAAGGAGGAGAATAAGTAATGGCAAGAACACTTTCCGAGCTTCAAAAGCAATATAACTCCTCCGCAAACGGCAAGACAGGTGATATGCGAGGTCCCGGCGGCCCGGGAGGCAGAGGCGGCAGAGGTGGCCCTCGCGGGGCGGGCGGTAAGCCCAAGAATATGGGCAAAACGGTGGGCAGGCTGCTCTCCTACGTTGGAAAATACAAGATACTGCTCCTCGTCGTATTTCTCTTTATGATAATAAATACCGTCGCGTCTTTGGTCGGCGGATATATGACCAGACCTATCATCAACCGACTTTCAGCTTACGTAGGTCTTGAGGTAGACACCGAGACTCTGCAGACTCCTATATACGTGGCACTTGATTCTGTTATAGAATCGGTCAAAAACGGCGCTACGGGCTTTATCTCCTCGCTCGTTGGAGACTCATACAATCCCGTAGCCACCGAGGTCTTGTTCTACATCAGCGCGACACTTATGATACTCGTTTGCATCTACGCATTCGGTATCTTGACAAACTATATGCAGGCGCGCGTGATGATGACCATCTCGCAAAACTCCATTGAAAAGATAAGAAACGACCTGTTTTTAAAGCTCCAGAAGCTCCCCGTGCGATATTTTGACACTCACCCCACGGGAGAGATAATGTCCCGCTTCACAAACGACGTGGATAATATCGACGTTATGCTCAACAACTCCCTGACAAGCATAGTCTCGGGCGTGATATCACTTGCGGGAACTCTGGTATTTATGATAACCACTAACCCCTGGCTCACCCTGATAACCGTTGCCTTCGTTCCCTTCTTCGCCATAGGCGGCTCAAAAATAGCCGGCGCGTCCCGTAAATATTATTCGGGACAGCAGGCCGCTCTGGGCGCGGCAAACGGATATATTGAGGAGATAGTCACGGGACAGAAGGTAGTCAAGGTGTTCAATCACGAGAGCATCTGTTGCGAGGAGTTTGAGACTCTCAACGAGGACCTGCGCGAAAAGCAGATGAAGGCGCAGTTCTACGGCGGCATTATGGGCCCCATAATGCACAACACAAGTATGATAAGCTATTCCGTCACAATAGGCGTGGGCGGCATACTTATGGTAATGGGCAGGCTTGACCCCGGTGCGCTTCAGCTCTTTGCGCAGTACTCAAAGCAGTTCAGTATGCCCATAAATAACATCTCTCAGCAGACCGCGTCTATATTCTCTGCCCTTGCGGGCGCAGAGCGCGTATTTGCCATTATGGACGAGGAGCCCGAGGCTCCCGACGCAGAGGGCGCGCAGGATATGCCCGAGATGCGCGGTGACGTCGCGTTCGAAAACGTGACCTTCGGATACAATCCCGACAAGGTGATACTCAAGAACATCTCCCTCTACGCTCACCCGGGTCAGAAGATAGCCTTCGTGGGCTCGACGGGCGCGGGAAAGACCACCGTCACCAACCTGCTCAGCCGATTCTACGACATAGATTCGGGCAAGATAACCATTGACGGCGTTGACATTCACGATATCAAGCGAGACACGCTCCGCTCAAATATCGCGATGGTGCTTCAGGACACGCATCTGTTCACGGGCACCGTGAGAGAAAATATTCGCTACGGATGTCCCGACGCCACCGACGACGAGATAGTTGAGGCTGCAAAGACCGCAAGCGCGCATAGCTTCATTATGCGACTTGAGCACGGCTACGACACAATGCTCGAGGGTGACGGCGCAAATCTTTCGCAAGGGCAGCGTCAGCTTCTCAATATAGCGCGTGCGGCTCTCTCCAAGGCCCCCATATTGGTTCTTGACGAGGCGACGAGCTCGGTCGATACCAGAACAGAGCGTCATATCGAGCACGGTATGGACAGACTTATGAAAACCCGCACGACCTTCGTTATAGCTCACCGACTCTCTACCGTACGCAACTCAAACGCCATAATGGTGCTTGAGGCGGGCGAGATAATCGAGCGCGGAACTCACGAGCAGCTACTCGAGATGAAGGGCAGATATTACGAGCTCTACACTGGCAAAAAAGAGCTGGATTGACAAAATTCAAGCTTGAAATTCACCCCAATAATGTCAGGGGCTGCTTCATTTAGCACAGAACAAAAACCACTTTTACAAGCAAGGACAAAAAACAACTCAAAAATATAGTTTTTGTCTTTCAAATGTCGAAATCCGCCGATTTTTTCGGCGGATTTCCCCATCTCATGTGGCTTTTTAGTCGCGTTTTGGCTCTCCGTCACTTGTACGCCTACGAGAACCAAACCACGCCTTCTGCATCTAAATGACTCAACCTCTTTTGCTTTTTTAGAACTAAAACTTTTTCCGTTTTTTATAAAAACTTGAGAAAAAGTTGAGAAAAACTTCTGAAAAACTCTTGAAAAACTTCTGAAAAAGTTGTAAAAAAGTTTGCACTTTTCCCTTCTTGTCCTAATTTTATCGATAGTCGATTTCCCTTTTAGCCAAAGGTTTTTCGGGTTTTTATCACGGCTTTTTTTGCGATTTTGCTTGACTTTTGCTTTAAAGCATATAAATATAAATAAAAATATAAATATAAATATATATAAATAAAAGAAGCACGCTTGAAAGCGTGTCGCTTGCAAGCGCGCCTGCGCGCAATCGCGAAAAGCGGAGAGAGAGGGTAAGCGAAAGGAGCTCGCAGAGGGCTCTTATTCTCTAAAAGCAAAACGCGACCGCAAAAACGGCCGCGAATTATGTGTTTTTTTAAATCCCTCGGTAGAGATATTCCGTATGACCAAAAGGAAATTCCTTATCCTCAAAAAACTTCCCATGGGGTTTACTTTTCTCTGCTCTTATGCTATAATTAAAGCGATATATGTGTGTGATTGGTGTTTTATTATTTGGTTGTCTTGCCGGCACTTTTTCTCGTCATTTTGGTGACCAACTTCTTTATCTCAGACGCGCGCTCTGCATCTCCCTCGACTGTGAGCAAGCCCTTCTCTATCGCCTTATCGTATCCGAGTCTGCCCGTCATTATTCTGACGAGGTCGCCCGACGTGACGTTGAATATCGCGTCGCGGTCAAAATAATCGTAGGGCTCGACAAAAAGCTCTCCGTCTCTGACCTCAATATAGCAAATACCGCTTGCGTCCGTGTCGCAAAGCCTTACCTCTATTGCCAAATGTCCATCGATAGTACCCGCGTTCTCGCCCGATACCGATGCCCTTACCTTTTCAAATGCCTGTTCAAAATTCATATATTTATCCTACCAAAATATGACCGTAAAATAAAGATCAGAGACATAGAGACTCCCTCAAAAGTCCCTGAAATTCAGGTTTTATTAAATTTAAATATTACTTTCCAAGTTCGAAGGACAGATGATAAAGTCTCTCCATATTAGCCTGTCTGTATGCGCACGTCGATTTCATTTCGGCGATAGCGTCGGGACCGAAATTGTCAAGGTCGCCATCCTTGAGCTTGCCCTTGTACATACGGTCAAGAATGAGTGCGTAGTTGATGTCCTCTCCAGTGACGCGTCCGCGCTTGACGCACATTACGATGTTGCTCTTGCCCTCAAGCAAGTAGCTCACCGCTTCCGCTCCCATCTGTGTTGCGTGAAGTCTGTCACGAAGCGTGGGCGCTCCGCCACGGACTACGTGACCGAGACGGGCGAACCTTGTTTCAATGCCCGTGCGCTCCTGAAGCTTCTTGACGAACTGCTCGCTATACGTGTGGTCCAGGTTGAGCGACATTCCCTCGGCAAATACGCCTATCATTCCGCGCTTGCCGTGCTCTCTCGCTTCTCTGAACTTATCTACCGCAAAGTCCTCGTCAAACGGCACCTCGGGGATAGCGATAACTACCGCGCCCGACGCTATTCCCGCGTAAAGCGCTATCATTCCGCAGTCGCGACCCATTACCTCGATTATGTTGCATCTCGAATGAGACTCACAAGTCTCTCTCAGGGAGCCGACCATTTCGATAACCGTGTTCATCGCGGTGTCAAAGCCTATGGTGTACTCGGTTGCCGTGATGTCGTTGTCTATTGTACAGGGAATTCCTACCGAGGGTATTCCGTGATTGGTAAGGTCGGTAGCTCCGCGGAAGGTTCCGTCTCCTCCGAGCGCTACTATGGCATCTATCTGATTCTCCTCACACGTCTTTATCGCGCGTGCCATTCCCTCCTCGGTCTTGAATTCGGGACAACGGGATGAGTAAAGGATAGTTCCCGCTTTCGTAATTATGTTGGAGACAGAGCGGTTGTCAAGAGGTCTCAGGTTTCCTGTGATAAGACCGTTGTAGCCCTCCTGTATTCCTACTACCTCGATGCCCTCCGAAATAGCCTTTCTCGTTACGGCTCTGATTGCCGCGTTCATTCCGGGTGCATCTCCTCCCGACGTGAGAATTCCTATCTTTCTGAACTTTGCCATTTTTCCATTCCTCCGTGTAGCCGAATGCTCGGCTCTTGTGTTGATATATATATCTGTCTTTTTACGACATTCTTACCTCGGCGCGCATCACCACACACTACGATTTGCGCCTCACTCTATATTTTAATATATTTTTTAATTAAAATCAACCCCTTATTTGAATTTTTACAAAGGTATTATTGACAAATTTGTAAATTTAATGCCTATCTTTCTTTATCTATTGCACAAATACTATGAGGATTCTTGGTGAATGTAGACTACACCCGACATAGCTAATTTTAACTTGAAGCGACTTTAAGTTAAAATTGAATTGTATCGGATAGGTTCAACGCCTTATCAATACAGAAATATCAGTGAGGGATTTTTCGGAGAAAAATCCTCCGACACCCTAAAAGGACCTTCTATTTATGTAAATTCTTTGCCAAGCTTTCTTTCAAGAAAGCGACCCATCGTAGCACATTCTAACCATTTATTAACCACATCAAAAAACAGGAGAGACAAAGGAAATGAGCAAATGCTATATATGCCCAAGGGAGTGTGGAGCTGACAGAGCGCGTGGCGAGCTTGGATACTGCCGCGCACCCGATAGCTTTTTAGTCGCCAAGACCATGCTGCACCATTGGGAAGAACCCTGCATAAGCGGCGAGGGCGGAGTGGGAGCAATATTTTTCTCCGGCTGTAGCCTCTGCTGCGTGTACTGCCAGAACAAAGAGATAAGCGGCGGCAACGCAGGAGTGGTTATGACCGACAATGAGCTTGAGCACGAATTATTCTCACTCGTTGAGCGCGGCGCGGAGTGTGTGGAATTCGTAACACCTACGCACTATACATCAAGGATTTCACGCCTGCTTGAGCGCATAAAACCAAAGCTTAACGTCCCTGTCGTGTGGAATAGCGGCGGATATGAAAAGCCCGAGAGCCTGCGTATGCTCGACGGACTTGTGGACGTATATCTGCCAGATATCAAATATTTTTCACCGAAAATCGCCCAAAATTACTCATGCGCGCCAAATTATCTTGACTTTGCGCTCCCCGCACTCAAGGAGATGCTCCGTCAAGTGGGAGTACCAAGATTTTTCACCACCAACGAGAAATTTTCGGCTCAAAAAACAGAGTTTTTCACCACTCAAGCCCAAAAACACAACCAAGACTCAGGAAATCGCGCCACTAACTCGCGCAAAAAAATCCTAAAAAAAGGCCTTATAGTGAGGCATCTGGTGCTCCCGTCGCACAGAGAGGATTCTATTTCCCTTTTGCGCCTGCTTGAGTGCGAGATAGGCGCGGGCAATATTCTTTTAAGCCTTATGAGCCAATACACGCCCGATTTTTACATCGAGCGCGAGTCGGATACGGGAGGCTCTCCCGAGTATTCAGAGCTCTGCCGCAGAGTGACCTCGTTTGAGTATAATTCCGTGCTCAAGGTAGCCGAGGAGCTGGGCTTTCAGGGCTACCTGCAAGCAAAAAGCTCGGCGACGAGAGCCTATACACCAAGCTTTTCCGAGAAAAAAGATATCTAAAAGTAAAAGGTGCGGCGTGCCGCACCTTTTTGTGTTTTAATATTTCTTGTTAATCATCTCGCGAGATTCTGCCGATAAGCGTTCTGAATTCTTCTCGCTCGGGATAATCCGAGAGGTCCATTTTCTCAAGTCTTCCGTAGATATCCGCTATATCGATGCCCTCGATATACTTACTGTCATGCAATATCATAACGGTCTCTATCACGCAGGAGATAAATTCGTAATCCTCGTCTGTCTCGGCCACGTCATTTCTGCCTATCTCGTACTCGTTGAGCATGCTGATTGGCTCTCCGATATTCTTATATCTTACCCTCAACGTAGCGTAGACATCCTCTATGACCGCCTGCGCCTTAGGCTTTATCTCGTAGCAGACAGTTACCTGATGAGACGAGCCTACCTCGCCCGCGTCCTTAGCGTCGTTCTCGAAATCCTCGTTGTTCATCACGCGGTTCTCATATCCTATCAGGCGATAGGACTCGACCGCGTTCGAGTTGAACTCTATCTGGAGCTTGACGTCCTCGGCAACCGTGTAAAGAGTTCCGAGTATGTCTGTTCCGAACACCTTTTCCGCCTCGCTCTCACCGTCGATATAATAATAGACTCCGTTGCCGTTATCCGCGAGAGCCTCCATATTGGCGTCGCGGTAGTTGCCCGTGCCAAATCCCAACACAGACAGATATATGCCCGCGTCTCTTTTGTTCTCTATATAATTTGTGAGCTCACTCGCCGAGGATATTCCTACGTTAAGGTCTCCGTCTGACGCCATGATTATACGGTTGTTTCCGCCCTCTATATAGTGCTCCTCAGCAAGCTGATACGCACGTGTCAGTCCCGCCTCGCCGTTGGTGGAGCCCGATGCCACGAGTCCATTTATCGCGTTCATAATAGCCTCGGACTTCTGTCCCTCCGCGCCGTCAAGCACGACAGCCTCCTTGCCCGAATAGGTAACTATGGAGACTACGTCGTTTTCGGTCAGGTTAGACACGAGATAGGAAAAGGCACGCTTGAGAAGAGGAAGCTTATCCTGCGAGCTCATAGAGCCCGAAACGTCTATGAGGAACACGAGGTTATTGCCCGCGCTGACATCTGCCTTCTCTGCCTGAAGCGATACGCGGAGAAGCAGATTTTCCTGATTCCACGGACACGGATACAGCGTGTGCTCCACACCGAAAAGCTGTCCCTCGGCGGGCTCGGATACGTTGTAATCAAAGTAGTTTATGAACTCCTCGGCTCTGAATGCCGCTCCCGAATATTTAAGCTCCTCTATTCCGTAGCCCAGATTTATGAGCTTGCGGAAATAGGAATATGATGCCGTGTCAACGTCCGCCGAGAAGGTAGACGTGTTATTGTCTGCCGTGTTTACAAAGGGATTCTCGGCAAACGTGGGACTCTGGGGCTTACTCGCGGAGGCGCCGTCATCTTCGTCGGGCATCATTTCAAGCTCGTCGTCGCCAACCTCGCCCGTTAAGTTTTCATCAGCACCTTCCACGGATACAGAGCCCTCGGGTATCACGCCGTAATTGTAATTTGGATTCCCGTTCGGGTTCGAGTTGAGTATTCCGCCGTCTTCGCCGGAAAACTCCATATCTTCGTTTGCCGCGTCACACGCCGCAAACGTAAGCACTGTGAGTGCCGCCAGAATTATCGCTATTATCTTACTTGTTATTTTGAGTGTTTTCATAAGTGTAACCTCCGTTTGTGAAAGTTCAGGTGAGTATCTTTTCTATCTCCCGTATCAGCTTTTCGTCAGGGATTATCTCGGGGTCGTAGTCGAAAACTCCGACTCCCACGTTGCCCGCAGACTCCTTGAGATACGGCGAGACTACATTGCCGTCTCCGCAAAGTATCCACACCATATATTCAGTGTCGGGAGAGCTGTCTCCAACCTCGTCTCCCACGCCCAGCACCTGCTCAAGCGCGGCTATCTCTGCCGCCGTGAGCGCTTCGCTCACGTAATATCTTTCTTCTCCGCTCCTCTGCCAGACTATGTGCGTCTGTCCGTCAAAATACGGAAGCGTATCCGCCGACAGCGTCTGAGTGGCGTATCCGCTCATTCCCTTGTCAGCCAGAAGCGAGTCAAGAGTCAATATCCCCGATACACTGTCGTCCGCATCGAGCTCATCTCTCGTGTCAGCTGCCGTCTCCGCTTCGTCACCGCTCATATTGCCTCCCACACTTTCAAGCAAGGGCGTATCCAGCATAGCGTTGAGGACGGTCACAGCGAAAATCACCGTAAGACACGCCGCCACCACGATACGGGTATAAGAGAAGGCTTTTTTCGGCTTGTACGAGACAGCCTCGTCTAAAAGATGGGAATCTATCTCTCCTATCTCAGATAGCAGGTATTCGGCTTTTTTCATTTTTTTGTTATTCATAACAGCTCCTGCTCCTCCAAAAATCCCCTCAACTGCTTACGCATGCGGAAAAGCGTGGTCTTGACCTTTGATTCCCCGACCTTTACTTGAAGGGATATCTCGGTCGTCGACCGCGAATAAAAGTAGCGCAGAATGAATATGGCTCTCCTCTCCTCGCTCTGCAAGTAGAGAAATCTGTTAAGCGCATCGGCAAGCCTGCCCCTCTCGTATTCACTCTCAAAGTCATCGGCGGCGGGTATGCACTCGGAAAGCTCGTCGCAGAGGTTATGTATTCCTCCCCTGCTCTGCCTGTGCATACTGCGGAAGCGGTCTATTGATATGCGTCTGGTTATCTTTGAGAGAAAAGCTCCGAGATACGTCGGTCGAGCATCGGGCATAGCGCCCCAAGCGTCCAGATAAGTATCGTTCACGCACTCCTCCGCGTCCTCGCGCGAGGACAGGAGCGAATAGGCAAGCGCACTGAGCATCCGACCGTATTTTTTGTCGGATTCCACTATAGCGTCCTCATTCCGTGCCCAATATAGATCAACGATCCTGCAATCCTCCATGGCAGATCCAAAACCTCCTATCTTCTTTGGGCTTCAACCAATATGTCGCCCTTCTTTATGGTTTGGTTACACTTTTTACTAAAATTTCTCAAAAAATTTTTTAAGCTCTCAAAAAATACGGCGCGTGGGGCAAGAGCGCCAAAAAGACTCCTGCCCCACCAAGCTATTTATCTTACTCTTTCCCCAAGCGGTGTTGTGGGGTCAAGGAATATCACTCGGACGGTCTCCTCGCCTGACGCAAGTATCATTCCGTTTGATTCTATTCCGCAAAGCGTAGCGGGCTTTAGATTTGCCACTACGATTATCTTTTTGCCCACAAGCTCCTCGGGAGCATACCATTTGGCAATTCCCGACACCACCTGTCTCTGCTCGTATCCGAGGTCTATCTTGAGCTTGAGCAGCTTCTTCGCCTTCGGAACCTTCTCGCACTCAAGTATCTTTGCCGTGCGGAGCTCGACCGCCATAAAGTCGTCTATGCCTATCATAGCACAGCCCTCGGGGCGCTCGGGCACAGTGTCTGCCTTGGCTGCCGCTTCTGCCGCCGCGCGCTTTGCCGCCATCTCGGCTTCAAGCTCGGAGAGCATCTTTGCCTCGTCTATTCTCGCGAACATTACTCTCGAATCTCCTACAACGCTGCCCTCGCATATACCCGAGAAGAGCTCAGAGCGGCCTATGGTGTCAAAGCCCGTCTTATCAGTGCCTATCGTCGCGAGTATCTCCTCGGACGTAGCGGGAATAAAGGGGTGAAGCATCACCGCGCCCCAACGTATCGCCTCAAGCAGATTGTAGAGCACCGTGCCAAGTCTTGCTCTCTGGCTCTCGTCCTTCGCGAGCGTCCAGGGAGTAGTTTCGTCAATGTATTTGTTTGCTCTTGAGAGCATCTCGAATATACAGTCAAGTGCGTCTGCCACGCGGAGCTCATCCATATTCCTGATAACCCCGTCGTATGCCTTGACAGCCGCCATTATGAGCTCTGCATCAAGCACGTCGGGCGCGGCGGGAGCCTGAACTATCTTGTCAAAGTACTTTTTCTGCATATCCAGCGTACGCTTGACAAGATTTCCGAGATTATTTACAAGGTCAGTGTTATATCGTTTAATTACCGACTCGTAGGTTATGCTTCCGTCGCTTCCGAAGGGCATCTCGGAAAGGGCATAGTATCTCACTCCGTCTATTCCGAATCTCTCGGCAAGCTCGTCGGCATATATTACGTTGCCGCGAGACTTTGACATCTTATCCGCGCCAAAGTTGAACCAGGGGTGACCGAATATCTGCTTGGGAAGCGGAATGTCAAGCGCCATAAGGAATATAGGCCAATAGATTGTGTGGAAACGAAGGATATCCTTTCCTATTACGTGGATATCGCAGGGCCACCATTTCTTGAATTTCTCCGACTGCTCCTCAAAGCTCTTGTCGGGGTCATAGCCGATAGCCGTGATATAGTTGGTCAGCGCGTCGAGCCAGACGTAGATAACGTGCTTTGAGTCAAAGTCAACGGGTATTCCCCACTTGAACGAGGTGCGCGACACGCAAAGGTCCTGAAGGCCTGCCTTGAGGAAGTTGTTGACCATCTCCTTCTTTCTCGACTCGGGCTGAATGAACGAGGGAGTGTCCTCAATGTGCTTCATAAGTCTGTCGGCGTACTTGCTCATCTTGAAGAAGTATGCCTCCTCGCTCGCCCTCTCTACAGGACGGCCGCAGTCGGGGCACTTGCCGCCCTCTGCCTGGGTTTCGGTAAAGAAGGACTCGCAGGGCGTGCAATACCAGCCCTCGTAAGTACTCTTATATATATCTCCCTGCTCGTAGAATCTCTTGAATATCTTGGAGACTGTCGCTTCGTGATAGTCGTCGGTGGTGCGGATAAAGTGGTCGTAGTCCACGTTCATCTTATCCCAGAGCTCGCGTATCTCGCCCGCTACTCCGTCCACGTATTGCTTGGGCGTAATGCCAGCCTCAAGAGCCAGATTCTCTATCTTCTGTCCGTGTTCATCCGTACCCGTACAGAAAAATACGTCGTAGCCTCTCGCCTTTTTGTATCTCGCAACTGCGTCCGTCATTATAGCCTCGTACGTGTTGCCGAAGTGCGGCTTTCTCGACGCGTAGGCTATTGCCGTGGTTATATAAAATTTAGGCTTCTGATTTTCCATTTTTCTCACCCTACACGCTGCGAATGGGCAACGTGCCTTCCTTATTTATATTATATGTATTCTTTTTCAAGCTACTTGCACCCTATATGCGCGACTCTGCGTACGAGCGGCTAGTATAGGTACATATAAGGATATTATAACAAATTTTAGATACTTTTACAATAGATTTTACAAATTTTATCATTATTATTTCAAAATTAGGCGGGACAAAAGGCTTTGTGTAATTTTTTGTATTAACTTGTAATAATTGGGAATATTAACTTTTTTTAGGGGTGAATTGTTAATTATTTGTCACAGAATCTTGTCAAATTTTTGTCATTGGCATTTTTTATAAAATATGCCAAGAAATGCTATGTAAAATTAGTGCATTATTCACAGTCGGCTTTAAACAAAACTATTGCATTTTTTCGAAAAATTTGGTATAATATACTCAGGAAAAAATGTTGTTTGCCGCAAAGGCAAAGCACCATAAACTCTGACAAAAATTTAACATATTTTATATCCTCTCGGATTGCTCTCCGAGGACGGAAGAAAGGAAAGTCACAGCCTATGAAAATTCTGGTCATCAACGCCGGAAGCAGCTCCCTCAAATATCAGCTCTTTGATATGGAGACGGGTGCGGTGCTCGCTAAGGGTCTTTGCGAAAAGATCGGTCTTACGGGTGCTATCACTCACAAGCGTCCCGGCAAAGAAAACTACGAGATCGACTATCCTATGCCGACTCACAACGAGGCTATTGCCCTCGTGCTCAAGCTCCTTACCGACCCTGAGCTCGGTGTCATCGCAAGTGTCGATGAGATAAGCGCGGTAGGTCACAGATTCGCACACGGAGGTAAGCTTACAAAGTCCTGCGTGCTCGGCGAGGAGGAGATAAAGTACATCGAGTCCATCATCCCGATAAATCCCCTGCACGGCCCTCCCGCTCTCAAGGGCGTTGCGGCTTGTAAGGCTATAATGTCGAATATTCCCCACGTCGGAGTGTTTGACACCTCCTTCTACTCGGGCTTCGATAAGAAATCCTACATCTATCCCCTTCCTTACGAGTGGTATGAGAATTACGGCGTTCGCCGCTACGGTTTCCACGGCACGTCTCACCGCTTCGTATCGGCAAAGGCTTGTGAGTTCCTCGGACTCGACTACAACAAGACAAAGATAGTCTCCTGCCACATCGGCTCGGGATCATCAATAACCGCCGTGGATTGCGGCAAGGCAGTTGATACGTCTATGGGCTTCACTCCTCAGGAGGGTCTGCCTATGGGTACTCGCTGCGGCACTATCGACCCCTCTATTGTATCTTACG
Organism: uncultured Clostridia bacterium; assembly: GCA_904501865.1. Taxonomy (GTDB): domain Bacteria; phylum Bacillota; class Clostridia; order Oscillospirales; family CAG-272; genus SVTX01. The sequence goes on from CAJGCF010000004.1 coordinate 14,910, forward strand.
TCTGCGAGCAGAGCGGCATGAGCGTCTCCGAGGTCAACGACTCGCTCAATAAGAAATCAGGTCTTCTCGGAGTTTCGGGCGTATCCAACGACGCGCGTTACGTCTGGGCGGCTGCAGATGAGGGCAACGAGAGAGCACAGCTTGCTATGGACCTCCTCGTACACAACGCAAAGAAGATAATCGGTTCCTACGTAGCTGAGATGAACGGCATCGACGTTCTCATCTTCACGGCGGGACTTGGCGAAAACGACAGCCGTAGCCGTCAGCTCATCGGAGACAACATGGAATACCTCGGTATCAAGATGGATGAGAACGCTAATATGAACGGTCCTCGCGGAGAGAACATCGTCATCAGCGCTCCCGATTCCAAGGTAAAGGTAGTAGTTATCCCCACCGACGAGGAATATATGATAGCTTCCGACACCTACGATATCGTTAAGTAATTTGATTTTTAAAAAATTTATATAATTCACACGAAAGGATTACAAGAAAATGGCAATTGCAAAGTCACCTTTTGAAATCAAAAAAGAAATCTGTGACATCGGTAAGAGAATCTACTACCACGGCTTCGTAGCCGCAAACGACGGTAACATCTCCGTCAAGGTCGGCCCCAACGAGTACTACTGCACTCCTACGGGCGTTTCAAAAGGCTATATGACCCCCGATATGATAATCAAGATCGACGGCAACGGAAACAAGATCGAGGGAAGACTCAACCCCTCCTCCGAGATAAAGATGCACATGAGAGTTTATCAGGAGCGTCCCGACGTAAACGCTGTCGTTCACGCTCATCCTCCCGTAGCTACCGCGTTTACCGTAGCAGGTGTCGAGCTTGACCAGTACATACTCCCCGAGGCTATTCTCACAATAGGAAACGTTCCTACCTGTGACTACGGTATGCCCTCCACTATGGAGATACCCGAGTCCCTTATGCCCTACATTCAGCAGCACGACGCATTCCTTCTCAAGAACCACGGCGCGCTCACAGTAGGTAACACACTTCTCCGCGCTTGCTTTACTATGGAAGAGGTAGAGTTCAACGCGAAGATAAACCTTTACGCACGTCAGATAGGCGCAGGCGCTAACAGCCGCATAGACGAGATTTCCTGCCACGAGCTCGAGAGACTTATGGAGCTTCGTAAGAAGATGGGACTTCCCGGCAAACATCCCGGCTGCAAGACCTGCCCCAACAACGGCACTGCTAACTGCAAGTGCAAGGATCACAGCGGAAGCTGCTCCTGCGGCTCTCACTCGGCAAGCGCTGACGACGCAACAGTTGCAGAGATAACAAGAAAAGTTCTCGCGGCTCTCGGAAAATAATCCGAAGCATCTCGAATTTTTGAGAAAGGAGAACCCAACATGGCACTTAACCTCACAGACGCACAAGTTAACGAAATAGTTGCTCGTGTCGTCTCGGAATTTAAAAAACCTTCCGCTCAAGCGGCAGGACCTCTGAAGGATTGGGACTCCACACAGTACAAAGGACGAAAGCTTGTCGGTGTTTACGCTACTATGGAAGAAGCCATCGAGGTAGCAAACGCAGGCTATAGAGCGGTTCGTTCAATGTCCGTGGCGGACAGAGAAAAAATAATCACGGCGATAAGAGCTTTTACAAGAGCAGAGGCTCACATTATGGCAGAGCTCGGAGTTGCCGAGACAAAGATGGGACGCGTCGACCACAAGACCGCAAAGCATAAGCTTGTTGCCGACAAGACTCCCGGAACAGAGGACATCATCGAGGAGGCACGAACAGGTGACTGCGGCTTGACTCTCACCGAGATGGCTCCCTTCGGAGTAGTAGGAGCTATAACCCCCTCTACCAATCCCTCCGAAACAGTAATTTGTAACAGTATAGGCATGATAGCAGCAGGAAACGGCGTTGTATTCAACCCACACCCCGGTGCTATCGCCACCTCCAACTACGCTGTTGACCTTGTCAACCGCGCGGTAGCGGGAGCAGGCGGTCCTCCCGTGCTCGTAGCCAGTGTGGTAAAGCCCACACTCGACACCGCGAGCGTTATGTATAAGCACCCGTCAATAAAGCTTCTCGTCTGTACGGGAGGTCCCGGAGTCGTAAAAGCGGTTCTGTCCTCGGGCAAGAAGGCTATCGGCGCGGGCGCGGGAAATCCCCCCGTAATAGTTGACGATACCGCCGATATAGATAAGGCCGCAAAGGATATCATCGACGGCTGTACCTTTGACAACAACCTTCCCTGCATCGCCGAAAAGGAGGTCTTCGTCTTTGACAACGTCGCGGACAGACTTGTCGCGGGCATGCAGAAAAACGGCTGTATCAAGCTTACTCGCGCTCAGGCAGACGAGCTTGCAAAGGTAGTCCTCGTCGAAAAGACGGGCAAGGACGGCAAGGTATCAAAAATAGTCAACCGCGACTGCGTCGGACGCGACTGCCGAGTTATCCTTGAGAAGATAGGCCTCAAGGTAGGTCCCGAGATACGCTGCGCTATCGCAGAGGTGCCCTTCGAGCACGATTTTGTTCAGGAGGAGCTTATGATGCCTATTCTCGGTATAGTCAGAGTCAAGGATATCGACGAGGCTATCGACAAGGCAGTCAAGGCAGAGCACGGTAACCGTCACACCGCTCATATGCACTCCAAGAACATAGACAATCTAACGGCATTTGCCCGTGCGGTTGAGACCACCATCTTCGTCAAGAACGCTCCCTCTTACGCGGGAATAGGCTTTGGCGGAGAAGGACATACGACCTTTACCATCGCAGGTCCTACGGGTGAGGGTATCACCTCGGCTCGCTCGTTCACGAGAAAGCGCCGCTGCGTCATGGTGGACAGCTTCAGAATAATATAAATTAGAAGCAAAGAGTGAAAAGGTGCGGAAGATCTTCCATCGCAAGATCATTGTGCCAAAAAAATTTCACTCAACAGTTAATCTACGAAAGGATACATAAGAAATGGATATCACAGCTTCTCAGATCGAAAGCATAGTACGCTCCGTGATAAGCTCCATGGGCTCAACGTCCGCAAGAAGCGCAGGTCCCATACCTAAGACGGCTCGCGTAGCAATGCTTACAGGTCCTAAAAAGATAGAAGTTCAGGAACTCCCCATTCCCGAGCTCGGCGACGACGATATTCTCGTGCGTGTTGAAGGCGCGGGCATCTGCGGAACCGACGTTCACGAGTGGAAGATGGACCCCTTCGGCCTTATCCCCGTAATCCTCGGACACGAGGGCACGGGTGAGGTAGTGAGCCTCGGCAAGAACGTCAAGTGCGACACCGCGGGCAAGCCCCTCAAGGTCGGCGACAAAATAGTGACCTCTGTTACCAACTGCGGCGAGTGCTACACCTGCCGTATGACCCCCGGCAGAACAAACCTCTGTGACAATCAGGGCGTTTTCGGTCTTATCGGTGACAAGAGAGGTCAGGCAGAGGGCAACCGAGTAAACGGTTGGTTCGCGGACTATATGGTCATCAAGGGTGGATACGGAGTTACCTACTTTGAGGTAAACGACCTCGACCTCAAGCAGAGAATGATACTTGAGCTCGCGTGCGTTTGCGTTCACGCTCTTGAGCGCGGACAGAAGACAGGACTTCTCAATTTCGGCTCCAAGGTTCTGGTTCAGGGCTGCGGACCCGTAGGTCTGGTTATGATAACCGTTCTCCGCGCAGCAGGTATCAACCATATTATCGCGGTAGACGGTAACGAGGACAGACTCCGCGTAGCAGAAAAGATGGGTGCAAAGACCACTGTCTGCTTCAAGCGTCCCGACGAGGATACTCTTGAGAAGAGAGTATCCAAGGTTCAGGCGGTGGCAAACGGAGTAGGCGTTGATTTCGCTTATCAGTGCACGGGTGCTCCCATCGCGGCTGCCGACATTTACAGCTACATTCGCCGCGGAGGCGGTATGTGCGAGATGGGCTTCTTCGTAAATAACGGAGAATACCAAATCAACCCCCACGTTGCTATGTGCAACAAGGAGATCGACATCGTAGGCTCCTGGGACTACTCCGCAGAGGATTATCCCAAGACCATCGCGTTCCTCAAGCAGTGCCGCGAGATGAACATTCCGATAGAGGATCTTATCACCCACTCCTTCCCTCTCGACAAGATGAACGAGGCTATGGAGACCAACGTGGCTCAAAAGGGTATCAAGATCTGCTATATCAATGACAATTGATAGAGGTCGGTTATGGCAGCACTCGGTATGATTGAGGTCTACGGCTACACCACGGCGATAGTCGTGGCCGACTTGGTGGCAAAGACCGCCGACGTCAAGGTCGTAGCAATTGACAAAAACAAGCCTGCAAACGCAGAGCAATGCGCGGTGCCGCTGGTTATGGTAGTCAAGTTTCAGGGAAACGCGGGAGCAGTCCAGTCGGCTCTTGATGCCGGCGTTGAGGAAGCAAAGCGCCGCGACCTGTATATCACCTCAAAAATGATAGCAGGACTTGACGATCAGGTACAGTGGTTCGCAGATCTTACCGCAACAGGTAAGGACAAACTCAGAAATATGGACAAATAAGTCCCTATTATAAACAAGTTTTAAAAAATATTTGAAAATAAAAAGGAGATCACAATTATGAATGAAGCACTCGGAATGGTAGAGACCAGAGGACTTGTAGCTGCTATCGAGGCAGCGGATGCTATGGTAAAGGCAGCTAACGTACAGCTTATCGGCTCTGAGAAGATCGGTAGCGGACTCGTATCCGTTATGGTTCGCGGAGACGTTGGCGCAGTAAAGGCTGCTGTTGAGGCAGGCGGCGCCGCTGCTTGCAGACTCGGCGAGGTCATTGCTACTCACGTTATCCCCAGACCTCACACCGACGTTGACAAGCTTCTCCCTACTCTTAAGTAATATAACAAAGAGATTTTCTCAGTTCTGTAAAGGATTTACTTAATTATGGAAAAAGCTATCGCACTTCTCGAAGTTCAAGCTATGGTGACAGCCATAGTCGGACTTGACGCTATGGTCAAGGCCGCCGACGTGAGACTTATCCACGTCGAAAAGCGCTTGGGCGGAAGACTTGTGACAGTTGTCGTTGAAGGTACTGTTTCGGCAGTTACCGCCGCTCTTGAAGCGGGAGTCGAAGCCGCACAGGCAGTGGGACACGTTATGTGCCAGGAGGTTATCGCGCGCCCCCACCCCGACATAATGAGATTCGTCAAAACGGATAAGGGTATCTGATTCCGACCTGACATATCAAAATTACAAGCAACGGGATTTCCCGTACAATAAAATTTTAAAAAATTAATCCAAAAAGGAGAATTTTATCATGAATGAAGCACTTGGAATGGTAGAGACCAGAGGACTTGTAGCTGCTATCGAGGCAGCAGATGCTATGGTTAAGGCTGCTAACGTACAGCTCATCGGCTCCGAGAAGATCGGTAGCGGACTCGTATCCGTTATGGTTCGCGGAGACGTTGGCGCGGTAAAGGCTGCTGTTGAGGCAGGCGGCGCTGCTGCTTCCGCTCTCGGCGAGGTTATCGCAACTCACGTTATTCCCAGACCTCACACCGACGTTAACAAGCTTCTCCCCACACTCGGCTAATATTCGCCGAGAAGCGCGGCACGCTTTAAAGAATGCCGTCGTGTCCTGCCCGAAGCAATCGGGCGGGACACGGAGAACCCGTCAAACAAAAAAATGATAATTTTCCTATGAATGTGCTTCCCTTTCTCAAGGAAAGTCTGTTCATAAGAAAATTATCGCATAAATCGAAAGGAGTTCAACTCTTTATGAGCATTTCAAGCATTGAAATAGAAGCTATCGTCAAAAAGATAGTATCCGAGATGTCGACAAGCTCGACCTGTCCCTCCGTCGCCTCCGCGGCAGCGGAAAAGAGCGGCTACGAGATCCCCGTTGGCATTTCAAACCGCCATATACACCTCACGAGAGAGCATCTTGAGATACTTTTCGGCAAGGGCTACGAGCTCACGCACCTCAAGGACCTCTCACAACCCGGTCAGTACGCCTGCAAGGAGACTCTTACAATAGTAGGACCTTCAATGCGTTCTATTGAGGGTGTCAGAGTGCTCGGTCCGCTCCGTAAGGCAAGTCAGGTCGAGATCTCGGTAACAGACTCGTACGTGCTCAAGGTAAAGCCCCCCGTAAGAGAGTCGGGTAGCCTTAGTGGCTCGGCGCCTATCACTATCATAGGTCCCCGAGGCATAGTTCAGCTCAACGAGGGCTGTATCATCGCAAACAGACACATTCACATGAGCCCTGCCGACGCGTCTCGCTTTGGAGTGCGTGACGGCGACTACATCAACGTTGACGCTATGAGCGGAACAAAGAGAGCTCGCTGGTTTGACGTTCAGGTCAGAGTTCACGAGCAGTTCAGACTTGAAATGCACGTCGATACCGACGATGCAAACGCGGTCGGCTTTAAGAACGGCTCCACAGTAACAGTTGCAAAAGATTAAAATATAAAAGAGGTATATTTAGTTATGTTAAGAGGAAAAGTTATCGGAAACATAGTTTCCACCAACAAGCTCGATAAGCTCGTAGGCTTCAAGTTCCTTGAGATCAGACTTATAGAAAACGCTCAGCTCACCGATAAGTACATAGTAGCGGTGGACAGAACAGTAAGTGCGGGCATCGGCGAGGAGGTCCTTGTGACTACGGGTTCCAGCGCAAGAATGGCGCTCGGCGATCCCAACGCCGCAGTCGACGCGGTAGTCATCGGAGTAGTCGACAAGAATCAATAATTAACGTTCCATTTGTTTCTAAACAACAAATTTAGTTTTGCGGGCGATTTAGACAATTTCCACGTAAAACTGTAGTATTTCCCTTCAAATAATCAGAAAGGAAGCGCAAGCTCGGTAAAGAAAAATGCCCATATCAGATATAAAAACATTGTTGCAGAATGCCGGCATAGTAGGCGCGGGCGGCGCAGGCTTCCCTGCTTACGCAAAGCTTGCCGAGGGCGCAGATCTTATTTGCGTCAACTGCGCCGAGTGTGAGCCGCTTCTTTACACGGATTACATGCTTCTGCAGGAGGAGATTACAAAAATAGTTGAGGGCATCAAAGTAATTCTCTCCGAGACAGGCATAAAACAAGCGCTCCTTGTCATCAAGGCGCACAGAGCGGCTATGCTCAGCTACTCGGACGGTCAGGCTCTTGCTGAAAACGTTGCGGTCAAGATCATCCCCAACGTCTACCCCATAGGCGACGAGATAGGTCTGATATACGAGGCGACCGGACGCAGAGTGGCTCCCGGAGCGCTCCCCATATCCGTAGGCGTTATAGTTTTTAACGCCGAGACAGTCTACAACATATATAACGCGATAACCGGTAACTCACCCGTAACGGAAAAATGGGTGACGGTGGGTGGTGACCTGCCCGACAGATACGTGGTAAAGGTGCCTCTCGGTATGAGAGTATCCGAGCTTTTCGACACACTTGGCATTGAGGTCGGCGAGCATCAAGTGCTCTTTGACGGCGGTCCCTCAATGGGAAAGATAAAAAATTATCGCAATGCCATCATAACCAAGACCACCAAGGGAGTGCTTGTGCTCCCCGATGAGACGAGATGCGTAAAAAACAAGCAGGTGGCTATGGACGATATGCTTCGCCGCGCGGCTTCTGCCTGCTGTGGCTGTGTCAGATGCACTGAAATGTGCCCGAGGCGCGCGCTCGGCTACCCCATAGAGCCTCACAAGATGATAAGAGCATCTCTCAACAGTGCCGTCTCAGACCACCCCGAACTTATAAAGACGGCTTCTCTTTGTTGCTCGTGCGGAGTTTGCGCCGAGGTCTGCTGTCAGGACATATCGCCAAAGGACGTTATTTTGCACCTCAAGGGCATACTCGCAAAAACCAAGACACGCTTCGAGCCCGACGGCAAAGAATGGCCCGTGTCCCCCGAACGCCCCTACCGTATGATAAGCTCTGAGAGATGGGAGGATATGATCGGTGTGCGAAAATACGACGTCGTACCCAGATTTATCCCCAAAAAGCTCAAGGCAGAGCGAGTTGAGATACTTACGTCTCAACACATAGGTGCACCTGCGTCTCCTGTGGTCAAGGTGGGCGACAAGGTCAAGGCAGGACAGCTTGTCGCAGAGTGCGGCAAAGGCTTGTCAGTCGCCCAGCACGCGTCCATCAGCGGAACCGTGGTGTCCGTTGACCCCGCCAAAATAGTTATAGAGGCATAATTCGCAATATTAGTAGAGAAAGGTATTGGATTACATAAATGTATCAGGCAATAGGTGTTATTGAGCTTAAAAGCATCGCAAAGGGCATTGAGGCAACCGACGCCGCGCTCAAAAGCGCGGGCATCAGTCTTATCTCTGCCCGTCCCGCCTGCCCAGGTAAATACGAGATAATCCTCACGGGAACTATCTCCAACGTGACCAGCGCAGTCGATCACGTTAAGGAAAGATACGACGACAAGATAGTCGACGTCTCCATTATGGGACGTATCGACCCTCAGGTCGTGACGGCTCTTTTCGGCACCGAGCCCGCGGAGAAAAAAGGAAGCCTTGGCATTATAGAGACTTATTCCGCCGCGTCCATCATCAAGGCAGCGGATATCGCGGTCAAGACCGCAAGGGTGTCTATATTTGAGCTCCGTACCTCAAGAGGTATGGGCGGCAAGGGTGTCTGCCTTATCACAGGTGAGGTCGGCGACGTCTCTGCCGCAGTTGATGCGGGCGTTAAGCACGCCGTTGACCAAGGAGTTTTCTATAACTCCTCTGTCATAGCCGCTCCCCACGAGCTTCTCTGGGAGCAGATATAAGGTGCACAGACGCAAAAAACTTTATTTGAACGGAGATGACTTTAATGGATAACATTAAATTTGTAATAAAAAAGAGTCCGAGAATACAGAGGCTTATTGACCATCTTTACGCCAATATGCCCGAAATAGAGGCTGACAGAGCCGAGCTCGTGACGGAAAGCTATAAGGCGACCGAGGGACTTCCTATCATCAAAAGACGCTCTGCCGCGTTCCGTCATATACTTGAGAACATTCCGATAGTTATTCGCCCCGAAGAGCTCATCGTAGGAAGCAACTCCATAGCTCCCCGAGGTTGTCAGACCTTCCCCGAATATTCTTTTGAGTGGCTTGAGAAGGAATACGACACCGTGGCTACACGTGAGGCAGACCCCTTCTACATATCTCCCTCTACCGTGGAGAGACTTAAGGCAGTCTACCCCTATTGGAAGGGCAAGACCGTCAGCGACCTCGCCGCCGAGAGCATGGACGAGAAGGTTCTTGACGTCTTCCTCAATCACGGCGTATTTACCGTCGGAAACTATTTCTATAACGGCATCGGACACATCAACGTAGACTACCAAAAGGTCATATATAAGGGACTTGAGGGCGTTATCTCCGAGATAAAGGAGGCGCTCGCCAAGCTCTACATAGGTAACGGAGATTACTTGCGCCGCAAGGCTTTCCTTGAGGCAGCTATCGAGAGCTGCGAGGCAGTCTCGGCTTATGCCCGGAGATATTCCTCTCTTGCGCGTCAGGAGGCAGCCTCCTGCCCCGACAGTACAAGACGCGCCGAGCTTTTGAGAATAGCCGAGACCTGTCAGAGAGTGCCAGCCAAGCCCGCGCGCAATTTCTACGAGGCTTGTCAGGCGTTCTGGTTTATTCAGCAGCTCCTTCAGTGCGAATCCAGCGGACACTCAATATCCCCCGGACGCTTTGATCAATATATGTATCCTCTGTTCAAGCAGGATATAAGCAGTGGAGCAGAAACACTTGAGTCTGCTCAGGAGTACATCGACTGTATCTGGGTCAAGCTCAATGATCTCAACAAGGTCAGAGATGCCGCGTCGGCAGAGGGCTTTGCGGGCTACGGTCTGTTCCAGAACCTCATAGTCGGCGGTCAGAACGAGGACGGCGTGGACGTCACTAACGAGCTGTCCTATATGTGCATGGAGGCGACTATGCACGTCCGTCTCCCCCAGCCTTCCCTTTCTATCCGAGTATGGAACAAGACTCCCCACGACCTGCTTATCAAGGCAGCATCGGTTACCCGTGAAGGATTGGGCGTTCCCGCCTTCTACAACGACGAGGTCATTATCCCGTCTATAATGGCAAGAGGTCTTACTCTCGCAGATGCGCGTGACTATTGCATTATCGGTTGCGTTGAGCCCCAGAAGGGTGCTCGTACCGATGGCTGGCACGATGCCGCGTTTTTCAATATGTGCCGTCCTCTTGAGCTTGTGTTCTCAAACGGATACGACAAGGGCGAGCTTATAGGCTTACAGACGGGCGACGTTGAAAAGATGACGTCATTTGAACAGTTCTTCGACGCTTATCAGGCTCAGCAGCTTAATATGATAGAAATGATGGTCCACGCCGACAATGCCGTCGACTACGCTCATTCCGTTCGTTGTCCTCTGCCCTTCCAGTCCTGCCTGTGCAACGACTGCATCGAAAGAGGTGTAAGCCTCCAGGAAGGCGGAGCTCACTATAACTTTACAGGCCCTCAGGGCTTCGGTATCGCTAATATGACCGACGCGCTCCTCGCCGTCAAAACACTCGTGTTCGAGCAGAAGAAGATATCTATGGCAGAGCTTAAGCAGGCGCTCGCCGACAACTTCGGCAAGGGTATCATTCCCAAAAAGGCGCTTGAGCTCACCATTGAGGTCTCAAAGCAGCTCGCCGCACAGGGTATCAACGTGACCGAGAGCGTCATCAAGGATATATACGAAAACCTTACCACCGCGGCTACCGTTTCCGCGGACAAGAAGGCAAGATATCAGGAAATGCTTGATATGATTGCCGAACTTCCCAAGTACGGCAACGATATCCCCGAGGTAGACGACTTCGCCCGTATCGTCGGTAATACCTATACAAAGCCCTTTGAAAGCTTTACCAATAACAGAGGCGGCATGTTCCAGGCGGGCCTCTATCCCGTATCGGCAAACGTTCCGCTCGGATATCAGACGGGCGCTACTCCCGACGGCAGACTTGCATTTACTCCTATCGCCGACGGCGTAGGTCCCGCATCCGGCAGAGACGTCAAGGGCCCCACCGCAACGGCTAACTCCGTTGCCCGTCTCGACCACGGTATTGCTTCAAACGGCACTCTCTTTAACCAAAAATTCCATCCCTCTGCACTCGCGGGTATGGGTGGTCTCGAAAAATTCGTGGCTTATCTGCGCGGTTACTTCGATCAGAAGGGTATGCACGTTCAATATAACGTGGTTTCCAAGGAAACTCTACTTGACGCTCAGGCTAATCCCGAAAAGTATAAGAACCTCGTTGTAAGAGTCGCAGGATATAGCGCTCTCTTTACAACGCTATCACGATCGCTTCAGGACGATATTATCAACCGTACAGAGCAATCAGGGCTTTAAGATAGTTAGTTAACGCAGAGGTTTTCCTGCTTTTTTGGAAACGAAAGCTCAATTTCCCTTGGCAATCAGCAAAGAAACTTCCGCAATATTTGGGGTTCTAATCGCCGTGAAGTGATGCTGAGGTGAAATACACCCCGTAGTATATAACCCAACCGACATATCTAATTTTAACTTAAAGAAACTTTAAGCTAAAATAGACTTTTTCCGGTAGTTTCAATACCTTATCAATGCAAAAACGTCAGTGAGGGATTTTTCGGAGAAAAATCCTCCGACACCCTAAAAGGACCTTTTATTTATGTAAGTTTTTGCGGAGCTTTTTCCTAAAAAGCGACCCATCGTTGCATTTACTAACTACTAACTACTAACTGCTAACTACTAACTACTAACTACCAACTACTAACTGCTAACTACTAACTACTAACTACTAACTGCTAACTACTAACTGCTAAAAGAAAGGAGAAAAAGTGATGACACCGAACATATACGAGCAAACGGGGCGAATATTCGACATACAGAGATATTCCATCCACGACGGTCAGGGCATCAGAAGCATAGTCTTCCTAAAGGGCTGTTACCTGCGTTGCCGTTGGTGCTGTAACCCCGAGTCGCAGGAATACGACGTACAGGCCATGATACGTGGCGGCAAAAGTGAGATTATTGGCAGAGACGTAACGGTAGCCGAGGTTATGGCGGAGATATCCAAGGACCGCATATATTACGCTCGTTCGGGCGGAGGTATCACTCTTTCGGGCGGCGAATGTATGGCGCAACCTGATTTCTCCGAGGCGCTTTTACGTGCTTGCCACGAATACGGCTTCAATACCGCGATAGAAACAACGGCATTTGCCAATCGTGACGTAGTACAGAGGCTCTTGCCTCACGTAGATTGCTTTTTGATGGACATAAAGCACATGGACAGTTCAAAGCACCGTGAATTCACGGGCAGACCTAACGAGCAGATACTTCAAAACGCAAGATATATCGCCGAGAACGCAAAGAGACTTATAATCCGCGTCCCCTGCGTGCCCACCTTCAACGATACACCGAGCGAGATATCGGCCATCGCGCGTTTTGCGTCAAGTCTCCCCGGTGTCAAGGAGCTTCACCTGCTCCCATACCACAGATTAGGCCAGGACAAGTACAAGGGGCTCGGCAGGACCTATCTGCTCGACGGAATAGCCCCTCCCACGTCGGAGCATATGAATATGCTTTTGACGGTAGCGCAAAACGCCGCCCCCAATCTCCACGTTCAGATCGGCGGGTAAAGGCTTTAAATTAATGAGGTAAATTATGTCAAGTTCATTTGAATTTCAAGATAAAATGAGAATAGTTCAAGAGCTCGTCCCGGGTCGTCAGATAACCTTGGCACATATCATCGCCAATCCTGACCCCACTCTCTATCAGAAGCTCGGTCTCGACCCCAAGCTCGATTATGAAAGAGCCGCTATCGGTGTCCTTACCGTCAGTCCCGCAGAGACCGCGGTCATTACCGCCGATATTGCTCTGAAATCCTCGGGTGCAGACCTCGGATTCGTTGATAGATTTTCGGGTACTCTCATAATTACGGGCAAGGTCGCCGACGTCGAGGCTTCCTTTACCGCTATTACCGATTATTTCAGAAACGTTCTTAAGTTCTCTGTCTGTGAGATGACAAGAACTTGAGTGAAGAAGTTAGATAATGACGCTGATTTTCTACAAAAATCAGCCTACTGAGATATTCTCCCCCCTAACAGTATAGAACCAAACCGACATTACTAACTTTAACTTAAAGTCACTCTAAGTTAAAATAGACTTTCTCGGATAGGTCCAATACCTTATCAACACGCAAACGTCAGTGAGGGATTTTTCAGAGAAGAATCCTCCGATACCCTAAAAGGACCTTCTATTTATGGAAGGTCTTTGCCAAGCTTTCTTTCAAGAAAGCGACCCATCGTAGCATTTGCTAACTTCTCACTATCACAAAATCCTATCTTGAAAAAGAAAGGAATAAAATGAAGAAACTTATACTAATGGGGCGCGTAGCGGCTGGCAAAACCACCTTAACACAAGCGCTAAAGGGCGAGCAGCTGCACTACTGCAAGACCCAATATATAAACTATACAGACACAATAATAGACACTCCCGGAGAATACACGGAGGTGCACACGCTTGCCGCGGCATTAGCCGTCTACTCATATGAGGCGGACGTGATAGGGCTTGTAGTAAGCGCTAACGAGCCGTTCTGCGTATTCCCGCCCAACTGCACGCAGCACGTCAACCGAGACGTAATAGGCATCATTTCGGGAATAGACAAGCCCGACGCCAACATCGCTATGGCGGAAAGATGGATGTTAAATTGCGGCGTGGAAAAGGACAAGCTTTTCTACGTAAGCTCGTACACGCGTCAGGGGCTTGACAGCATAATAGACTATTTAAATCAAGAATAAGCACGTAAAAAGACAAATAAATCCTGAACGGAGGGCTGCATATGTCTGCAACCAAAACAATTTGCTTTGCCAATAACAAGGGCGGAAGCGGAAAATCCACGACCTGCGCAAACGTTGGATACTCATTGAGCACGCTTGGAAAGAAGGTTCTCCTCATTGACGCGGATATGCAGATGAATCTGACTCTGTATTTCTTCGACGACGAAGTGTCATTGGAGCTTGCAAAGAGTAACAACAACCTCTACGTCGGAGTAGTTGAGCAGAAAGACCTTTCTGATTTTGTGATACATACGGAATATGCAAATCTCGACCTTATTCCCTCCTCCACCCTTATGAGCGGAATAGAGTTCCAGCTCTTTACCAAGTGGCAAAGAGAGTTCGTGCTCCGCAAGGGACTTGAAAAGCTCAAGGAATCCGGCAAATATGACTATATCCTGATAGACGCGCCTCCAACGCTCGGCTGTTGGGCTATGAATATTATGTGCGCCTCGGATTATCTTGTAATTCCCGTCGAGGCATCTCCGTGGGGACTTTTCGGACTTGCAAATATGTTTGAATTTTACGAGCAGGTCAAGCTCATATCCCCGTCGCTTGAGCTCCTCGGTATTGCGATAACCAAGGCAAGCGAGCGCAAGAACTACTTTAAGCAGACCATTGAAACACTCTCGTCACTCGACAACGTGCGACTTTTTGAGACTATAATAAGGATAGATAGCTCGATAGAGTGGTCTCAGGACAACAGTAAACCCGTTATGGTATACAAGAAATCGAGCCGCGCGGCCGGAGAATATATGGATATGGCAAAGGAGATACAGAAATATGCCGATAGGTAAATCAAGCATCACTAAAAGAGTAGCCAAGCAAACACAACCCGAGCAAGAAACAAACATAGCCCCCGAGCTTGTTGCGACCTCAGCGGCTGCAACCAAGACAGAGGCAAATAAAACGACAAGCACAACGGCAAAGAAATCTACGGGCGCGGCGACAAAGAAATCTACGGGCGCGTCGACAAAGAAGCCTTCGAGCACCCAGAGCAATAAGTCCAGCTCCTCGGCTAAAGCCCCCGCAAAAAGATCCACGCCAAAAAAGGATACGTCAGCGGTTACCCTCACGCCCCCCGAGGTCGCACCCGAGGCGAAGATGCCCCGCGCCGTAACGACGGGCGTGCTTTCCGCAGTTGCGCCCGAGACCGTGGAAAAGGTCACGGGACACAAGGAAAACACCGGCTTTGAAAAATTCAGCTTTGGAGAGGATCTCCCCGCTCATCTTCTTTAATCCAAAAAATCACCGCAAATTGCGGTGATTTTTTACTCTGTAATTTGACTGTCCATTTTGACAGTTACTATGTAATATCCCGTGTTGTCGGGGGATATGACCGCGCTCTCAAAGCTCTCGGGTAGGCCAAGTCTGCCTTGGCTGTCAAGGCTCTGCCGGCATACGAAATACCCCTTTGCCTCGTACCATTGACCTATATCAAGAGACGTTACGTATTCCTCAAGCGTGATATGATTGTTGTATATTATTTCGGCGTGGGGCGATCCGACGTACCTTATATGCCACGGCTCGAAGCGTATTAACGTGACGTCCTCGGCGTGTGAGGGATAGCGGATTATAAATCCGTATTTCCAACACTCCGAATTTACAAATCTGCCCGCGCGAGACTTGATAAAGCTATCCCCGGCGTAGCGCGCCACGTACACGTCAAGCGCAAGACCTGTCTGATGCTCGCTGGCTCCCACGCGAGTGGCGGTCAGCGGGTCTTCAAGATAGAGAGCCTCCTGCTCCTCGGCGCTTCTGAAATCACTTGACACGTAAAGCTTTTTGCCTGTCCTTTCCATCACGGCGGCAGAAAGTGACGCATAAGCGCTATGCATACAGTCATTCATAAAGACCGTGGTGCTCTTGTACTCTGATATCTCGGGAATAAAGCTATCACTGAGGGTATATTGCGTATTTACGAGCATCAGACTTTGGTCAAGTTTGACGTTTGGCATTTCTTCAAGCTCGGAGAGCGAATGGGTGCGCGTGCCCTGTGGAGAGACCTCGCTTATGGTTACCTCGCGACAAAACAGACCGTTTCTTTCACAAAACAAATATATTTTATGGAAATTGAGACAGATAGCGGTCGCCACTACGCACACAAGCACGGCCGTGACTAAAATTATTATAATCAGCTTTGCTTTTTTCTTCATTTTTCTTTACGTCAAACGTCTCCTCGGCTAAAAGGAGACGTTTTACTTTTATTTTTCAGTTTGAGTTTCAATATATAAGTCCTGATTGCCATCGGCTACCGTGATGCCGTCAAGCTTCACGCCCTTAAGAGAATCGCACGCGCCAAAGGCGTCCTTGCCTATTTCCTTGACTCCGCCAAGCTCAACACCGACAAGCGACGAGCAACCGTAGAAGGTGGACGGAGCAATAGCCGTAAAGGATTGCGGAAGTGTTATCTCGCAAAGAGCCTTACAGCCGTAAAAGGCTTGCATTCCAAGGCTTGTGAGTGTCTCTCCAAGCTCCACCGTGACGAGATTGTCACAACCGAAAAAGGCATCGTCACCAACAGTCACTACACCGTCGAGGGATATCTCCAAAAGCGAGCGACACGCGTAAAACGCTCTTGTTCCAACGCGCTCTACCGTCTCGGGCAATTTTATCGAGGTTATATATTTACAAGATGTGAACGCGCGATTGGGAATACTCGTGCACGTATCGGCAAGCGTTACGCTTCGCAGAGACGCGGGCACAAATTCATCGTTATAATCGGGACTGTCAGCACCAAATATATATCCGAGAAAAGAGTTCTCCTCACTCTCACCAAAGCCGCCGAGAGTGACGTTGTTAAGTCCCTCGCACTCAAACAGAGCCCCCTTGGCTATCTCACGAACACCCGAGAGGTCAAGCGAGAAAATAGACCTGCAATATCCGAGCGCGTACGCGCCAAGGCTATCCACTCCGTCTCCCATATTGAGAAAGACAAGGTCGGAGCACTCGTAAAAGGCAAAATCCGCTATACTCTCGGTCTCGTCGGGCAGTATGATTGCCGACAGGCTCTTGCAGCCCGAAAACGCGTTCTCGCCGATATCTCCGCGTCCAACTATTACCATATCCAGACTTGCGGGCACCTTGACCGCGTTCTGCGCGTACTCTGTCGCGCCAAATACATATCCCAGATATGCCGACTCTCCCCCATCGCCTACGAAGGGCAGACGGAGAGTGGAAAGTCCGTCGCAATCGGAAAACGCACCCTGCTCTATGCTCACAACACTGTCAGGTATACTGACCGCGCGCACCCCCGTGTCTGAAAACGCGCCCGAGGCTATGACGGATACCGCATAGCTGTCTATCTTCTCGGGCACGACGACTATGTCCTCGTCACCCGTGTACGCTATTATCTTAACGCCACTCTCGGTCACCTCATACTCAAAGCTTTCAGGCGAGGCGGGTGAATTATTAACAAACGCAAGCGTGGAATTTTCCTGATATTCCGCGTATCTTTTTGCAAGCTCGCTATTCTCTGCCGTGTCCTTGGCGGGCGTAAATGTATCTGTCTCCTCGGTCTCGCCGCCGCTGTTCTGTTGCGGCTTTGCCACGCACGCGCATAGCAGAAACGTCGACACCAAAAGACAAATCAGCGCGACTGAAAGCTTGTGCCATAATTTTTTACTCATTTTCAAGGGACTCCTTTTCCTCGGCAGAGGCTCTCATAAAGTGATATGATATTTTAGCCGTAAACGGAATTATCTGCACCACAAACCAGATAAAAGTGGTCTCAAAAAGGGTTTTTGCAACCTCTTCTCCCTCCTCCAAGCTCTCCGCCGAGCCCTCACCCTGACTTATAAGGTAAACGTACGGAAGCATTACAAAAAAAGTAAAAAGTGCCGCCCAAAGAGTGATATATCCCTGCTCTCTTTGAGTTATTACGGGTAAGTACGCCTCTTTTTTAGAGTAAAATACGTAGAGCACTGCCGTAAGTATGATGACGGGCAGAATGGGCGTGACGTACTCCACAAACCATATCATATTGTCCATATTGCCCTTTTCCTCAAGCTGTGCGACCTTTTCGGGCACCCAAGAGCTATACACCGAGAGCATTAATGCCATAAGAACGCACAATGCTACCGAGCACAGTATGACCTTCAATAAATCTATTGACTTTTTATCTGAATTTGCCATTTTTTCATCCTTCTGAAATCAAATTTTACTTATATCTGCTTATGAACACTCTTGTATTCGTCGTAATATCTGTAATACGGACAACGGCCCGTGTTGCCGCCGAGAAAGTCTATCATCTCGTCCTCGTCGAGCGACATTGAGCATACGTATTCGTCCCATTCCTCATCAAAGTCGTAAAATTCACAGCTCTCGCACGTACCCGACGCATATTTTGGCGATGTCATCGCCTTTTTCTTTTTATCTTCCATTTCTCACTCCGAAAATTAAAGCTTGAAGCTGTCTGGCAGGATATCCGATAAAGTCCTCACCGTGATATCCTTTCCGTCAAAAAGTATTATCTCGAACTCAGGGGAGCAGAACTCCGCCATCACCTGACGGCATATTCCACACGGAGCGCATATAGACGTGATATCCTCGCCCTCAGGCGCGCCCACGATAGATATAGCCTTAAAATCTCTTTTACCCGCCATAATAGCCCTAAAAAACGCGGTCCTCTCGGCGCAGTTGGTAGCTCCAAATGAGGAATTCTCAATGTTAGCGCCATCGAACACCTCTCCGTCAGAGCAAAGCAAAGCCGCTCCCACACGAAAATGCGAATAAGGTGAATACGAGCTCTCTCTTGCCTTGAGCGCTGCCGCCACAAGCTCATCTCTGTATGACATAAATACTCCTTTCGGCAACAAAAGCCTTTTTAATCCTGATGGGATTTACCTTCCAAAAAGTACGCCGCCTCTGTGTCGGCGCAGTTGAGGAAGAAGGCGAGTGGAAACATCTCCATAGCCTTGCCTACGTTGCCGGCGTTGTCTTTATCTGCAGAAAATCCCATATGGTAACGGATAGCAAACGCCTCGTCTCGCGTGAGCCTCATATATCCCGATACGATATATACAGACTTTTCGCCGTGTCCGTAAGGAAGATTGTCCTCTATCGTGTAGTATGGCACGGATTCCCATCTGCCCTCTGCGTTCTTGACGTTTCTGAAGCTGACGTTATAAAAATTCACCTTGCAGACGTCGTGCAGAAGTGCGGCTATGGCAATACTCTCCTCGCTGTACTCTATACCGTACTCCTCTTTTATTTTGGGGCGGCTGAGTATGTCGCACAGGCAATCGTACACGTTGAGAGTGTGCTCTACGAGTCCTCCCTCGTGACTGCCGTGAAAGCGAGTGCTTGCGGGGGCGGTGAAAAAGTCGCTCGCCTCGGAGCACAGATATGCCAAAAGCTTGTCCGCTCCCTCTCTTTTTATCTTGCTTGTAAAGATGTCTATAAATCTTTGTTTGTTAGTCATCTCAATTCCTCGTTTTAAATAAATATATATCCGATTACATTGTATCAAAATCCCGCCCTTTTGTCAAGGGCGGGAAAACTTTTTACAATTAATATCCCTTCTTGCCGAAAAGAAGCCGCCATATAAGCTTTCTTAGCATATCTGCGGGAAAGACGAGAAGCGCCAGAAGCGCGGTGAATCCAAGCTCCGAGAGCGTGAGAGGTGCAGTGCGCAAGACCGCACCGCCAAGGTAGACGAAGATTATCTGTATGGCGAGCACCGCCGCCATTATTCCTATAAAGCCCTTGTTCTTACCTATATTTGAAAAGAGCTTCAGTCTGTCGGTCCGCGCGTTGAAGCAGTTGAACACCGAAGCAAAGATAAACAGCGCAAAGAACGCGGTGAGCAGATATATGTTATCCTCTGCCCAACGATAATGCGCGCATATCTCGGGAATCCTGAAAAATGCCACGCAAAGTGCCACGGTTGCCGCCCCCGATATAAGTATCTCATTTATCATATAGCCGTTGAGAATAGGCTCGTCTCGGCGCTTGGGTCTCTCCTGCATACAGGACTCAAGTGCGGGCTCGCCTGCAAACGCCAGCCCTCCGAGAGTATCCATTATAATATTTATCCAGAGCATCTGAACCACGGTGACGGGAGCCTCCACGCCCAAAAACGGACATATCACCGACACTCCCACCGCACACAGATTCATAGTGAGCTGGAGTGATATAAATTTACGTATGCTCTTAAATATATTTCTGCCGTATCTGACCGCCTTGACGATAGATGCGAGGTCGTTGTCAAGTATTATGATGTCGCCTGCGTCTTTTGCCACCTGTGTTCCGCTTCCCATTGAAAATCCTACGTCCGCGCGCTTGAGCGCGGGAGCGTCGTTGATGCCGTCACCTGTCATTCCCACCACGAGCTCAAGCTCTTGTGATATGCGCACAAGGCGGCTCTTATCGTTTGGCAGAGCTCTCGCCACGACGGCAAGGTGCGGAAGCATATCCCTGACCTCCGCGTCAGTCAGGCGGGAAAGCTCGCCTCCCGTTATGGCTATATGAGTTTTTTCGTCAAGTATACCGCACCCCTTCGCGATATGCTTTGCGGTGTCGAGATTATCTCCCGTTATCATCACCACCTGTATCCCCGCGCCGCGAAGTTCGGATACCGATGCGGGTGCCGCCGCACGTATCCTGTCCTCAAGAGTTATAAGACACAAGAGAGTCAAGCTACCAAGCTCTCCTCGCTCTACCGAGCCGCTCCATTCGGGCTTGTCGGCAAGAGCTATGGCTAAAACTCGCTTGCCCGAGGCGGTAAGCGTCCTGCAAATGCTCTCGGGCACCTGTCCTCTCATCCCGTGCCTCTCTCCCCTCTCGTCGATATAGGAGCTCAACCGTGGCAGTATCTTCTCGGGCGCTCCCTTCACGAGCAGCTTCCTTGTTTCCCCGCTTGACACAAGCGCCATAGAAAGCTTACGGTTGCTATCAAATTCGGTCTTTTTTATGACCTCAAAGCGCGGAATCTCGCGCACGCACGCAAGCGCGCACTCAAGAATCGCACGGTCGGTGGAGTTACCACCGAGAGCCCGACGAGCGCCGTCCCTCCTGCCAACAACACTTGACGTATTGGCAAACGCACCGAGAATGAGCTCGTCGTAGATAGCGCCCGACGGCAGAGAGGCGAGTGACTTGTAGCTCCTTCCGTCTCCGAGATATATCTCCCCGACCGACAGCTTGCCCTCTGTGAGAGTTCCCGTCTTGTCGGTAAAAAGAATATTCATACTCCCCGCCGACTCGATACCCACGGGCTTTCTGACTAAGACGTTGTCCTTGACCATCTTTTTAATATTGGACGATAGGACCACAGCTATCATCATAGGCAGTCCCTCTGGCACGGCGACGACTATTACCGTCAGCCCCAGAGTGAGCGCGTGGAACAGATGCGAGAACAGAAAATCAAGGCTCAGCAGCTTGTATTTGATTATCTCAACGTCAAAGGCGCTGTCTACGACAAACGTAGTGAAAAGATAGACAAGCGCAACCACCGCCGCCAGAATATATCCGAGCGTGCTTATCTGCCGCGCGAGCTTTGTAAGTCTTATTTTGAGCGGACTTTCTCTGGTCTCGGTCTGTATCTCACGTGAGATACCGCCAAGCATAGTGCTATCTCCTACCCTCTCAATTCGCATAATTCCGCTACCCGATAGCACCGTACAGCCACGCAAGCAGTAGTACGGCGAGGCGGGTGTGAGGTCGAGCTCGTCATTGCCGCTCCACGCGCGCTTGGTCACCTCTCGGCTCTCGCCTGTCATAGCCGATTGGTCTGTCACAAGCTCCCCTGACACAAGAATCCCGTCGGCGCATATCTGCTCCCCGGCGCCCACAAGCACAAGGTCACCGACCACGACCTCATCTATCGAAAGCTCAACTATATCTCGACTGCGAAGCACGCGGCAGGAAAAGCTCGCGCTGCTCTCGCTGAGTCTGTCAAATGCCGCCTGCGAACCGTGCTCGGACAGAGTAGATATAAAAGTGGCAAGAAGTATGGACACGGCGATTCCGCCCGTCTCAAACCAATCCGCGTCACGAAATGTAAATATCACGTTTATTATGA
Organism: uncultured Clostridia bacterium; assembly: GCA_904501865.1. Taxonomy (GTDB): domain Bacteria; phylum Bacillota; class Clostridia; order Oscillospirales; family CAG-272; genus SVTX01. Next base: position 36,684 of record CAJGCF010000004.1, read on the forward strand.
GCGCGCCTATAAGTATCTTTATGACGGGGTCTCCGAGATTTTCAAAAAAACGCCTCGCAAAGCTTTTCCCCTTGTTCCGTGACATTTTATTATCTCCATGCTCAGCACGCGACCTCTCCACCTCCTCAGCAGAAAGTCCGCGCATATTTTGAGACGCGAGAGCATATCCCTCTGCTTTCCCTATCCTCTCTTTATACGTGCTTGCTATTTCTATCACCCCTTTTGCTTGTTTCATAAAAATATATGCCTGAGTCAAACGAAATAAAACTCAAAGCCAGCACTTGCACTTTTATGTAAGTCTTTTTTATTTTATATTGACTTTTTGCAACGTTCGTGCTATAATAACATGTAGTGAGGCGGCTGTGTTGAATAGCTCCTCGCAAATTACGCAATTGGAACCAAATTGCTTGAAATATGGAGGTATTTCATTATGGCTATCAAAAAACGTTCATTTTGGCTTGTAGCATTATCACTGATAATGTGCTTGTCAATGCTTTTCTGCTCCTGCTCTCTGATAAATCCAGATGACGAGGATGAAGACGTAGAAAAGACACCCGAAGAAGAAAAAGAAATAATTGCAGACAGCTTGCAGAGTCTCAATATGGGCCAGATGATCGAATCGGGCCTTGAGGAGTATAACATATCCTTCACAGAGCTCTTGAAGGGAGTTATGGCAGAGGCTTCTATCAGCACCACGATAGACGGCGAGCGTGTAAACATCTACGGTGGAATCAACGAGAATCTCATCAAGTTTGATGCCGCAGGTGAATCCGCCTACATACATCTCACCGACGAGAACGTGGTCCTGTTCTCCAAATACGGCGAAGGTTACAGGGTATCTGTTGAAAACATTTCTGTTTCACCCGAGGATATCGTGGACGCTCCCAGCGATATGGTCTCCTCGATTACAGAGATAGTCAAGGACTTCAAGTTCCCCGAGATAAAGGCGGACCAGCTTGAGGAAAAGGACGGCTTCTACGTTATCAAGAACGATTATTACGAGAGCGTCGCGCGCGAAATAATAGACCTCTTGATAGAGGTTATGGCCGAGCTTGAGGGTGAGGACTCTTACGTGCCCACCGACGAGGAGATACAAGAAGTTGTTGAACAGATAAAGGGCATCATAGAGGCTCTGGATCTTGAGATTGGTTTCTCTGTGGGCGATGAGACCATCAACGGTTTCTATGTATCCATCAACACTACCGAGGACGCAATGTCCGAGTTCTTTGGCTCAATCGGTGAAATGGCTCCTGCTCTTCCCGATGACGAGCCTAACTACGTGGAAACGTGGACCGAGATCGTCAACGACGATTGGGAGTCCGAATCCGAAAGCGATCCGGAAATCGTCTATCCCGACTACGACTATGGCTACGATTATGATGGTGACGGTATTGTAGACGAGGAGTACACCTTTGAAGACCCCAACTACGACTATGGCTACGATTACGGCTATGACACTGACACCACCTACACAGTTGACTATCCCGAGTATGAAGGTATGTCCTCTGTAAAAGCAAGCTCCGCTCCTATCACGCTTCGCCTTGAGGTCATGCTTACAGATAACGCTAAAAATCTCAAGCACATCAAGCTCAACGCAAACATTCCCGCGGACGATGGCACCGTAGTTATCGACCTTGTGTTGAATAGCATCATTAAGAAAAACGACCTCGTAGGAGTTGAGGTCTCCTTCAATATGACAGCTACTAACGTTGTGATAGAAACCGACTACAGCGTTGAAACAAACAAGTACGACCAGTACGGATATACCGAGTATGTCGATATAGAGGTCATAGGTAATATCAACGCGACCGCAAACCTTGTATTCGACACATCCAAGCTTGAGGGTGATGCGGGCGACGCTATATTGGATTTCGATGTAAACGTTAACGTTATTCCTAAGGATGCGTTCTGCGTTGATTACGACTACTCTGTAGGAGAAGAAACAAGGACAGACGTTGAAGAATACTTCCCCTCGTTTAACATTGATCAGTACAAACAGTCCGTAGGTATAACGGCAGACATCACTGTCGTTGACGACGATACCCTCGACGTGCTCGTAAGCGTTGGTATGGATGACGTATCCGTTAACGTAAACGGAACTATTGAAACAAAGTCCTGCCCCAACTTCGGAGCTCTTCCGGGAGACGTATCCAATCTCCTTGACAACAAAAATCTGGCGGCAGACATGGCTGAGCTTGAGCAGATAGCTGAAACTATCCAAGAAGAGATATACCTCTACGACTACGGCTTCCTTCCCGACGTCGTATGGTACGACGCTCAAACAGGCATATACGTATATGTATCTAACTACTACTACGAATTCTACACCTCTATGCCCGAGGACGCAGAGGAAATATTCTATGACCGCGCAACCGGTGAAATTGTATTCCCCGATCACGCAGAATAAGGCCTGAAAATACATCAAAGAGGTCGCTCCCCGACACCTGTTGGAGAGCGACCTTGAATTATTCACAAAAAATTCAAACAATACCCTCCTCACTATGATATACTGAATCTATATAACATTATAAAGGGGATATCCATGAAAAAGATCTTATCTTTATTACTTGTCATAATGCTGCTGGTCACGACTCTGACCTCGTGCGACTTTATCGAAGACGTATTTGACATTGACGGTTTGGGCTTAGACAATATATTTGGCGGCGGCAACCGCAATGACGAGCCCGATAACGATGAAAAGGACGACGAGTTCCACAGTTTCGGCCCAATATATAATACAACGGAAACAGCACCCGTAGATGACTACACAGATCACGAGCAGCCTACGGACAACGTAAGAAATCCCGACGACTCCGAGGTCAAACCCGATGAATACGATACCGACGAATACGATAGCGAAAGCTTTGATTATGTCCCCTCCGAAGGATTGAGCTTCGTATCCAACGGCGACGGCACTTGTTACCTTAGCGGTCTTGGAAGCAACACCGACAACGTAGTAGTGGTTCCCGACGTATCTCCCGAAGGTGAGAGGGTCATAGGCACCGGAGAAGATGCGTTTGTTACTTGGCTTGGACGACCCACACTCCACACCATAGTGCTTGGAAAAAACATTGAGTACGTATCTCCCATAGGCTTACGCTCATTCACAAGACTTGAAAATATAATAGTGGATGAGGACAACGTAAGATTTTACTCCGAGGACAACTGCCTTATCGACAGATACACGGAAACCGTAGTGATAGGTACTGTCAACAGTGTTATTCCCGAAGGCATTGATTATATCGGCGCATATGCATTCTGCTCCAAGGATATCGAGAGCATCAACATTCCCGACAGCGTTACTGAGATACATGAGTCCGCGTTCAGTGGTTGCTCCAAGCTCCGCTCTGTCGAAATGAGCGACAACGTGCAATATATAGGTGATAGCGCATTTGCTAATTGTTACGAGCTTAAAAGTGTAAAGCTTTCCTCAACCATTAGCGAGATCAGAGCATTTACCTTTGACAGTTGTAGCTCGCTTTCAAGCATCAATCTGCCTGAAAATCTTACTTATATAGGCGAAAGTGCATTTAGAGGGTGCCAGTCACTCACAAGCGTATCCTTTGGCGAGTCCCTGACCGCCATTGGAATAGGTGCTTTTAACGGCACAGGTCTCACCCACGTTACCTGGGGAAACAATATTGAAAGAATAGAGGACTCGGCGTTTGCAGGTTCTGCTCTCTCCGAGGTAATTCTCCCCAACAGTATAAACTATATCGGCTGCTACGCCTTTTCAAGTATGCCCAACCTCAAATCCTTCAACGTAGGTAACGGCGTTCAAATAATAGATGAATATGCATTCGCATATTGCTACTCCCTTGAAAACATTACTCTTGGAAATAGCGTGAACCATATTGCAAATCTTGCATTTTACCGTTGCTCAAGCATTACCTCCATCTATCTCCCATCAAGCCTTGTAAGTCTTGGCGAGGAAGTTTTCTACGAGTGCTCCAATCTCCAGAACGTTTATTTCTCAAACGGTATACAATATATCGGCGCACGCGCCTTCTATCTGTGCTCCGCTATCACGGCAATCGACTTGCCGAGCAGTATAGCGGATATAGCATCCTCCGCATTTGAGGGCTGTTCGTCAATGGAAAGACTCACCATACGTGAGGGTAGCCGGGCCGTTATCAACGACTCGGCATTTGAGGGGTGTTCTTATCTAAGTTACGTATATATCTCCTCTCTTGCAACCACATCGGGCGGCAGAATATTATACGGCTGTGACAACATCAGGGATATTACAGCTCCGGCATCTATGTTCTCCATAGACTCTGTTGGAGGATTCAGTCGCATGAACCTTGAAAACGTAGTTATAAATGCCGGAACACATATTCCCGATAATGCTCTTTCGTGGGGACAGAATATAAAGAGCATTACCATAACCTGCAACACTATTGAAAGCATAGGTGAGCGGGCATTTGAAAAGTGCTCCTCCCTCAACTCGCTGACCATTCCATACGGTGTATGGAGCATAGGCGCATATGCATTCACAGACTGCTCTGCTCTTATGTCAGTAGTTATTCCGGATACAGTTCAAGAAATAGGTGAGTGTGCATTCAATAACTGCCACTCTCTTGGCAGCGTAGTGCTTCCCTACGGAATTGGGGTCATAAACAAGTCAACCTTCCTTGATTGTTCGAGCCTTGTAAGCGTAGTGATTCCCGATAGTGTTTACGAGATAGGCACGAGCGCATTTCAGGGCTGCTCCTCACTTCTCAACATTTCTATTCCAGAGGGAGTTTACACTCTACCCGTGTCGGTATTCTCTAACTGTTCCTCTCTTACCCGTGTGGATCTTCCAAGCAGTATAGGAGTTATTGAGCACTATGCTTTTGCAAACTGCTATTCCTTGGAGACCGTCCGTTACAACAGCACACAGGACTCTTGGAGTGATATATCCATAAATTATTCCGGCAACGAATCCATTATCGGAAGAATCCAATACCTTGCACATTAATATAAAACAGGCTCCGCATCAAGCGGAGCCTGTTTCTATTCAATATCTTTGGTCAAGTGAGATATAGTCTCTCGGCTTTGCGATGCACTTATAGCCGGGACGAATTATCTTGTTCGACGTGCAATATTCTTCTATACGGTGAGCGCACCAGCCCGCCACTCTCGCTATAGCAAAGAGTGGGGTGTACATCTCAGTGGGAATGTCAAGCATTCGGTAAACAAGACCTGAATAAAGGTCGACGTTCGCGCACATATCCTTATCAACTCCCTTGTACGCCTTGAAGAGCGAGGGGGTTATGGTCTCTATCTTCTCAAGCAATCCGAAGTCGTCGCCAAAGCCATTCTTTTCGGCAAGGTCCTTGGCGTATTTCTTGAGCATTACGGCACGGGGATCGGATTTGGTATATATCGCATGTCCCATTCCGTATATAAGTCCCGAGCCGTCGTACGCCTCGCCGTTGAGTATCTTCAAGAGGAACGCCGACACCTCATCATCGTCGGTAATGTCCCCGACGTTCTGCTTTATGCAATCGAACATCTCCTGCACCTTGATATTAGCGCCACCGTGACGGGGACCCTTGAGAGCGCCGATAGCCGCGCTTATGGCGGAATAGGTGTCCGTTCCCGAGCTTGAGAGCACTCGGCAGGTAAAGGTCGAGCAGTTTCCTCCTCCGTGCTCGGCATGCACCGCGAGGCATAGGTCAAGCAGTCTTGCCTCCTCCTCGGTGTAAGTCTTATCGGGACGTAAAACTCTCAAAAAGTTCTGAGCTGTCGAAAGCCCGTCCTTGGGATTATGTATATTGAGACTCTTATCAAAAAACGCGTTTTGATACACTGCGTACGACTGTGCCGCGATAACGGGCAGACGCGCCACTATCTCCATACTCTGATGTAGCATATTATCAAGCCCCGTGTCGTCGGGGTTGTCGTCATACGCGTAAAGCGACAGCACCGCACTCGACATCTTGTTCATAATAGAGCGTGAGGGCGCTTTCATGATAATGTCCTCGGTAAATCTCGGGGGCAGGCGGCGATATGCCGCAAGTATGTCGTTGAACTCGGCAAGCTCCGCCTCGGTGGGAAGATGACCGAAGAAAAGCAGGAACGCGCATTCCTCAAAGCCAAATCTGTCCTCTTTGACAAAGTTATTGACAAGCGTAGCTATCTCATAGCCGCGATATTCAAGTCTTCCCTCGTCGGGGCATTTGTCGCCCTCGTTCATTACGTATCCGTGAACGTTGCCTATTCTGGTCACTCCAGCGGTTACACCCGAGCCGTCCACCTCACGCAGTCCTCTCTTAACTCTATAATTATCAAACGCCTGCTTGGGAATTACGTAAGCGCTCCTCGCATCGTCAAGCATAGATTGAAACTCGCGCTCTATCTCCTCATCGTGATCACTTGTGTGATTTTTTGAATACAGCTGCATATATATCACTCCGTTCTGT
>CAJGCF010000005.1 GCA_904501865.1 uncultured Clostridia bacterium
CGGGGATAACGTAATCTGCGTCGTCAGGATCGCAGTTGGTATCAACGATAGCGATTACCGGAATACCGAGCTTCTTTGCCTCAAGAACTGCGTTCTTTTCCTTGCGGGGATCCACGATGAATATAGCATCGGGAAGCTGCTCCATAGTCTTGATACCGCCGAGGTTCTTCTCGAGGTCGAAGATCTCCTTCTGGAGCTTTGCAACTTCCTTCTTAGGAAGCATGTCGAACGTGCCATCCTCTGCCATCTTGTTAAGGCTATTGAGTCTTGCGATGGATCTCTTGATGGTCTTGAAGTTTGTCATCATACCGCCGGGCCAACGTACGTTTACATAGTACTGTCCGCAACGAACTGCTTCTTCTTTAATAGCCTCTGCAGCCTGCTTCTTTGTTCCTACGAAAAGAACGTTTCCGTTGTTTGCAGCGAGCTCACGAACGAACATGTAAGCTTCTTCAAACTTCTTAACGGTCTTCTGAAGGTCGATGATGTAGATGCCGTTTCTTTCTGTGAAGATGTACTCCTGCATCTTAGGATTCCATCTTCTTGTGTGATGTCCGAAATGGACGCCAGCTTCAAGGAGCTGCTTGATTGAGATTACAGACATTTTTATGTCCTCCTTCGGTTTTTCCACCACAGCGGCTTGGCGGCACAATCCCTTTTGAGCAAAAGAGACACCGATACCGTAACGTGCGGCTGTGTGTGTATTATTTTTTTGCTGTGCTTTGCACAACGTCGTTAATTATAACATATTAATTAGCACTTTTCAATAGTCCATTGTGATATTTACAAATTATTTACAATTTACTTGGGTTTTCTACGGCATTTCCCCGAAAAGCATGAGCTTAGCTCGTTTTGCGGAAGCTTTACAAGTATTGCGTCCTCACCTATGCATTCTATCTTGCACCAGGGTATCAAATATTCTTCCTTGTCCCGACAGAACAATGAAAATCCCTGACCGCGTCCCGTGACCGTAAATGCCAATATTCTCCCGTCATCAAGGTCTATCTCAAAATCGCAGGGATATCCGAGGCACTCTCCTCCGCATAGATTGATGACCTCCAGCTCTCTGAGGTCCACCGTGCTTATTCTTCGCATATAATTACCTCCTCACAATAGGGTTTTGTGTAATTATATGCAAAACTGCCATATTGAAATAACGCCCAAGGGATCAAATATCACCCTTGGGCGTTAATTTATCATTTATTTTTAAATAACTTTCTCTCTATCAGATGTGCCACAGATATCGCTATTACGTAAAGCAATATGTATCCGGGCAATATCAGAAATTCAGTGTCGCCGATTCCGTTCGGGAAGAACTCCCCGACCACCGTAGCCTGCGTTGACAGGGCAGATATTCCAAGCAACAAGGCGTATCCAAACAATGCTCTCAGCCAGCAGCTGCGTCTTCCCTCTCCGCGCTTGTTGAACTCAAGGTTGATGATAAACAGCTCTGCAAACAAAGTAAGCAGGAGACCGAGATATATGACCATAGTATAGCTGGTATCTGTGCCAAAAACTCCCGTGGCGTCAAGTATCTTCACAGTAATTGCGGTCACTGTCGACACACTTACTCTTGCAATAATGCTGGGTATCTTTTTGGATATAGATTCAATAGGATAGCTGATATAGTCCCGCTTTTGCATCAAGAGCTCGGCCTTGGGCTCGGCATCAAGGAACACAAGCAACGCAAGGAAAGCTCCTACCATCGCAAGCGCCGCTGTTTGTACAGGCAAGAGTAATACGCTGCCCGTTATTACGGACATAGCAGTCATTGACAGCAAACTGCTCATAAGCATTACGAAAAGCAAAGTTCCTTGTGTTAAAGAAACGTATGCGCCACGTGCGGTCTTGAGAGCATTCACCACGGAACTAAGCCCTCCTCCACTCTCAGAGGTTCTCTTGACGATAACCTGAGAGATGAGTCTTGTTTGTTGCGAACATCTGAGGTTGGTGTCGTGTCCCTCGGGAGCGAGCTTTTCATATACTGATTCCCTATACTTTTCCGAGGAATAACGCACAACGTCACAGCTGATAGCAACGTCGGCTCGCGACATTACGTCGTTGAAGCGGTCGTCTATACCATAAGTGGCTACCTTCTTGCCCGAACGGCGCATAGCGATGATGAGGTTTGCGTATTCGTCAATCGAAAAGCCTACGTATGCACAGTATTGTCCTATTCCGCTCAAAATATCAAGCTTATTTTTGCGGAACTCCGACGCCCGAGCTATTCTGCCCCCCAAAAGACATGCAAGATTGGGATCGGAAATAAATATTTCCGTATCTTCATTCTCGTCACTGAGCAAAACTGTTGTTTTTATTCCCATTTGCTCGAATTTAGGCATCACTTCGGGCAGACAAACCGGTAGGTGTCTATTAAGTGCCACCGCGCCCTCAAACACAGCCTCTCCGTTTTCCTCGGATACGATATAGAGGCATTGTTTACCTTGTATCGCGCAATCATTCACAAATTTCTTAACGTTGGCAAGGTCGGTATTCAAAATATCTCTTACTATGGCATTTTCTCTTAAATGCTTGCAATACGACAATATGCCGCTATCAAAGGTCACAGCCACGCGATAAACACCATCGGGAGTCTCCGCACACGCGTATCCGTTATCACTTTTTGAGTCTCCCGCATAGTAAAGAGACTTTATTACCAACGAAGCTCCGCTTATATCAAATCCGCACGATTTTAAGTGCGCATAAAGAGCGTCAACACACCCATCGGTATAAAACTTATTCTCTATTCCGCTCTCACGAAGAGCCTTTATATACGTATGGATATATGTAAGCAATCTCTTGCCCGTCTTTGTCTCGGGGGTGAGCTCATTAAGAATTCCCTTTGCAGTATAGGCACTCGAGACGTGACTTGCTCCGCCGCAAAGTCCCGCCGTTCCGAGAAGAACAAGGTCAGTAACAGACGTGAGCTTGTCAAACGTCTTTACGGTGCGTACGTTGGCGGAAAGGTCCTTTTTGTTTTTACGGGAGGTGCGCTCATTTCGTGACATCTTACTTATACTATGGGCGATAACATTATGAGCTCCCGCCAAGGCGAGCTCTACTGTCATAAGAGCCACCGAGGATAAAAGCATCATAAAATTACTTATAAAGTCTACACCTCGCAAGGTTATCAGGCTCAACAGAGACAAAACTATAAGAGCCGCGGCGCAAACGAAGGTTATCTTATATATCTGCGGTCTTACCGCCTTTACAAGTTCGGACTCTCCGTCACGGCCTGCCAGAGCTCCGTCCTCCAGGTATTTAGCCAGATACACATCACTGCCCGTAGAAACAACGATAGCCACTGCCTCTCCCTTAAGAACTGCTGTGCCCGCATAGAGCATATTCCTTGCATCAGGAGCTATAACCGCATCGTCGCGTGTATATTCAATAACATGGTCCTTACCGACAGTACGGTTTCTGATTCCGTCATCGGTAGAAATTATCTCCTTAACCATCAGGTCCTGGCTGCTCACTATTCTTGCGTCGCACGGCAAAAGATCTCCTGCCGAGAGCAATATAACATCTCCCACGACGGCGTTTCTGCCGTCGGTATAGAATTTATTGCCTCCACGCTTTACCTTGACCATAGGGCTTGCATATTCCCGTGCCGACTCAAGCTTACGCCGATAGCTCAAGGATATAAGTCCACCTACAAGGGCTCCTGACAAGGCTATAACAAAGACTGACAATCCTTGTATTCTGTGTCCAAATACCATAGCAAGCAGAGAAATTATAATAAGTAGCACTACAGAGGGCAAGGTTACTATACAGAGCAGACTTTTGAATACTGAGACTTTATCTCCCACGAAAAGCGAATGACGTTTTCCACCCGTATTTCTCTTTTCCTTTTCGAGTCTATTGCGCGCCTCTCTTATAGTAATGCCGTCCGCAAGGTCTGTCTTGAGATCCTTTTCAATGTCCTTAACGTCATATAGATGCCATTGATTTTCCATTATCATCATTCCTCTCAGGTCTTTGATCTATTGAGTAACGCAATTACATACATGTCACACAAAGCTCTCCGTCCTTTACAGAAAGATGAGCCTTGGTATAGCTTTGCGTGTAATCAGATATTATCAGCTCCGCAAGCTTATCCTCCACGTGTCTCTGTATATATCTCCTCATATTTCTCGCTCCGTATTTTTCAGAGAAGGAGTTGTCCGCTATATGAGCCGTAGCCGCCGCGGTGTAGGAAAGTTGTATTCCCTTTTCCTTGATAGCATCGACAAGCTGGTCGAGCATGATTACCGCTATCTTCTCGAAGTCCTTACGGTCGAGACTGCGGAACGTGATTATTTCATCAACTCTGTTCATAAACTCTGGACGGAGGAAGCTGGAAAGTGCCTTTTCGGTCTTGTCGGACTGACTCCTTGACGCGTCGCTTGAAAATCCTACTATACCGCTTCTGTTTTCCGAGCCCGCGTTGGTGGTCATAACTATAACCGTGTTTTCAAAGTTCACGGTCTTACCGTGGGCATCGGTTATTCTGCCGTCATCAAGTATCTGAAGCAGGATGTTAAGCACGTCGGGATGAGCCTTCTCTATCTCGTCAAACAATACAACGGAATAAGGTCGGCGGCGTATCTTTTCAGTGAGCTGTCCCGCATCGTCATAGCCTACGTACCCTGGGGGAGAGCCTATTATCCTTGAAACAGAATGCTTTTCCATAAATTCCGACATATCAAGTCGGATAAGAGTCTCGGGAGAATCAAAGAGATCTGCCGCAAGCGTCTTGACAAGCTCGGTCTTTCCGACACCCGTAGGGCCTGCGAAAATGAAGGAAACCGGCTTTCTCTTATAAGAAATACCTGCTCTGTTGCGCTTGATTGCTCTTGCAACCGCATCCACCGCTACGTCTTGGCCGACAAGGTGTTGCTTAAGCCTTTGAGCAAGACTGTCTATTCTCGCGTACTCGTTCTCGGTTATAGAAGTTGCGGGAATACCCGTCCAAAGCTCTATAACGTTGGCAAGATGCTCCTCGGTGAGCCTTATATTCTCGCACTCTCCGCTTATCTCGGAAAGTCTGCCCGACAGGCGAAGCTCCTCAGAATGAACCCTCGCTATCTGTTCGTATTTTTTACGGCTTTCAGTATCGTCTGAGGTTATCCTTGCCTCAAGCTCCTCTCTCTCTGATTTGAGCGCCAAGAGCTTGTCGTGTATCTCAAACGACTCATTGAGCTCGCTGGACGATAATGACAGCTTGGACGCCGCCTCGTCGAGAAGGTCTATGGCTTTATCGGGAAGATATCTGTCGGTGATATATCTCTCCGACAGTATTACCGCGCGAGTGAGTATTGCCTCGGGAATGTGTATCTTATGAAATTCCTCGTAGTAGTGGCTGATGCCCTTGAGCATCTCGACCGCCTCGGCAATAGAGGGCTCGTTGACCGTAACGGGTTGGAATCTTCTTTCAAGTGCCGAGTCCTTTTCTATATATTTTCTGTATTCGTTAAGCGTAGTCGCTCCGATTATTCTTATCTCGCCTCTGGAAAGCGCGGGCTTGAGGATATTCGCCGCGTTCACACTTCCCTCCGCGTCTCCCGTTCCGACGATGTTATGCACCTCATCTATTACAAGTATGACGTTGCCGTGCTCCTTGACCTCTGCTAAAAGTCCGAGTATTCTTGACTCAAACTGCCCTCTGAACTGTGTTCCCGCGACAAGCGCCGTAAGGTCGACAAGATATATCTCCTTATTTTTGAGCTTGTACGGCACGTTGCCGTCAGCAATACGTATAGCAAGTCCTTCTGCTATCGCGGTCTTACCAACGCCAGGCTCACCTATAAGGCAGGGATTATTCTTCTGTCTGCGGCACAGAGTCTGTATGACTCTCTCAGTCTCCTTGTCTCTTCCAACGATGCGGTCAAGCTTGCCGTCTCTTGCGCTCTGCGTGAGATTTTTACAGTACGTAGTTAGGTATTTATAGGTTTTTCCCTGCTTGCCCGCGTCCTTTTTAATTCTGTCCGAGCCCTTGCCTCCGGGAACGACGTTCCCGCCCTCACTCTTCATAGGCATATTTTCCGCCGCCGCTTTGAGATTATCGAGTATTCCGCTATCTTTAAATAGCTGCGGCAGGTCTATGGCCGGAGCTCCGCCGTCCTCTCCCTCGTCACCCACGGGGAACATTCCTGCTATCTCGTCCTCCATATTCTCCATCTGCTCGGGCGAGATGCCCATTTTTTTATAAATGTCACCAAGCATATTCTCAACGGGCAGTCCCATAGACTTGGCGCATTTAACGCAAAGGCCCTGAGAGCTCTTTTCGCCGTTTTCTACCTTGGTCACGAATATTACCGCCACACGCTTGTGGCAATTAGAACACATTACCATTTTAAGTTCCGCTTTCCTTTATTGTATCAGATTTCTTACAAACTCAAATATATTCAAGTCGTACACAAACTTGAACACATACGAGTCGTAATATATATTCATAAGCTCGGACTTTCCAAGGCTTGACATAAATTCAAGCAAGGAGTAAGCTACGGTGGACAGCAGAGACACTGAAAAAATGCCTACCACAAGTCCTAATGTCAATCCGAGCAGCTTATCAAAATTAGTGATTATTGGTATTTTTATCTTGCTGAGCAATCTGATCACTACGTGCAACACCGTCAAAGTCACCGTATATATCAACACGTAAGCAAGAATACCTGATATCATATTGATGAGCGACAGTGAGACCGACGCCTCGGTCGCGGGACCTATCAGCTTATCCGCAAAGAGATCTCCCAATGGGCGTCCAAAAATAACCGAAAACAAAACAGCCACGACAAACTTGCCAAAATGCAGACAGGAGCACAAAAATCCCTGACGGTAATACTTTATAGCACAAAAAACGAGCATTGCCACGATAACTATGTCAATGAATATATGCATAATCCTACCCTCCCTTTTTTAAATATCAATCGAAAGATAAGTAATGGGCTGATGCGGGTGTGCACACCATCACCTCACCCGTCTCAAAAGCAAGTATCCTCACTCCGTCGTTTTGAAATCCTACCTTGGTCTGATGCCCCGTTTTCAAGTCTATCCTCAGCACCGCACCGTCCAAAAGAAGATATACGTTACTTTCTGTTAGAGCTATATCTATAACGTCTCCCGCAACTGATGTAAAGAAAATATTCTTGCCAGAATCATCAAACACAGACACGGTACCCTCAGAGCCTCCGCCCTTTCTCAAGATTACGGCAAATCCGTAGTCCGAGAATGATGCTCGCGTGAGAGTGCCAGACAGAAAGGTCTCTTTTTTCAGGTCTCCGTTCACGTTATATATGCACACTCTGTCCTGACAAAGAACTACCATAGTATCATTTGAGATAAACTCGCAGGAATACGGCATAACTCCGTTTGTGCCAACGCTCGCGCATACCTCCTGCCTTTTACGGTCGATTACGTTCAGAGAGACCTTGCTCTCCCCGCTCTCCGTGTCAATAGACAACACAGACACGTATCTTCCGTCCTTAGACATTCGCGCTGAGAGAACGTAATCGTTCTTTGAATACTCCATTTCAAAAGTAAAATCATTATCATATATTCTGACCACGGAGTTATATTTGCGGGACTTTGTAACCACGACAAAGCTTCCGTTATCACACATATGCGCCGAGCTTATCGGGTATTCAAGCTCCTCAGCATAAACCTCGATAAAAGAATTGTAGACCGTCAAAAGCTTTCTTCCCTGGTCATATATCAACGCGTTTCCGTCCGAGCAGGTTATCTTGGGATTTGTGTAATCACTTCCCTGTGTCATAGTAACTCTACCCGTCGAGGTGAAGAATTTCACCTCGCTGTCCGACGCCACCGCCAGACCGCCTTTGAATATTCCAAAGTTCTGATTGCTCACAGGCTCCGAGAAATTTAGTGTTTCAGGTCTTGTTTCGGTGTAGCTATGGATATACCCGATATCCTTAACCATATAATACACGTTTTCATAGGAAATTATGTTTCCGCCAAGCAAAACGGATATCAGGAGCACAACTGCCAACGCTGTGGCGCATATCACCTTGGCGATACCAAAGCCGTAGGATATCCTTGCCTCCCGAGGACTTGACAAGCCTTCATAATGCGCAAGCTCCTTCTGTCTGTTTTTAACTCTTTCAACAAGCTTTATGCTCTTTATTTTACCCCATACCGAGTGAAAAAACAAAAATATTTTGCCAAGCAACGATATGTCATCACTTTTCTTATCATTTTTCAAGGCTTATCTCCTCCTTTCACCGAATTTTTACTGCCTCAATATTCTACTCTGTTCAAGTACAGACCCTCGGGCGGTGCGGTCATTCCCGCACGCTCTCTGCTTTTTGATGAAATTATATCCTCTATATCACACGGCGATATCTTGCCCTGCGCTACCGAGACGAGTGTTCCCGTCATTATTCTTACCATGTTGTAGAGAAATCCGTCTGCCGCAACACGAAAAGTTATGACGTCGCCGTCCCTTTTAACGTCCGAGTAAAAAATCTCTCTTACGGTAGACTCAACAGACGAGCCCTGCGCCATAAACGCAGAAAAATCCTTCTTTCCTACGTATTTTGAGGCGGCGAGTCTCATATTCTCAAGGTTTGCCTCACTTATCCTTTGCGGCACGTGCCACACACGTCCGTCAAGGAAAGGGTCTCTGACGGCTCCGTTATATATACGGTACACATATTCCTTGTATTTCACGTCGTATCTCGGGTGGAAATTCTCATTCACCCACTCGGCACAATAGACCGAGACATCCTCAGGCAAATGCGCGGTAATGGCGCGGGGCAATCGTGCGACGTCTATGTCAGTTTCAAGAAAACTCTCGCCCTTTTTAGTCACGGTGAGGCAAAACATATTAGCGTGGACGCCGCTGTCGGTACGGCTACAACCCGTTACGTCACAGTCATATCCGAAAAGCTCCTTGGCGGCTCTGTTGAGCTCTCCCTGAACCGTTCTTTTATCTCTCTGTACCTGATATCCACAAAAGTGGGTACCAAGATAGGATGCTTTCAATAATATCTTCATATCAACACCCCGGCTCTCACATTGAATATCCCGGCGCGTAAATATTTATGACCACGATTCCCGCGACAAACAGAGCCATACATACAAATGCAACTACGTCCCGATACGTGCACCTCAGCACAGTAAGCCTAGTGCGTCCCTTTCCCCCTCGGTAGCAACGGCAAGTCATCGCCGTGGCAAGTTCGCCTGCGCGACGAAATGCCGATATGAAAAGTGGGATAAGAATAGGTATGAGCGCACGCGCTCTTTTAATTATCGAGCCACTTGCAAAATCCGCACCTCTTGCCTTCTGCGCCGCCATTATTTTCTGCGTTTCCTCAACTATCGTGGGGATAAAGCGCAAGGCTATGGTCATCATCATAGCAAATTCGTGTACGGGCACACGCAAAAGCTTCAAGGGTGAGAGCAGCTGCTCTATCGCGTCGGTCAGCTGTATAGGAGTTGTGGTGTAGGTCAGAAAAATGCTGGTTCCGATTATCATAGACACTATCCTTACAACAATGAACACCGCGTTATAAAGTCCGTTTTCATATATGTTGATAAATCTCCACGAGAACACAAGCTGTTCTTCTGTGCCGCGACTCCAGAAAATATTGAGTATCGCGGTAAATACCATTATGAAGATTATCGCCTTTATCGACCGAAGCACCACCTTGAGCGGTATGCGGCTCATAATCACCAGCGCCAATGACGACAAAAGCAGGAGAGCGAAGCTGAATACGTTATGGCACAAAAAGCTTGCTACTATATACGCTATACCTATTAATATCTTTACTCTCGGGTCGAGACGGTGTATTGCCGAATTCGACGGATAATACTGTCCAAGTGCTATACTGTTCATACCGCACCTCCAAACAGTCGTACAAGAGCTCTCTCGGCATCATCGACGGTATATATATCCTGAGATATATCCACTCCTTTATCCTTAAGAAGCATCATAAGTCTTGTCATTTGCGGAACTCCAAGCCCTATCGCCTCGAGCTCGTCTCCTCTTGAAAAGACCTTGTCACGCTTGCCCGTCATAGCTACCTTGGAGTGAGACATCACGACGATATCCTCACAGTATTTTGCCATATCGTCCATACTGTGACTTACTATAATAACCGCCGATCCCGATGCCGACGCATATCTTTTTATGGCGTCGAAAATAGAATTTCTGCCAGCGGGGTCAAGTCCTGCGGAGGGCTCGTCAAGCACCAGCACCTCGGGACGCATAGCCATAACTCCCGCTATCGCCGCGCGGCGCTTTTGTCCTCCCGACAGGTCGAACGGTGATTTTGAGAGCGCGTCAGAGTCAAGTCCGACAAGAGCCGCAGCCTCGGCAACCCTCTGCTTTATCTCATCCTCTGACAAGCCCATATTGCGAGGACCGTATGCGATATCCTGCCAAACGGTATCCTCAAAAAGCTGATACTCGGGATACTGCATTACAAGTCCCACTCGATAACGCACCGCGGATATCTTCTTGGGATCTGCCCAGATATCCTCTCCGTCAAGCAATATTCTGCCCGACGTGGGCTTTACAAGTCCGTTGAACATCTGCACGAGCGTGGATTTTCCAGAGCCCGTATGACCGATTATCCCCGTCACCGTATTCTCTTGTATATCAATGCTTACATTATCAAGGGCGGTAACCTCGAAGGGTGTTCCGCTATCATAGACGTAAGACACGTTTTCTATAGTGATCTTTGACATTTCTATCCTCTTTGCCGCTTTTACGGCTTAAAATCATTTTTATCCCCTAATGAGTGCATTCGCGATTGTCTTTGCACACTGCTCGGGCGTGTTTATATCACCTTCAAGCAGGATACCTCTCTTGCGCAATCTTATAAGCAGATCGGCGCATTGAGGAAGGTCGAGTCCGCAGGAGCGCAAGACCTCGTCCTGCAAGAATATCTCGGCGGGTGTGCCGTCAAGCACTATCCGCCCGTCGTCCATTACTATTACTCTGTCGGCTCTGACCGCCTCCTCCATATAGTGAGTTATAGTGATTATGGTCTTGCCCTCCTCGCGATTGAGCTTTTCCATAGTGTCGACTACCTCTTTGCGACCCATAGGGTCGAGCATAGCCGTGGATTCGTCAAATATTATGCACTCGGGATTCATAGCGATAATTCCCGCGATAGCAATTCTCTGCTTCTGTCCGCCTGAAAGTCTGTGCGGCTCGTGACGGGCAAATTCCCGCATACCCACGATGTCGAGGGCGTTATCGACACGACGGCGTATCTCCTCTCTCGGCAAACCGAGATTCTCGGGTCCGAACGCCACGTCCTCCTCGACTATGGTAGCGACAAGCTGATTATCGGGGTTCTGGAACACCATTCCTATTTTCTTGCGAAGCTCGTAAACGTCGTCCTCCGTCATATCGGGCGAGGTTATCTCCACCCCGTCTATCTCTATGACACCGTCAAACTGATCGTAATCGTCTATGACGAGATTGAGCAGCTTTGCGAGCGTTGACTTTCCCGAACCGTTATGTCCGAGAACTGCAACGTACTCTCCCTTCTCTATATCAAGAGACAGATCCTTGATCACGGCGACGGGATTTTCTTCGTCTGTATATGCAAAATTGAGATCTCTGATCTTTATATAAGACATCAAATGCCTCCGTAAAATTATTTGTCGGCGGTCCAACGTGAGCTTGCTCCGCACGGGAGAGGTGCTCCCGTCTGTGTTACGCGCAAGCCGAGCTCTCCCGACTCTATCTTGCCGCCGTAGACCGCTCTGACCTTAAGGTCGAGTATATAGCTCATAGTCAGGGGCGACAGTCCCGTGGTGTATGAGTTGATAAGGAAGAACAACGGATCGTCCGAGAGCACCTTTGAGACGAGGTCGACAAACTCATTTATGCTGTCCTCAAGCTTCCAGACCTCGCCTCCCGGGCCTCTGCCGTAAGAAGGCGGATCCATTATGACCGCATCGTATTTATTGCCTCTGCGTATCTCTCGCTCAACGAACTTTTTGCAGTCGTCTACTATGTATCTGATGGGCGCGCTCTCAAGTCCCGAAAGCGCGGCGTTCTCCTTTGCCATGGCAACCATTCCCTTCGAGGCATCGACGTGCACGACCTGCGCTCCCGCCTTCGCTGCCGCCAAGGTAGCACCACCCGTATACGCAAAGAGATTAAGCACCTTGATGGGTCTTCCAGCTTTCCCTATAAGCTCGGAAAACCAATCCCAGTTAGCCGCCTGCTCGGGAAAAAGTCCTGTGTGCTTAAATCCCATAGGCTTAAGTCTGAATTTGAGCCCCAGATGCTCATAGGATATATCCCAATACTCAGGAGTTTTCTGCTTTATCCAGCCTCCTCCTCCGTTGCTTGAGCGGCGATATATTCCGTCCGCACGGCTCCAGAGAGAATGTCTCGCGACGTCTCGCCAGATTATCTGCGGGTCGGGACGCACGAGTATATATTTTCCCCAACGCTCAAGACGCTCTCCGTCCGAGGCGTCAAGCAATTCATAATCCTTCCAATTTTCACTGCACCACATTTTAGTTCTCCGTTTAAGTGTTTTAAAGTCGTTATTTGTTATAGTATTTGGCAATTCTTGAGCATCCGCTGTGCGCGTGACATACAGCTATAGCCAAGGCGTCTGCCGTATCGTCGGGCTTTGGTGGAGCGTCAAGCCCCAGCAGAGACGTCACCATAACAATGACCTGCTTTTTCTCGGCTCGTCCGTAGCCCACGACTGCCTGCTTTACCTGAAGCGGCGTATATTCGGCTATCTCAATATTTGCAAACTTGGCGGCAAGCAGGATTATTCCCCTCGCCTCCGCCACTACTATGGCAGTCTTGCCGTTGGTGTTAAAGAAAAGCTCCTCAACTGCCACCTGGTCGGGCTTATATTTTTCAATAAGCGCTTTCATTCCGAGATATATGCGCTCAAGCCTGTCAACAACGGGCATTCCCGCGGGCGTCTGTATAGAGCCGTATCCCAAGGTCCTGAATTTTGAGCCCGAATATTCTATAACTCCCCAGCCTACGATAGCGTATCCAGGGTCGATACCGAGTATTATCATAAATTTCCTCCCAAGGTGGCTTTTTTTTCACATTTTTGTCAAAATGACGACACTACCCCATTATCATATAATTATAACACATTATAGTCAACATGTCAAACACATTTTTATAAATTTTATGAACGTGCGGAAAACTTATAGAAAATTTATACAAACCCGTTTACTTTTTCCTGCGCGTATGTTATAATGGTTGTATATTACTTTAACGATGGGGTGAATCGCGTGCAAATACTCAAAATAGAGGTTGGCGACCTGCTTGAGCTCAAAAAAATACACCCTTGCGGCGGCAAGCTTTTCAAGGCTCTGCGAGTAGGCAGTGACGTAAGAATAGTTTGTCAGACCTGCGGACGCGATATGACTCTTGACAGAATAAAGCTTGAAAAAGCCATCAAGCGTATATCAAAACCATAAATTCACTACTTAAAAGGACAAGAAATGAACAAGAAATCGAACAACAATGCCGCAAGCAAGAGTAAAGACTTGCTTGCTCCCACAAAAATGAGCTTTAGTAAGAGAATGTCTCTTGCAAAAAAGGAATACGGATATATCGCGATAGCCGCGCTTATCCCCGCAGTGCTTTTCTTTCTGATATACCTAGTTAGAGGTCTGTATCCGTTTGGAAATGGCACCGTCCTTGTTCTTGACCTTAACGGTCAGTACGTATATTTCTTCGAGGCTTTGCGAAACACAGTGCTTGAAGGCGGAAGTCTTCTCTACTCCTGGTCAAGAGCCCTCGGCGGAGAGTTCCTCGGAATGTACGCTTATTACATCGCAAGTCCCCTTTCATATCTGATATGTCTATTCCCTGCCGACAAGGTTCAGGAATTTTTGCTTGTGATGTTTATGATAAAGGCGGCTCTTTGCGGCAGCACCATGGCGTTTTATCTTCACAAGCACTCCGTAACCAAGAACAAGCTGACTATAATCACATTCTCTGTGCTCTACGCCATGTCAGCGTACTGTGTGGTTCAACAGAACAACACTATGTGGATAGACGCGGTTATGTGGCTTCCCTTAGTCGCGTACGGTGTGGAGCAGATAATAAAGCACGGCAAGTACAAGGTATTTGTGACGTTCCTCGCGCTGACCCTTGCAAGTAACTTTTACATCGGATATATGTGCTGTATATTCGTTTTGCTTTATTTCTTCTTCTACCACTTGGCTTACAAGGAAAACAACGTGAACAATCCTCGCCTTGAGGAACACCATTTCGGCAAGTCTCTCGTGAGAATGGGATTTTACTCCATACTCGCGATAGGCATCGCGGCAGTCATAGTCCTCGGCGCGTATTACTCCCTCCAATTCGGTAAAAACGAATTTACCGATCCGTCATGGGAGATAAAGCTGAGATTCGATTTCTTCGACCTGTTCTTCAAGATGCTCCCCTCCTCATACGACACGGTAAGGATAGACGGTCTTCCCTTTATTTACTGCGGTCTTTTGACTGTGGTGTTGGCTCCGCTCTTCTTCTGCTCAAAGAAGTTTACATTGAGAGAAAAGATAGTCAGCGGCGTGTTCTTGCTTATTTTCGTATTGAGCTTTATGATATCCACCGTGGATCTAGTATGGCACGGCTTCCAAAAGCCCCAATGGCTCAATAACCGATACAGCTTTATGTTCTGCTTCTTCCTCATCTTCCTTGCCTTCAGGGCGTTTGAGGTAATAGAGGAATTCAGCGCAAAGAGCCTTGCGTGCGTCTCCGCATTCATTCTTTTCTTCGTTGTGATTCTTCAGAATTTCAGCGAGGAATACAAGGCAAAGCTCGTGGCGCTCTCATACGGTCCTAACGAGGAGGACTTCATGGTGCACGATTTCGCTACCATACTCCTGACCGTAGTTTGTCTGATATTCTATATCAGTATCATAGCGGCTATGTCAAAGGCAAAGAATAAGCACCTCGTGGCATCCATACTTTTGTGTGTGGTCTCGGTCGAGGTATTCCTCAGCGGTGTATGCAACATCGCAGATCTCGACAAGGACGTAGGATACACCACCTACCAGAAATACAATGAGTTTCAGACGCTCTACCGCCCTGTGACCGAAACGCTCACCGAGGAATACGACACCTCGTTCTATCGCTTTGAAAAGACATATCATAGAAAATATAACGACAATATGGCTCTGCAGATCCGCGGGCTTTCCAACTCCACATCGACTCTTAACAAGTCGACCGTCAATTTCCTTAGAATGATGGGATACTATTCTCAATCCCACAAGTCACAATATAAAGGCGGTAACGTGGTAAACGATTCTCTGCTCGGACTCAAATATATCATCTCCGAGGACGACCTCAGTCACATATACGGTGCCCCTGTGCTTTCCGAGGAGGATTACGCGGAGTATACGGGAATGACCATCGAGGAGCTTCGCGAGGCGACTTTCTCGGATGAATACAAGGACCTCAGCTCCAACGATATCAACGTGTATCTCAACAAATTTGCGCTCTCTCTCGCGTTCGCGGCAGACGACGCGGTGTTTGACGTCAATATGCAAGATCAGAACTCATGGGTAGCCGAGACCGACGAGAGATACAATCCCGAGGGATATACCTCTCCCTTTACCCGAATCAATGCTCTTGTCACCGCCATTCTCGGCGAGGACGAGACCGTAGAGCTCTTCAAGCCCGCGACACAAAACGGAGAGCCGACTGTGAGCAAGGACGTTTCTGCGACACAGTCCTCTAATCACAACAAATACGAGGGAAAGGACGCCAAGATAACCTACTCCTACACAGTTCCCGAGGGTGTGGACATATACGTGTTCTTCCCTTCATATTACACTCGCAAGATAAAACTCAAGTCCGACACTATGCCTATATTCGACGGCACGACCTCGCTTGACAAGTGTAACGACAGGATAGTTTATCTCGGTCACACAGAATCCACGGAGTACAGTCTGACCGTCACAGAATACAACGATAATAACCAATTCTACACAAAGCTTGACGAATCCTTCATCTACTATGTGGATATGGATGTCGTGGAAGATGTATTCACCCGTCTCCAGCAGAATCAAATGATAATAGATGAGGATTACAAGGAAGACGATATCAGCGGAACTATCACGACCTCAAACGACGATCAGCTCATACTGACTTCTATTCCTTACGACGAGGGCTGGCAGGTCTGGGTTGACGGAAACAAGGTCGAGATAACAGAGGCGGCTGACGCTCTCATATCCTTCCGCATAGACAACATCGGAGAGCACGAGATAAGATTCAAGTATCGCTCCACGGCGTTCTCGGTTGGAATTATCGTCACTCTCATTTCCCTTGCAGGCTTTATACTCATAATCATATTTGAGCAGAGGCTCAAAAAGCTCCGTTTTGTAAAGACCTTCTTCGTAGTGGAGAACAAGAGCGTTGAGAACGGCAAATAATAGCCGTCTCTGAAATCAATGGCCGCGCAGAGCTACTCTGCGCGGTAGGAAAGGCTATCAGACTATGTTTTATTATATTTCTGGCAAGCTTGCTTATGCTAATCCCTCCGTGGCGGTCATTGACGCGGGAGGGGTGGGATACAAGCTTACTATAAGTGAAAACACCTATAATTCCCTGCCCCCGCGGCACACGGTCGACTCTCCGAGCGTAAAGCTATACTCCTATATGGCAGTGCGCGAGGACGGCATAGAGCTGTTCGGATTCTCAAGTGAGACCGAGCTTACCTCCTTCAAAATGCTGTTGTCTGTTTCGGGAGTAGGTCCCAAGGCAGCCATTTCTATACTCTCCCTGCTCACCCCCGAAAAATTTGCTCTCGCGGTATGCACAGAGGACAGAAAAACCATATCCAAGGCAAACGGAATAGGCCCTAAAACTGCGGCGAGGATAATTCTCGAGCTCAAGGACAAGCTTATGAAGGAAACAGACCTTGGTGAAGTGGCAAACGCAAGCATTGAGAGCACCGCTGTGCCTATGACAAGCTCAGGAAAGCTCGCCGAGGCGCAGGACGCGCTTCTGGTGCTCGGATATTCGAGAAGCGAGGCGTTGAACGTGCTCAAGAGCATAGACACTCAGACACTTGAGCTTGAGGAGATAATCAAGAAAGCTCTCAAGCTTCTTATGAGATAATTAGAGAGAAAAAGGAGACATTTTAAATGTTCGAGGAAGAATTTGACTTTGAGAGCCGAATAGTATCCACGTCGTACTCCGCCGAGGACTCCGACACGGACGTCTCTCTGCGCCCGAAAACGCTTGACGACTATATAGGTCAGGACAAGGTCAAGGAAAATCTCAAGGTCTATATAGACGCGGCAAAAATGCGCGGCGAGTCGCTCGACCACGTTCTGCTTTACGGTCCTCCAGGTCTTGGTAAGACCACACTTTCAAACATTATCGCAACCGAAATGGGAGTAAATATAAGAGTTACGTCGGGTCCTGCCATCGAAAAGCAAGGAGACCTCGCGGCTCTGCTCACCAATCTCTCAGAGGGCGACGTTCTCTTTATAGACGAGATACACCGCCTTTCGCGCTCGGTTGAGGAGATACTTTATCCCGCCATGGAGGACTTTGCGCTTGATATAATTATAGGCAAGGGGCCCTCGGCGAGAAGTATAAGAATAGACCTACCCAAATTCACGCTTATAGGCGCGACTACAAGGGCAGGACAGCTTACCACTCCCCTTCGTGACCGCTTTGGTGTGGTCCTCAAGCTTGAACTTTACACCCCCGAGCAGCTCGCCACCATAGTTACACGAAGCGCGAGTATTCTCGATATAGAGATAACCGAGCAGGGCGCTTATGAGATAGCGTCACGTTCGAGAGGGACTCCACGTATCGCGAACAGACTTCTAAAGCGCGTGCGTGATTTCGCGCAGGTCAGAGGAAAGACCGAGATAGACAACGAAATCGCCCAATATGCGCTCGATAAGCTCGAAATAGACGAGCTGGGACTTGATTCTACCGACAAGAGAATGCTTGAGACCATTATTAAATTCTACGACGGCGGCCCCGTAGGACTTGAGACTCTCGCCGCTACTATCGGTGAGGAGGCAGTCACTCTTGAGGACGTTTACGAGCCATATCTTATGCAAATAGGATACCTCAGCCGCACACCCCGCGGCCGTTGCGTTACAAGACTTGCTTACGAACACCTTGGAATAACTCCCAAAAACGCCAAGAACGACACAAAGCAGCTTGATATGTTCTCGGAAAACAGTTGAATTCCCCCAAGGCAAAGCAATAAAATCATTTTATTACAAAAAAGGAGAAGTTCTAAGCTTCTCCTTTTTTGATTATTGCTTTCCGTCAAAGAGCAAATTGTCAAAATCCTCAACATTCATTATAACGTGTCCTTCAACGGTATCTCCCGAATACAATCGATTATAATGCGCGTCTGTGTATGTGAGCTGAGCGGGATATGGATATATCAAAAATATCTGCTTATCAAAAGAATCGTTTATTGGTGTTATAAATAATTCTTTTCTGCTTACTCTTGATTCTCCCTTATATTCTATAACGTGGTCGGGGAGAGAGCTATTTACGTGCTTTGCCTTAAACACCCTGCTGGCGCGTCGGCACTCAATGTAAAAGCTCGTTCGCGTTTTCTCTATATTCCACCGTCCGTGCGTTGATGCGAAGGACAAAACGCTTACCTCGTATTTTTTGTTCCCTGCCGTGATTATATAGTCCGCAGGGCCTTTTTTGCCGAAGATGATATCAGAAAATTCACGTTGCGGCTCTACTGTAATATCGTGCCGTCCGATATCCTTGATATACCTTTTGAAAGCGAACATTTTTACGACATACCATATAAGCTTATATACGCCGTAAACAAATATCAGCCATATTATAAACAGCAATGCGTATAAAACTAATTCAAAGCCCATAAGAGTCTCCTTTCATTCTTTCGTCAGTATACTCTACGCATTTTAATCATATACCACAAGCTCCTCAAAATCCCTTTTGCCCTGCATCCAAAAACGTCTGTATATAAGTGCAACCAAAATCAGATGCACTGCAGAATATATTAGATAACATAAGGTGTATGCAAGAAAATCCTCGGGAATATAGCGCGCTAATTGTCTTATCGGAACATATCTTTCTGACCATATCATATAGGTGCCCTCAAAAATAATGGTAGGGATCAAGGAAAAATATCCGGTGCCTGTGAGGACTCCAAGGGAGCTCAAGCAAACTACAAATCTGAGTAATTCAGCAGGAGCAACAAAGAGCAAGCAGTTCTTTAACCACTGCATCTTATTCTCACTTGGAAAATATTGCCGCGGCACCGCTGTTCTGAAAAAGAGCAAGATAGCAACAAGAGGAAGTCCTAGATTGACTAACACATCAATCGTATATGCACACATTGCGAGAAACGCAAACGGTACATTACTTGCTATAGGCTCCAGAATAACCTTAATTAAAACAGTTGAACAATTTGATGCTATCCGGTTTGAAATAAAAATCAAAAGAGCATATCCCAAAATGTATATCAACAAATGACGCCGTGCTTTTTTGCGTGCGGAAGAATTATTTTTCACACATTATTTTCTCCCCTTCCACTTTCTTATAATGACCTTTATCTGCTCGGTCATAGCCGAAAGTTCCTTGTTTGAAAGTCCTCTGCTATCCGTACAAAAATCGTAAAGATTCCCCACCTCGCGCATAAGGTCATTATAAAACCTATCCGCGCGCTGAGACTTCTGCGCATCTTTTGAAGACTTGATTTTGATACCGTCAGTCTCAAATAACGGAGCATCAACCAAAAGATCGTAAACCGTCCCGCTGTAAGGTGCGATAGCTTTACACCCAAATCTCTGCTCGATAAGCCCGCGTAGATTTTCACAAGCGCCTTCGTCTCCGTGATTGACAAAAACTGTGTGCGGGCGTTTTTTGAATGCCTCAAGCCATGAGAGAAGCCCTTCCATATCGGCGTGACCGCTCGTTCCGTGAAGTGATGCTATCTTGGCCTTGACTGCAACGTCCTCGCCGAAAAGGCGAACCGTGCGGGCTCCGTCAAGCAACCGCCTGCCGAGTGAATTTACCGCCTGATAACCAACAAACAGTATGGTATTTTCTCGCCGCCACAGATTGTGCTTTAAATGATGCCTTATTCTTCCCGCCTCGCACATTCCGCTCGCGGAAATAATCACCTTAGGACGAGGATCCATATTTATAAGCTTTGAGTCGTCAGCCGTAACCGAAAGAGTAAGTCCCTCAAACCAAATGGGATTTATTCCCCTCTCGATAAGAGCCCTCGTCTCGACGTCAAAACAAACGGTATCGCACTGTAAGAATATCTGCGTAGCCTCAACAGCCATAGGACTGTCGACGTAAACGGGAAAATCACCGTATTTTTCAAGAATCCCCTGTTCCTTTATCATTCTGATAGCGTAAAGCATCTCCTGAGTTCTACCAACCGCAAAAGACGGGATTATAACGCTTCCCCCCTTGTCAAAAGCTCGGGAAATGTGCTCTGCCAGAGAGCGCACCGTAGCGTTCTGATCCTTAACGCCGTCGTGAAGTCTGTCGCCATACGTGGATTCAATAACAAGATAGTCAGTCTCCTCGATAGCTTGAGGGTCATTGATAAGCGGTTGATTCACATTACCTACGTCACCGCTGAAAACTATCTTTTTTCTCTCACCGCCCTCTGACATCCATACCTCAATGCACGCAGAGCCAAGCAAATGGCCGATATCGGTAAATCTAATGCTGATATTCTCGGATACAGGATAGACTCTGTCATACTTGCAAGGATAGAAAAGCGAAAGAGATCCGATAGCATCTCCCATGGTGTAAAGCGGCTCAATTTTAGCCGTGCCGTTTCGCTCAGCCTTGCGGTTTTGCCACTCCGCCTCAGTCTCCTGAATGTGCGCGGCATCACGGAGCATGATCTCACAAAGATTGTAAGTTATCTCTGTGGAATATATCTTGCCCTTGAAACCATCCTTAAAAAGCTTGGGTAAAAGCCCCGAGTGGTCGATGTGGGCGTGAGTCACAAACACCGCCTCAATCATAGACGGTAAAACAGGGAGCGGGACATTTTCAAATTCATCCCTACCCTGCTCCATACCGCAGTCAACAAGATAGTTCAGACCGCCAACCTCAAGAAGTGTGCAGCTTCCGGTGACCTCATGAGCGGCACCCACAAACGTGATCTTCATAAAAACGTCCCCCTTTAGTAAGTTAGTAAGTTTTAAAATTTAATCCTCAAACTGACTATTCCATAGTTCAGAATAAAAGCCCCCGTTTTTAAGCAGAGACGAGTGGTCGCCCTTCTCTACTATGCGGCCGTTATTCATTACCAGAATGATGTCGGCTTCCTTTATCGTAGACAGTCTGTGTGCTACTATAAACGACGTTCTTCCCTTCATCATAAAGGCAAAGGCATTCTGTATCTTCACTTCAGTACGAGTGTCTATCGACGAGGTCGCCTCGTCAAGTATAAGCATAGGCGGCAGGCAGAGCAACACTCTTGCGATACACAAAAGCTGTTTCTGTCCCTGCGAAAGCGAGCCGCCGTCCTCACCTATCACGGTGTCGTATCCTTGCGGAAGCTGACGGATAAAGCTATGGGCGCGCGCCGTCTTGGCAGCAGATATTATCTCCTCGTCAGATGCCTCGGGCTTACCCATAGCGATATTGTCGCGTATAGTTCCCGATTTCAGCCACGTCTCCTGCAGAACCATGCCGTATGAGCGGCGCAGAGACGCTCTTGTGAGCTCTCTTACATCGTGTCCACTGACCTCTATTTTGCCGCTGTCGACGTCGTAAAAACGCATCAGCAGATTGATGACGGTAGTCTTTCCACAGCCCGTAGGACCTACTATCGCTACCCTCTGGCCGTTTTCTATTGAAAGATTTAGGTCGCGTATAAGCTCACGGTCGGGAGAATAAGAAAATTCCACGTTCTCGAGCGACACCTTACCGTCTATCTCACTCTCGGTGAGGGCGTGGGCGTTCTCTGCCTCGGGTATCTGCGGCTCGGCATCTATAAGCTCAAACACTCTTGCCGCGCAGGCAAGGGCATTCTGTAGCTCTGTCACCACTCCCGATATCTCGTTAAAGGGCTTTGTGTACTGGTTTGCGTACTGCAAAAGGCTTGCAAGCATACCAACGTTAAGCGGTCCCGTGGGATTATTTATACATATCAGTGCGCCCACGAGAGCTACCGCCGCATAGACAAGATTATTTACAAATCTTGTGCTTGGATTGGTTATTGAGGAATAGAACAATGCCTTAAGCGAGCATTTTTCAAGACGCTCGTTTATTTCATCAAACTGCTCTATCGCCTCGTCCTCGTGAGAGAACGCCGCGACAACCTTATGCTCACCTATCATCTCGTCTATGAGCGCGGTCTGCTCCGCGCGTGTCTCGGACTGCTTTTTAAACAAGGAGTGTGTATTCCTTGCAATAAATGCCGCCACGAACAGAGACAGCGGTGTCACTACTACTACCACGACGGTTATCGTGACGTCGATGCAGAGCATGAACACGAGCGTTCCTATTATTGTCAGAATACCCGTAAAGAACTGCGTAAATCCCATAAGTAATCCGTCGGCAAACTGGTCAACGTCGCTTATAACGCGACTCACAGTATCACCTATCGGGTGTGAGTCGATATAGGATAGGGGAAGCTCCTGTATCTTTTTGAAGGCGTCTCTGCGAAGTCTGCGGACGATTCCGAAGGTCATTCGGTTATTGCATACGTTCATAAGCCATTGGAGCAGAGCCGTGACCGCAGAGATAACCCCTATTTTTACAAGTAAGGTGTATATTCCGTCGAGGTCAACGTTGCCCTCTCCTACGGCGAGGTTTATAGCTTCTCCCACGAGTATCGGGATATACAACGTAGCCGCGACTATAAATATAGCCAACGTGAGAGATATCGCAAAGAGTATCTTATATTTTTTTAGGTAACGGAGCACCTTTTTCACGGTCTGCGAGCTACCTGCGACGAACGCCTTCTTTTCAGACGCGTTTTTTTTCTTTCCAAGCATCATTACGCCTTACCTCCCTTGAACTGAGAGTCGTATATCTCTTTATATACGGGGCAGTCTTCAAGAAGCTCCTGGTGCGTGCCGATTCCTACCGCCTCTCCATCGTCAAGCACCACTATCTTGTCGGCGTGACTTATAGACGAGGTCCTTTGGGATATAATGAACACGGTGGGGGCATAGTCAAGTCTTCTGAGCGATTGACGGAGCTTTGCCTCGGTAGCGAAATCAAGCGCGGACGCGCTATCGTCAAGTATTATGATAGGTGCTCGGCTTATTATCGCGCGTGCGATAGTAAGTCTCTGTCTCTGTCCACCCGAGAAGTTTCTTCCTTTTTGCTCCACGACGGCATCAAGACCGCCCTCCTTATCCTCGACAAATTCCTTTGCCTGCGCTATCTCAAGCGCCTGCCACATCTCCTCGTCGGTGGCGTCCGCCTTTCCCCACGCGAGATTTGAGCGCACCGTGCCCTTAAAAAGAACTGCCCTTTGAGGAACTATTCCTATCTGCTCACGCAGGTCTGCAGGCTCATATTGCTTTACGTTACGGCCAAACACCTTGACCTCTCCGCAGCTTGCGTCGTAAAATCGCGGTATCATATTTACAAGAGAGGTCTTTCCGCAGCCCGTGCCTCCGATTATGCCAACGGTACTTCCCCTCTCCACCTTGAAGTCTATGCCTTCAAGAGACGGGGCGCCCGCACCGCTATACTGCAACGTGACGTTATTAAATTCAACGGCATAAGGACTATCCGAGCCACATTCTGCTCTTTCTACCTTCATTCCCGTGGGGGTGTCGAGGACAGACTGTATTCTATGTCCGCACGCGACCGCCTTGGTTATAAGCAGGATAGTGTTTGCGAGCTTTACAAGCTCAACGAGTATCTGCGACATATAGTTATAGAGCGCAAAGAGGTCTCCCTGCGTCATGTTGCCTACGTTTATCTCTGCCGAGGATACGTATATCACGGCAATTATTCCTATGTTAACGGTTACATATGTCAGAGGATTCATAAGCGAGGTTATCTTGCCCGTAAAGTTATGCGCGTCGGTATGCTCGTTATTGGCGAGCATAAATCCGGCTATCTCGCTCTTCTCGTTGTTAAAGGCACGTATAACCCTGACTCCGCTTAGGTTTTCTCTGACCGATCCCGTCACTCTGTCAAGCTTAGACTGCACCTTTTTATAGAGCGGTATGCCCGCAAGTATTATTGTAAATACTATGACCGCGAGGACAGCTATGGTTATAGAAAATGTTGCCAAGGACTCGGGGCTGATGAAATACGCCATTATCATAGCTCCGAAAACTATGATGGGCGAGCGCAAAAACAGACGCAAGGTCATATTTACGCCGTTCTGAAGCTGATTTATGTCGCTCGTCATTCTCGTTATCATAGAGGACTTACCTAGTTTATCCGACTCGGTGTATGAAAAGCCCTGAAGATGCGCAAAAAGTGCGTGACGGAGCCCCGTTGCCGTTCCGACTGCCGCCTTCGCCGCGAAATACTGCGCTACAAGCGCACAGATAAGACCTATAATGCCAAGCGCGGCAAGTATAAGGCAACCGTTTATAACGTACGAGGTATCCCTCTGCTTGATGCCAATATCCATAATGTATTTTACCACTATCGGCACAAGCAGGTCAAAGCACGCCTCAAGCAACTTGAAAAGGGGTGCCATAAAGCACTCCAGCTTATATTTCTTTAAAAATCTCAAAACAGGCTTCATTTTTTATCTCCTATGAGGTTCTACCCACCATTATATCACTTTTTTTACTGATTTTCAAGCGTTTGCCCAGAATATCTGCCAATTTAACAAAACTTCAACACAATCACAGAAAAATCAGATAAGTAAGGTAAATTCTTCTTGAATTCTTCATATTGAGTTTACAAAGCAGTGATAAAATTAAAATCGAAATTTTAACGAGTTGATAAACGGAGGGAAAATTATTGCTCAAGCTTAAAAATATTACAAAAGATTACGTTACGGGCGGCTCGACCGTACAGGCGCTTCGCGGAGTCAGCCTCGACTTCAGAAAAAGCGAGTTCGTTGCTATCCTGGGTCAATCCGGTTGCGGAAAGACTACCCTTCTCAACATCATAGGCGGACTTGACAGATACACGAGCGGCGACCTTATAATAAACGGCAAATCCACAAAGACCTTCAAGGATTCCGACTGGGATTCTTACAGAAATCACTCAATAGGATTTGTATTTCAGAGCTACAATCTGATACCTCATCAGAGCGTGCTTGCAAACGTGGAGCTCGCGCTTACGCTCTCGGGTGTGTCAAAGTCGGAGCGCCGCCGCAGAGCTATCGAGGCTCTTGAGCGCGTGGGCCTTGGCGATCAGATACACAAGCGCCCAAATCAGATGTCGGGCGGGCAGATGCAGAGAGTAGCTATAGCGAGAGCTCTCGTAAACGACCCCGATATTCTTCTCGCAGACGAGCCCACGGGTGCGCTTGACACCGCGACCAGCGTGCAGATAATGGAGATACTCAAAGAGATATCCAAAGACAAGCTCATCATTATGGTAACGCACAACCCCGAGCTTGCCGAAACCTACTCCACGCGTATCATCAAGGTGCTTGACGGACTTGTCATCGACGATTCCAATCCCTACACCGCTCCCGAAACATCCAAGTCGGAAACCGAGAAAACAGAAAAGAAAAAGAAGCAGAAAAAGTACAAAAACAAGAAAACGTCTATGTCCTTCTTCACCGCGCTTTCGCTTTCCCTCAATAATCTTGCGACCAAAAAGGGACGTACGGTGATGACCAGCTTCGCGGGAAGCATAGGAATCATAGGCATCGCTCTGATACTCGCGCTCTCAAGCGGAATCAATCTCTTTATAGATGATGTTCAAAAGGATACTCTGTCCTCCTTCCCCATAACCATTTATGAAAAGGAAACAGACCTTTCCTCACTTATGGAAAGCCTTTCAAATGCTCAAAACAGCAATAGCGGCAAACACGATAACGATGCGGTATATTCAAACCCTATGCTCTATGATCTTATTCACAGTATGAATTCCGCTACCGAAAAGACTAACAATCTTGAGGCCTTCAAGGAATATCTTGACGACCGAGATAACAATGATCTCGGTCAGTACGTATCTGCGGTTCAGTATTCTTACAACGTTGACCTCAATATGTACACCAAGGACGAAAACGGCGATTATAACAAGGCAGACCTTTCAAGCCTTTTCTCAGCTATGATGAGTCCTGCCTCTCCGTCGGGCTCAAGCACCACAACTTCAATGTCCTCTATGGCGAGCTCCTTCTCTACGTTTGAGACCTGGTGCGAGCTGCTCCCCGGGCAGAAGGATAAAAACGGAGAGTACACCTCTCTTGTAAGTGATATGATAACAGGTCAGTACGACTTGGTACACGGAGAATGGCCTGATGCCGCTGACGAGGTAGTGCTCGTCCTCAGCAGTAACAACGAGGTCACGGATATGACGCTTTACGCTCTCGGACTTATAACCAAGGACGAGATAACCGACACAATAGTTTCGGCTATGAAAGGCGATGATACCTACGTAAGCGAGGCAAGAAGATTCTCTTATGAGGATATATGCAACGTAAGATACAAAATGATCCTCAACTCCGATTATTACGAAAAAAATTCCCAGACAGAGCTTTGGGAGGACGTGAGCGACAATGAGCTTACTATGAAGCTCAAGATTGAAAACGGACTTGATGTCAAGGTCGTGGGAATAATCAAGCCAAAGCCCGAGGCTACCTCAACTATCCTCACGGGAAGTCTTGCTTATACCGCGGCTCTCACCGAATACGTTATTGAAAAAACTCTTGAGACGGATATCGCAAAGGAGCAGCTTAAGGCCGAGAACTCTAACTACGACGTTTTCACGGGTCTTAAATTCGTAACCGAGGGTAATCCCTCCCCCGAGGAGAAGATAGCAACTCTCAAGGATTACGTGGAAAAATCAAGAGAGTCAGCCAAGGCTCAACTTTATTTTGATATCATGTGCACCCCCACAGATGAGGCGGTCTCCGCTCTGGTGGCACAGTACAAGGAGTAATTTTTCGCGGATGGCGAGGATGCGGACTACCGCTCCATGCTCGCAAACGTCATACTTACCCAAAATCTTATAGAGGGTATGGACGAGGAGACTCTTATGTCTTTCCTCGAGGCATACACGGACGAAGAGCTTGAAGCTATGGTCGACGAATACCTCGTTGAATCTGTAACGACCACATTGTACGAGGAAGCTCGCGCAAAGATCATCGAGCAAATAAGCGCACCCACTGATGAGACTATAGCGACACTTAAGTCTCAGATATCTGCCACCATTCTCTCTCAGGAGATACAGCCCGGAGTCACTATGACAAAAGAAATTTACGTCGCTACGTCTTATTCTGAGATGACAGGCATAGATTACACCACGTATCTCGGAATGATGGCCATGGGAAGCCTTGATGCGGAGAAAGCATTCGATTCCCTTATTACCAAGATGGCTCTGGAGACCTATTCCGAAAGAGTCACTCTTACCGAGTCTCAGATAAACACGGCGGTGGCTATATTGCTTGAGAATATGGTAGACGGGGCTGACGACGAAAGGCTTTTAGATATATATGAGAATTATCTCCCGAACGGTCTTTCCGAGAATACGTACGAGGATAACCTTAAGATAATAGGAATATGTGACCTTGACAAGCCTGCGGCGGTCAACATTTACGCTACTACCTTTGAAAATAAGGACGCTATCGCCGCTGAGATTGAAAAATATAACAACGGCGTTTCCGAGGAGGACAAGATAACCTACACAGATTACGTGGCCATTCTTATGTCCTCTGTATCCACCATCATCAACGTTATATCCTACGTGCTTATAGGATTTGTTTCGGTATCCTTGGTGGTATCCTCAATAATGATAGGAATTATCACAAACATTTCTGTGCTTGAGCGTACGAAGGAGATAGGAATCCTTCGCGCTATCGGAGCCTCAAAGAAGGACATATCCAGAGTATTCAATGCGGAAACGGTTATAATCGGATTCTGTGCGGGTCTGCTCGGTGTAACTGTAACGTCCCTGCTCTGCTTACCCATAAGCGCAATCTTAAGACATCTTACGGGCTTCAGCAACCTCACGGCTTACGTACCATTCGTAGCGGCAGTCGCGCTTGTTATAATCAGCGTGATTCTCACACTGATAGCAGGAATCATTCCCGCACGGTCGGCTGCAAAGAAGGATCCCGTTATAGCACTCAGAACAGAGTAATAACATTCTAAAAAGTAACAGCCTCGAGGCTCCGTAACATCGGAAACCTCGAGGCTGTTGTTTTATATATTATTCCTGCGAGTCGTCGGAACTATTCTCTACTTCTTCAAAGTCCTCCTTGGACGCCGCGCACAAGGGGCACACCCAATCGGAAGGAAGGTCCTCGAAATCAGTTCCGGGCTCTATGCCGTTCTCCTCGTCGCCATTCTTGGCATTATACTCGTATCCACACAATTCACACACGTAGATCTTCATTGATATTCTCCTTGAATAGTTGATATGATTTTGTTTTTGTTACCAATATATGATATTACAATGAGTGCTGTTTGTCAATTCTTTAATGTGTACAAAATTTACAGACGCATTTACACCTGTTTTATAGAAAATACTCAATACAGCCTTTTACGCTTATTTCAAAGGACTTTTTACAGAATAAAACGCCTCTTTTTCTCATACTATGAAGTGACGTACACTTATATCACAAGAAATCACAAGCCGAGGAGCTTTTATGGCATCAAAAACAAGAATTTTTTTCCTCAACGCGCTCTCCCTCACCACGACGGCTCTCATTATGCGCGGTGTGAGCGTTATATTCAACATCTACGTATCAAATCGTGCGGGCAGCGAGGCTATGGGACTTTTCTCACTCCTCACAAGTGTTTACGGCTTTTCTATCACCATCGCCACCGCAAGTATAAATCTCGGAGCTACAAGACTTATATCTGACGCGCTGGGACTTGGCGACGTATCTCTCGCCAAACGCTCGGCAAAAAAAGCTATACTCGCCTGCACCGTCACGGGAAGCGTTGCGGCTCTGCTTTTGTTTGTTTTTTCCGACGTCATATCAAAATATATTCTCGGAGATATGAGAGCCGCTCAGTCATTGAGGGTGTTAGCTCTTACACTCGTTCCCGTGGCGATATCCTCCTGCCTTTCGGGATATTTTACCGCGGTACGACGGGTAAAGGTCCACGCCACTTTCCAAATAGTAACGCAATTCGTAAAGATTGGCGTTACCGTGTTCCTACTTTCGTTTATGGTAGACCTTGGCACCGAGCAGGCTTGTATGGCATTGGTGCTTGGTGGCGCAGCTGCGGAGTTCATCTCACTTCTGATAAGCTTTCTTTTATATCTCCGTGACCTGCGGATACTTTCTCGGCATTCCCATAACACAAGAGAGGTGGCGGCTTGGGGCATCACGGGAAGAGGCATTCTCAAAAAGCTACTCACGATAACCCTGCCCGTGACCCTCAGCGCCTGCATACGCTCTGCACTCTCTATGTTTCAACACGTTTTGGTTCCTCGCGGACTGTGCGCGAGCGGAAGCTCATGGTCGGAGGCTCTCTCCTCTTACGGATATCTGCACGGAATGGCTCTGCCTCTCATTCTCTTTCCCTCTGCTTTCATCTCGGCATTCGCAGGTCTGCTTATCCCCGAGGTGAGCGAATTCTGCGTACAGAAGGACTCGAGGCGTCTCGGCCGTGTATCTTACCGCGCTCTGACTATGTCTCTTATATTCTCGGTGGGAGTGTCGGGAATAATGATATTTTTCTCGCACGACATAGGTCTCGCGGTATATAAAAGCCCCGAGGTATCTCAGTATATCCGCATAATCGCGCCTCTTATCCCTGTTATGTATATCGACAGCGCCGCCGACGCTGTGCTCAAGGGCTCGGGACATCAGTTGTATTCAATGAACGTCAATATCGCAGACGTGCTCACGGCTTGTATCCTCGCACTCACCCTCATTCCGAAATTGGGCATATGGGGTTACATAATATCTATCTACGCAACCGAGATACTCAACACCACCCTCAGTGTCAGCAAAATGATATCGGTCAGTAAAATGAAGCCAAGGATATTTCATCAGGTAGTCATGCCTATAATATGCATTATAGGTGCGACGAACATCTCAAATCTTCTTATGCAAAACACTCAAGTAATTGGCTCGAGGAGTGGAAGGCTTGTGTTTCAGATATTCGTTACCTCTGCCATATATATAGTTCTTCTCCTGCTTACAAGGACGCTCGGTAAAGACGAGTCCGAGCTCTTGAACGCATCTCTCCTCTCTCAAAAGCAATATGACAGAAAATTCCGAAGTGCTTTACCCGTTAAAACACAAGACGGGACTTAATAACACAAAAACAGATCCCCGCAAAGTCTTGCGGGGATCTGTTTAACTATAATTATAGTGACATTTATAAACGGAAGGTAAAAGCGAAACCCTGTTTACTGTCTACTGATTACAGTTTTATTGCGCAGAGCGTCTTGCCTCGAAGCACTTGCTGCAATAAACGGGTCTATCGCTGGAAGGCTCAAATGTAAGCTTAGCCTCGCCGCCGCAGTCGCTGCAGGTAGCGATGAAATACTGACGCTCGCCTCTCTCTGCATTCTTTTTCTTGTCGCGGCATGCTTTGCAGCACTTGGGCTGGTTCTTGAAGCCTTTTTCAGCGTAGAACTGCTGTTCACCTACTGTGAATACGAACTCCTCACCGCAATCTCTGCATGTAAGAGTTATGTCTTCGTACACAACATCTTCAGCATTTTCTACTTTTACTTCGTTTTCGCACATGGTTTTTTACCTCACTTTTATGTTGTAAATGATAATTTCGTCAACTTCGCTTTTACAGTGACGATATATAAAATCTCCAAAGGAGTTTTTACCTTATGAATAAAGACCTCGCAGCTTTTTTCTGATGCGGTAAACGGCATTTGAGACGGATTTCGCGCTCACGCCTCCCACAGCCGCAGCTATGTCCGCGACCGACATTCCAGAAACGTACAACCACCAGACACGGTTCTCATATTCCGAAAGACTGTCCTTGATTATACTGACCATCTCGGTCATATTTTCTCTATCTACCAACGCCTGCAGAAAATCCGATGACCGACCCGCCGTCTCATCCGCAACCTCGCACGAATCAAGCGAGACAGTTTTGTTATTGCTCCTGCGTAAATAAGAACGGATAAACGAGACAAGTCCGTTGTCTATACATATCTTGGCATACAGACCGAATTCCACACCGTCAGCACTGTAACCATAGCTGCAAACGGCGTTGCAGAAATGCACAAGAGCCTCCTGACGCAAATCCTCAATATCCTGAGAGGTCATATCCGGCAATACGCGCTTATATGAGCAGCTCTCTATCAATGGCTTGTAGCTATCCTCCAAAATTCTGAAGGACTCCTGATTTCCATTTTGAGCCTTTTGTATCTCAAGCAGAAGCTTTGAGTTTTTAGGTTGAGTCATTACGTATTTCTCCTTGAGGTAAAAACGTTACAACAAATTTTAACCCCATACAAATTATTATATCATTAATATTTAATTTGGTCAACGGTTATTTTTAGGCAAAATATTCGTCACTTTCGACAAAAAACGATTTTATTTAGTTGATTTTTCACAAAACGCGGTTTATTTTTTTGTGCAAAAAAGTATCTTCTTGTTTTTTGTATGTGCATTTTGCTCATTTTTTTGCGAAAAGTTTGTTAAATTTCACAATAAAATAATTTTACTCACCGTCAAAAATACTTGAAAATGCTTTTTTAGAGATATGATTTTGTGCAATTTGTAAACAAATAATAAATTTTTAGTTGAAAATAAAGTTGATATTTCCAGACAAAAGCGCAATAACACCCTTATATACGACCTCGGGGTGATCTCTGAAATTTTCTTCCATTCTCTGCGCACGGTTAAGTGTATCTACTACGACAGAATTCTGCATAATGACCTCGTCCTTTTCCTTGATGACGCAGACAACGTCATATCTTCCATCCGTACGTTTTTCAACCCTGCTGTGCACCTTGATGCTTCTCTTTTTGAAATTAAGGTATCTCAACGCGCACTCCATGCTCTTATCAAGCAACGAGGAGAGTATCTCGCTATGGAGCTCGGTCGCGACAACTCTGCCCTGTTCGGTTACGACGTACAAAGGGTCGCCCGACTCGTTCTTGTCTATCTCCTCTATAAGTCCCGCGTCAAGCATCT
Organism: uncultured Clostridia bacterium; assembly: GCA_904501865.1. Taxonomy (GTDB): domain Bacteria; phylum Bacillota; class Clostridia; order Oscillospirales; family CAG-272; genus SVTX01. Next base: position 32,178 of record CAJGCF010000005.1, read on the forward strand.
CGTGGAAGGATTCCGCAAAATCAAGATACATAACGTAATCGTTCTGCATAATTATATCGTTGAGTGTGACGTAATCAAGCGGATAATTTATATTTTGCATAAGGTAGAGAACGAATATCTTTACGTTTCTCTTACTTCCAACCAAAGAACCCATAGGTAAAGCCTCCGAAAGCCGTGAAATTCAGTATCTTTGTTTATTTTATCATACATTTTACTTTTTTTCAATACTACCTGTTGATTTTTTCAAAAAAATATGATATTATATATTTATTATTCCGCAAATGCGGAAAACATTCGCCCGACCCGATATTATTTTTTGGGCAAAAAGCAAATTCCCCTCCAGAAAGGAAACAGAAAATGGTCAACATCGCTATACTTGGTTTCGGAGTCGTAGGCTCCGGTGTCGCAGAGGTGCTTACACAGAACAAAAGCATTATTGAAAGCAAGCTTGGAAAAAAAGTTAATATAAAATATATTCTCGATCTCAGGGACTTCCCCGGAAATCCCTTTGAGAAGCTCGTTGTGCACGACTTCAACGTCATTCTCAATGACCCCGAGGTCTCGGTCGTCGCTGAGATGATGGGCGGCTCTCATCCCGCGTATGATTTCTCAAAGGCTTGTCTTGAGGCAGGCAAGAGTGTGGTCACCTCCAACAAAGAGGTCGTGGCTAACTTTGGCGCGGAGCTGCTTGAGATAGCAAAGAAAAACGGCGTGGCTTATCTCTTTGAGGCAAGCGTGGGCGGTGGAATACCGATAATCAGACCCATGTGTAACGACCTTTCCTCAAACAACATCACCGAGATAAGCGGCATACTCAACGGTACCACCAACTATATACTCACTAAAATGACGGTAGAGGGGGCGGACTTTTCAGAGGTTCTCAAGGATGCGCAGGACAAGGGCTACGCAGAACGCAATCCCTCTGCCGACGTTGAGGGCCTCGACGCGGCACGCAAGATAGTCATTCTCGCGGCTCTTGCGTTCGGCAAGTCCATAAATCCTGCGGACATATACGCTGAAGGTATCACCAACATAGACACCGTTGACGTAAAGCTTGCCGAAAAGCTCGGCTACTCTGTCAAGCTCATTGGATACTCCAAAAAGATAGACGGCAAAATTCTTGCTATGGTCTCTCCCCGTGTAATTCCCACGTCAAATCCCCTCTCAAGCATAAGCGACGTTTTCAACGGCATCCTGCTTGACGGTGATATGGTCGGAAACGTAATGTTCTACGGTCCCGGTGCGGGCAAGCTCCCCACCGCAAGCGCGGTATGCGCGGATATCGTGGATGTCATAGCTCACGCAGAGAGCGGCATCAAGCTACCTACATTCAGCGTAGCGGATACGAATGACGTTTTTGATTTTAGTACGTATGTCTGTAAGAGAATGTTCGTGTGCGACGAGTGCTCTGACGACATCAAGCTTTTAGTGGCTCTTGAATCTAACATTGTGACCCAGGGTGGCAAAATGGCGTTCATCACGGGTGAGATGAGCGAGAAAGAGGCTGAAAAGATATGCAAGAGCCTCCCTGCCTGCAAGGCCTACCGCTTGCTTTAACTGTCTTTTCCAGAAAGTCGAAATTTGAAAGGCTTGGATCTTTATATTGAATCAACTTAACAATCAAAAAAGCAACAACAAGGGTTGTTTTTCAAGTATTATAGGAACTCTGCTCGTAGTAGTAGGCGTAGTGATATATGCTGTAGTATCCTCGCTTATAAACCGAGTCATTGTCGGTGCGAAGATTTCCTCTGAGATAGCTTGTGCGCTCCTGCCACTCTCTATGGTGGGAATCACGGTCGCATTCGTTCTCTACGAGGCTATATTCGTGATATGGGAGATAAATAACGTCAAGGGCGACGGCAGTATGAGACGGCTTGTACGCATAGTGGCGACGGTATGTATTTCGGCATCACTTCTCTTTGCCATATTCTCCGCCAACACCTACACAAAGCTTGGTGAGAACTCCATATCCAAGGTCTGCTTTGTTACTACCAATGAATACAGATGGGCAGAATCCAACGACATTCTTAGCTACTCCCTCTCGTGCGACGCGGACGGAAATCTCTCGTACACCGTCAACACAAAGGACGGCAAGAGCATTGAGTTTTTCGGCTCTGTGAACTCCTGCTCGGGGCAATTCATTGAAAAGCACTCCAATCTTTACGGTTATGCCGCATATCTTTCCAACCAGTTTGACAACAGTCAATTTATAATTGAAAAAAAGATATCGGGACAGGAATATATGGAAAAGCATTATAAGGATACAGGCTCTGAGATATGGAAATACCTTGAGCAAATAATAAACTGAAAAAAATCCGTCTCCACTTCAACTTGGGTGGAGACGGATTTTTTATCATTTGCCCTTTATGCGATTCCAATACTCCTCGGCAACCTTTTCCGTTTTATTGTCGCCGAAGTGATAGTATTTTTTGTTTTTCAGGTCGTCGGGCAGATACTGCTGCTCCACGTACCTGTTGGGATAATCGTGCGGATATTTATATCCCTTGAACAGTGGGCTCTGCAGGTGCACGGGGAGAGTTTTTCCCTTGCCTGCTCTGATATCCTCAAGCGCCGCATCTACCGCCAGATGCTGAGTATTGGATTTCGGAGCGGTAGCAAGAAGTATTGCCGCGTGTCCGAGCGGTATTCTCGCTTCGGGAAGGCCCAGCTCTCGCGCCGAATCACAACACGCCTTTACTATCGCGGGTGCCATTGGATATGCAAGACCGATATCCTCGCTCGCGATGACCTGAAGTCTGCGGCAAAGAGATATGATGTCCCCCTGCTCCACCATTTTCGCAACGTAGAACGCAGCGGCGTCGGGGTCGGAGCCTCTTATGGACTTTTGAAGGCAACCGAGCATATCGTAATGCACGTCATCGTTGTAGTTGGCAACTCCATAGTTGAAGTTATCCGCATCGGCAGGAGTTATCTCGCTCTCCGCCGAAAAATAAGCATTCTCAAAGAGCCCTATCGCTCGGCGAACGTCTCCTCTCGCCGCTCCCGCAATATATTGTGCGGTCTCGAGGCTCACGGTCTTTTGCGTGTTGTTTTCTTTGTTGAGATAGTCAAGCGCCTTGAGGAGCATTTTTGCACACTCCGAGGGCTCGACGGGCTTGAATTCAAAGAGTGATGAGCGCGATATTATAGCATTATAGATATAAAAATGCGGATTTTCCGTCGTGGATGCGATAAGCGTCACTCTGCCGTCCTCTATATATTCAAGCAGAGATTGCTGCTGCTTTCTGTTGAAATACTGTATCTCGTCTATGTATAAGAGTGTTCCCTTGCTACCAAAAAGGCTTGACGAGCCTGAAAGCACGTCCTTTACGTCGGACAACGACGCGCTGGTAGCGTTCAGCTTATGGAAATCCATATCCGAGTGCTTTGCGATGATAGAGGCTGCCGTCGTCTTACCCGTCCCGGGAGGCCCGAAGAATATCATATTGGTTATCCTTCCGCCTGCGAGCATACGTCGTATTACTCCGCGCTCTCCGAAAAGATGTCCCTGCCCCACTATATCGTCGATGGTCTGAGGCCTCATTATATCCGCAAGCTGTGCGTTTCTCATATTTATCTCATTCCTTCCGAGTTATCCGAAAACTCCCGACGACAGATATCTCTCTCCCGTATCGGGCAAAATAACTACGATATTTTTACCTTCATTTTCTTGCCTTTTCGCAAGCTTCAATGCCGCGTACACGGCAGCTCCCGAGGATATTCCCACAAGAAGCCCCTCGCTTCTGGCAACGTCCGCCGCGGCCTTATACGCCTCGTCGTCACTCACGGTGATCACCTCGTCGTATATGCTTGTGTCAAGCACATTTGGTATAAATCCTGCTCCTATGCCTTGTATCTTGTGCGCTCCAGATTGTCCTCTGCTAAGATAAGGTGACGCCTCAGGCTCAACCGCTACGACCTTTATATCGGGATTTTTTTCCCTGAGATAAGCTCCAGTGCCGCTGATTGTTCCTCCCGTACCTACGCACGAGACGAGTATATCCACACGCCCGTCGGTGTCCTCCCATATCTCAGGGCCCGTACTTTTATAGTGCGCGCTCGGATTTGCGGGATTGTCAAACTGACCCGCGATAAATGAGTTGGGAATATTCTTTGCAAGCTCCTCGGCCTTCTCGATGGCTCCCTTCATGCCGAGTGCCCCGTCTGTGAGCACCAGCTCGGCACCGTACGCCGTCATAAGCATACGTCTCTCGCGCGACATAGTATCGGGCATAACTATGACCAACTTATAGCCCTTTGCGGCGCATATGGCAGCGAGTCCTATGCCTGTGTTGCCCGAGGTTGGCTCAATTATGGTACTTTCTCGGTCAAGCTGACCGTTCTTCTCCGCCTCGGCTATCATTTCCTTTGCAACTCTGTCTTTAACAGAGCCCGCAGGATTGAAGAACTCCACCTTGGCAAGAACCTTGGCGCAAAGTCTATTGTTTTTTTCAAGATTTACAAGCTCCACTAAAGGAGTTTGTCCCACAAGGTCAGAGACCGAAGCGTATATCTTCATTTTTACACCGCCTATCCAATGCCTACAAGGCAAAAATCAATACAAAACAATTATATCATTTCAGAAGCGTTTTGTCAACAAATTTAATTTTGTGAAAAATCTTGATTATCCGGCAAAATTATAGTATAATATATGATACGGAGATGAACAGAAAGGAGACGCTATGATAACATACGAACAAATCAAAAACCACCCAGACATAAGAGTTTACGTATCTGAAGCGGACTCTTCTCTTGCTGCCCTTGGCTACACAGAGCACAGCTTCCCTCACGCAACACGCGTTGCCGCTATGGCGGGGTATATTCTTGAAACCCTCGGCTATTACGAGAGAGACGTAGAGCTTGCAAAAATAGCAGGCTTTATGCACGACATAGGCAACCTTGTAAACAGAGTGGACCATAGCCAGAGCGGTGCTATAATAGCATTTCGCATACTCAACAGTCTTGGAATGGACGCGCGCGAGATGGCTGCCATAGTTGCTGCCATCGGAAATCACGACGAGGAGACGGGTGTTCCCGTAAGCGCTATCGCGGCGGCTCTCATTCTTGCGGATAAGAGTGACGTTCGTCGCTCGCGTGTAAGAGATAAAAAGCATATAAATCGAAATGACATTCACGACTGTGTAAACTACTCGGTAACCAAATCCGAGCTCATAATAAATGAAAGCAAGACCGAGATAACGCTTAAGCTTGAGATAGACACGGAATTCAGCCCGGTAATGAATTATTTTGAAATATTTCTCAAGCGTATGATAATGTGCCGCAAGGGAGCTGGGAAACTTGGACTTCAGTTTAAGCTCAGCATAAACGGACAGCTTTTGCTATAGCCAAAAAAAGTTGAACTCATACTTCCTGCGGCGAGCGAGTTCAATTCTTTTCGGCTATAATTACAAACCCGACGGGCAACCGTCGGGTTTGTTTTATTGCTCTTTTTTAGCTAAAAGCTGCTTGCGTTTGTTCAATATTCCGCCAAGTACAGATATCACCAACGCCGCGGCGGCGTCTATAATTATATCCTTCATAGTATCAGAAAGCGCAAGTCTGCCAACAAGCTCTATTCCCTGTGCGGTCGTGTGCTTTTGCATATTAAGTCCGAGAAAGTAATCAAAGGAAAACTCATAGATCTCCCACAAAGCGCCCACTGCCAAGGCAAAGGAAAATGAAAAGACAGACACAAAAAACGGACTCAGTGATACACCTGAAACGTTCTTATCCTTGTTGAGTATATCCACAAGGACGAACCCAAGTGCTCCCAGCGTTGCGCCCGAAAACGCGTGGAGCATAGTGTCCCAATGCGGCACAAGATAGTAAAAATCGAACACCTCACCCAAAAATATCGCGCAATAAAGAAACACGTAATACATTATACATATAGTGTTCGGTACTACTATTTTAAATCTCCTTGACACCAGCGTTGGAAGGAACATAACTATAAGTCCCATAGAGCATTGAAGGAGCATAAGAACGTAGTCGCTCTTAACCTTTTCGTAGGGCTCACCCTCCGGTATCTCAATGGGGGCAGATATTACTCTTGCCAATGAGTACAACACCGAGCATATCAGGCTTATAAGTAAAATTACACCTATTATCTCCGTCCACGTGTATTTTCTTCTTACTGTCGGCTTTTTCACAATGCTCTCCTTTTTTTATATGTTTTCTTTATAAGTTTAGCTTTCAAGGTCATTATAATATACAAAAAATTTCAAATCAATGGAAAAAGGTATTAATTTTCAAAAAATTAAAGCAGTTAAAAGCTACGAAACAATGTTAAATTCCGTTAAAAATGTTAAAAAAATGTAAAGAGAGGGCTTTTCAAGCGAATTAAGGCGATTTTGGATGCGGTTTTTCGATAAAATCATTGACAAATCCTATGATGAGTGATATGATTAAAATGAGATATTATTTTTAGCAGAAGTCATTATATGACAAGTAAAACAAGCACTTTATGCGCTATGAGAGGAATTTGAAATGAAGCTTTCACAGATATTAAAGCAAAACGCGCCCTCCCTTTCATTTGAGGTGTTTCCACCCAAAACAACCACCTCTTTTGAGTCGGTCAAGCACGCGGTAGAAGCAATAGCCGAGCTACACCCCTCGTTTATGAGCGTCACCTACGGCGCGGGCGGAGGAACAAGTGAATACACGCTCGAAATAGCCCAAAATATAGCAAAGGAGCACGGCGTGCCTACCTTGGCGCACCTTACCTGTGTGTCATCGACCAAGGATACGGTACATAAAATGATATCGGCTATCAAGGACGCGGGGATAGACAACGTTATGGCGCTCCGCGGTGACATTCCCGAGAATATGAAAGACCGGGACAGAAGTGGCTGGTGCTACCGTCACGCAACCGACCTTATCAGAGAGATAAAGGAAAGCGGTGCTGACCTTTGCATCGGTGGAGCCTGCTACCCCGAGATACACCCAGAAAGTGCCAATCAGCGTGACGATATAAAGTATCTCAAGGAAAAGGTGGACGCGGGTTGTGAATTTCTAACGACTCAGATGTTCTTTGACAATAATCTGCTCTACAACTTCTTATACAAGATACGCGAGGCCGGTATCACGGTGCCTGTTATCCCGGGTATAATGCCAATAACCAACGCAAATCAGGTGGAGCGAGCTATCAAGCTCTCGGGCTCGTTTATGCCCCAAAGATTCAAGAGCCTTGTGGACAAGTTCGGCTCCTCACCCGACGCTATGAAGCAGGCGGGTATCGCCTACGCGACAGACCAGATAATCGACCTTTACGCAAACGGTATCACTAACGTTCACGTTTATTCCATGAACAAGCCGGACGTTGCGCAGAGTATTCAGAGCAATCTGTCGGCAATAATCGGCAGATCATGAACAGTACAGTTATAACAAAAAGATACTCGGCTCCCGAGGTTTCAAAAAAAGAAATATTGCGGTATATGGGCTGCCGTGTGACAGATGATGAGACGGTATCCCTTATAGACAAAGCTCTGGAGCTATGTCTCGACAAAGTAAGATACGACGTCTGCTATGCGGAGTTCCCTATAAATATCGGTGAGAGCTCCGTCGATCTTGGCTTTTGCGTAACCGAAAGCCGCGACGCAAAAAAATGTCTCGACGGGTGCGAGAGCATAATTCTCTTTGCCGCTACGGCAGGACTTGAGCTTGACCGTCTCATTATGAGATACGGCAAGCTATCCCCCGCTCTCGCGCTCTCTATACAAGCTATCGGAGCCGAGCGAATAGAGGCTCTGTGCGACGTGTTCTGCAGGGATATGTCCGAGAAGTTTTCAAGGCAAGGCAAGGAGCTCCGACCAAGATTCAGCGCGGGCTACGGCGATCTGCCGCTTGAGATACAAACAAACGCGTTTGACGCTCTTTCCTGTCAGTCCAAGATAGGTCTTACCCTTAACAAAAGTCTTATGATGTCGCCCACAAAATCCGTGACGGCTATCATCGGAATCAAAAATAAAATTTAAGCTGTGTGATAATATGAAAATACTTGACCATTTAAAAAAAGGCATACTCTATCTCGACGGCGGAATGGGAACACTCCTTCAGGAGCGCGGTCTTGCCGCGGGTGAGTATCCTGAGAGATGGAATATCTCCCACCCTGACATAATAACCGACATTCATCGCGCTTATTACGACGCGGGCAGCAATATCGTCTGCTCCAACACGTTTGGGGCAAATCTGCTCAAATTCTCAAAGGACGAGCTTGACGCTATAATTGGCGCGGCGTTTAAAAATGCACGCGCGGCAAAAGCCTCGTGTACAAATTGCAAGGACAAGTTCATCGCGCTTGATATAGGCCCGTCGGGAAAGCTTCTCAAGCCTTACGGGGACTTCGATTTTGAGGATGCCGTGGCGCTCTTTGCCGAGACAGTCAAGCTTGGCGTCAAGCACGGAGCGGACCTTATATTTATCGAGACTATGAACGACAGCTACGAGACTAAGGCGGCACTCCTCGCCGCCAAGGAGAACTCCTCCCTGCCCGTTTTCGTATCTAACGCTTACGGCTCTGACGGAAGGCTTATGACAGGTGCGTCGCCGGCGGCTATGGTGGCTATGCTTGAGGGAATGGGCGCTGATGCCATCGGTGCCAACTGCTCTCTCGGACCCAGACAGCTATCCTCTGTTGTAGACGAGCTTTTGAAATACGCGTCTGTTCCCGTTATTCTCAAGCCCAACGCGGGGTTGCCCGAGATAAGAGACGGCAAGACCGTCTTTGACGTCTCTTGGGATGAGTTTGCAGACGAGGTTGGCAATCTCGTCAAAAAGGGTGTGAGCATATGCGGCGGTTGCTGCGGTACTACTCCCGATTATATAAAGGCTCTTGTGACAAGGACCTCGCAGATGAAACCCGTGCCCGTAACGAGCAAAGATCTCACACTCGTGTCCTCGTACACTCACGCAATAGATTTTTCAAAAGCGCCCATTCTCATTGGAGAGCGCATAAATCCTACGGGAAAGAAGCGCTTCAAGCAGGCGTTGCGTGACAACGACGTTGATTTTATCTTAAAAGAGGGTCTTGACCAAGAGGATCTCGGCGCGCACATTCTCGACGTAAACGTGGGTCTGCCCGAGATAGACGAGGCGGAGACTCTCAAAAAAGTAGTATGCGAGCTCCAGGCAGTGTGCGCTCTGCCCTTGCAGATAGACACGGCAAACGCATCTGCTATGGAGGCGGCTCTCCGTCGATACAACGGCAAGGCTATGATAAACTCGGTGAGCGGCAAAGCCGAATCTATGCACGCCATTTTTCCGCTCGTTAAAAAATACGGTGGTGTAGTCGTCGCGCTTACGCTTGACGAAAGCGGAATTCCCGCCACGGTCGAGGGCAGATTTGAAATAGCAAAAAAGATACTATCCGTTGCCAACGAGTATGGCATAAAGAAAAAGGATATCATATTCGACACCCTGACTATGACGGTAAGTGCAGAGCCTACCGCCGCTCAGGTGACTCTCGGTGCGCTCAAGAAAATACACGACGAGCTTGGTGCTCATACTATACTCGGTGTTTCCAACGTTTCCTTCGGTCTGCCGAGCCGCGATGCCCTCAATAGCACCTTCTTTGCGTGTGCGTTGCAGAATCATCTCTCCGCCGCCATTATGAATCCGCGCTCGGTCGAGATGATGAAGGTCTACCATTCCTTCCGCGCGCTCAATTCTCTTGACGAAAACTGCGCGGAATATATAGATTTCACTTCCAGATTGTCCGAGAGTGAGTCGACCCTTGCCTCAAAGCAGACCGCAAATGGCGATGGGGGCTTCATAGAGTCTCTAACAGACGCCATAGTCAAGGGGCTCAAGGAAAGAGCGCGCGAGCTGACTGTATCTATGCTTGAGACCACTCCTCCTCTCGACATCGTCAAGGAGCACGTCATTCCCGCGCTAGACGTAGTTGGCAAGGGATTCGAGGCGCACACCGTATATCTCCCCGGGCTACTTATGAGCGCGGAGGCGGCAAAGGCGGCATTCGAGCCTATAAGCAATTCCCTTATGTCCTCTAATAGCGGCGGACAAAGGCTTACTGTAATAATGGCGACAGTACAAGGTGACATTCACGATATAGGTAAAAATATCGTCTGTCTTCTGCTTGAAAATTACGGCTTTAAGGTCATTGACCTTGGTCGCGACGTAGCACCGCAGACTATATCCGAGGCAGCAATAAAGTCTGGTGCCGCAATAGTCGGATTAAGCGCTCTTATGACGACCACCGTGCCCGCTATGGAGGAAACCATTTCCCTTTTGCGCAAGGAGGCTCCAAGCGTGAAAATAATCGTGGGCGGCGCCGTTCTTACGGAGGATTACGCCAACATGATGGGCGCGGATAAATACGCCGCCGATGCTATGGAGGCGGTCAGATACGCCGAAAGCATTGAGGCCGAAATTTAAGGAACACTAAAAAAGAGGCTTTGAGCCTCTTTTTTGCTATTAAGTCGAGTGACAAGATTCAGAACACCTAACTAAACCTGTATCGCAGGTTTAGTCGGCAATTTCTCTGCGGTACAGTATCATTCCAACCAAACAATA
>CAJGCF010000006.1 GCA_904501865.1 uncultured Clostridia bacterium
AAAGTGATTATACGTTATGGAAAATAATCCAAACTACATCAGGCAATTATAAGCTTGTATGCAAAGCACTTGAGTCAAGCGGAAATGTATTGGCGGTGCCGCTTAATGCAAACAGCAATGGTACAAATCTCACTATGATCCCATATACTGATGATAAGAATTATAGGGATGAGTGGAATTTGCAGTTAAGCACCATACAACTTTATGATGTTCCTCATAATTTAAGATCAACCACTAGTCATTTATGTATTCCGTGCGCAATAACTAATGTTATGGCTTATTGGAGCGTAAATGGATACTCTCAATTTGACTGTGACACTGAAGCAAAGCAGGAGCAAAAGGCAATTGCTGTTCAGAATAACATGAATGCAAACGGATCTTGTAGTGCCAATCAATATATACAATATGGCTTTGATATCTTTTCGCACACCGAAAATGGAAAAACATATTTTGCGCAATCAACGAATTATTGGTGTAAAGAAAACATACAAGAGTTTTCTTATCTTGACATTATTGAAGAGTTAAATAACGAAAGCCCCCTTATGCTAGGGTATGCTCAACACGAGGATTCACCGTATGGTGGAGGACATATGACTGTTTGTGTTGGTTACGAAACCGAAAATGGCGAGCTTTATGTATATGTTAGTGATGCACACAAAGATTATTTTGTGCGCCACAAGTTCGATTCCAGCACATACAATGATTTCATTTGTAAGGTATCAATAGTCTCAATGGAGGAATAGTCTATGAAAATAAAGTTGTTAATAATTTTTTCTATATTGATTTCGTTTTGTCTTACCTCCTGTATTGCGTTGAGTGACAATGGGCAGGGCCAGTATTTAAGTAACAACGGGCAAAACCAAGATACAACCGAAACTATTACTGAAACGGATAATGGCGAGCTCACAACTGAAACGAGTAGCAATGTGATTGAGGAATCGGAAATGAAAATTCCCAATATAGCAGTTGAGGCATATATTGGTTTTGAAAGCCTAAAGTCCGGAGATTATGATTTAGTGAATTGCGCAGAAGCTCATTACAATTCGGGACGGGCATCAAAAAGATATTGTGACTTATATCAATTTTCTGATGATGTTTCGGTTTTACCTGTCTATGGAACATATCTCGAAAGCATGGATATGGTAGTGATTTTGTTTTACAAAGACGGCTTTTTTGTTGGAACGGCAACATTAAAGTTTGAACTTGCCGAAGAACAAGCTATAACAGAGGAATTTGATACATTCAATTACACCACCGTTCCTGATGCACTTAGCGATTTGGTGTGTTACTATGAGACATTATCTTGCATAGAGAACTATCCGGAATTCCAAATTATGGGTGTAGTTTATAATTTCAAAGGAGACACATTAATTGTTATTGGCAAAAATGAGGGAGAAAGATATATAAAATATATTTTGGGAGAACCCCAATTCTTTAGATTGGTAGAACCTTTTGAAACTATAGAACAAGGACGGCAGGCATTTGCAGAATACTTGACACGCCGTGAAGAAATAGTTTCCTCACTTCAAGTTTTTCCGTGGAAAACCAGTACATTGAACGACCGTGGATATATGAACAAATATGAAAAAAATGATGTGTTCATTTCACAAGATTATGAGGTTGAGCTGGATGTTCTATCGGTATATGATTCTCTTAGCGTAATCCCTCTCTTAGATTCGAATTGTCAAGAGAATGTGTATGTGTTACATTTGTTATATTATCACAATCGACTTGTTGCCGAATTTGTTATTGAGAATACAACAGATGCGGATGGAAATCATTTGTATGCATGTGTTTGGAAAAACGTCGCAGATAAAAATAACGATGGAACTTATAAGGACCTAAATGAATCGAGATACGAACAAATAATAGCTCTTGCCCAATCATTTATATGTTCAACGGAAGATCCAAATAATGAAGAAATTATAGGAGTATCTTTTTCCTCGGGAGATTTTTATCCAATCATTAAAAACAATATAGGTCAAAGCTTTTACAATTGGGAGAGCAACGGCAAATGCTCCATAGAAGATATTCAATAGGGGGTGCTTTTACAAATGATGGTTAAAGCATTTTGTTATACTATTGTAGTTCTGCTAGTCTTATCAGTCGTTGGGTGCACGCCAATAAATTCGGAAATTCCCGAGATAAACGACTCTGTAAACATATCCGAAGAATTAATAGCGCAAGTCCGAAATTCCGACACCGACTCGGTCATAAGGCTATACAATGGGTTCTATATGAGTGGATTTGCGCAACGCGCTACATTAGCCGACCTTTTAAGTGACAATTATGTTTTAGGGGAAGAATATGTTATCGTTTCGAAAAATCACCCACAAAACGACGTCTCGATCAAAGCTATTCGCGACGGTAATGCAGAGCGCATTTCTTTAAGTGAATCCGCAAGAGAGGCATATTTTTTTCAGTTTAACGCAGTCACTAACGCTGATAAGATTTTCTCTAACAGCCAAATCACTCAGAACACGGGCGAAACAGAGGTGCATGAAATATATTGCTTGAATGGATCGTCCTCTCACAACGGAATATATATCTACTTTGTTACCGATAAGGGTGATTATATTTTCTTTAAGACACATTATTCATCATCTAAAGAATATCTTTTGCCATTAAATGACTTTTATCAGCTGGCAGGGGTAGTATATGCAAAAATCATAGAGGATAGATGGTCTACGGAGTCCGTTGCCAGTATGGAGATAGAAGAACTATACGATTTATCGAGTTATAGAGTTGATCCGCCGCTATACGGACATTGAGACTTGGCGAGGGAATAAAATATGAAAACAAAGCTTACATTCATAATAGCTTTTTCGTTGATTTTTACATTATGTATGACTTCCTGTAATATTATAGGAGCTCCAAGTGAAACCGAAAGCGGTGTAAATACTGTGAGGGAAGGAATGACAGTAGAGGATATTGATTCTTTGCAAATTGACTATATCCGTTACGGTTCATATTTGTTTTTATCCTGCAACGGTTCCAACATTGTTGCAAGAATCAGTAGCGATGATCATAGCACGTTAGAAAACGTCAAAACGTATACCGCAGTATCTCCGACCGATTCCGATTTTGAGAAAATAGAGAAAGGCATGACAGTCCATCAGGTCGTCGAGGCGGTCGGGCTCCCCGAAGGCTCCTTCACTCACGGAACGAAATCGCTATATTTCAAAACAACAGATGGAAATGTATTTATCGTGTATTTTTATAATAGCGATACGGTTAGCATGGTTGTAAGATCAACAGAAAATCAACAATAACCTCCCCACTGCGAACATCTGACCTATCGTAGTATCATAAAAGAGCATTTAAATTCTCACCATTAACAGAAAGGAGTTATTATGAGATTAAAGCTGTTTTTGTTAACTATGATAATGTTATCACTTATTTTGACCTCTTGTCAAAATTTAATTTCAAACCAAGATGATAGTTCGTCAAACGAAACAACCTCACAAAACGTTGACACCAACAAAGAATTTCACAGCCAAGATTCAACCACCTATTCATTTGATTCGTACAATGATCTTCTTGCGAGCTTTTCAACCACCGAATCTGATAATATAATACAGACGGAAAAGACTATGTACGGCGAAATTTATCAGGCCTTTGTGGATGAAATGTCAAGTGCTGACACAAATATTATAGTGCCCTGCTTTGACGGCTCTCCTATGAGCCTTCGCGACAAGGAGGGACTTTCAAATATTACACTGATGACACAGGAATTTGTATCTCTACCATGGATATGGTATTATGGGATATATAACGATAGAAATATAGTCGTTAAGATTACCTATCCTCCTATCGATGTTCCGCAGGATTATAGTGCTTCGCAGGTGTTGAATACTATAAGCTCCGATGCCGTAAACATTCATAATTATCAGAATTTTTCAAACTATGAGAGTGTATATTCGCTCGATATCAGCCTCAATGATACCGAGGTAACCGCGCTTGTTTACGAATATAAGGAGTCGACCAAAAAAACGGTGAGCATATATTATCAGGGCTTCTTCATATGCATAGACGCACAATCCGAGACGTTTAACGACACATTTTGGAGTTCGTTGAGCTTTCAATAGGACTCCAAACCTGATAATAAGCCACTCACCCGACATTATCAACGCACATGCTCGGAAATATTCAAATTGATCTTTATAGCAAAGGAATTGAAAACGTGTATTATGATTCGTTTGAACTCTCAAACTATAAGGTTGAGGTTCTTGCTTACGATGACACGAATAACGTCCCCTTTGATTTTTCAAATTTCAATATTGACTAAAAATCACCCCCAACGGTTTCAAAAGCCGTTGGGGGATATTTATCGATCTCATATTACTGAAAATACACACAAGGGGTAACTCTCATTTGTTTTTATCCGAATTTTTTGGCGTCAGTATACGTATCCTTTAACGCTTTTTCGTTTTTATTTCTATGAGAGAGCAACCACTCAAACACATCTCATATCAAATGTTTTTTCAACAAATTCCATGATTTTTACTCCTTTGCGGATATTGTCTGACCTGCCCCATCATCGTCGGGCGGAAGCTTTGCCAAAAATACAAGCGTACACGGCAAAGTTATCGCCGCAGTTATGACGTATGCTGCAGGCTGTGCCATTTCAAGTCCCAAAAGACCGTTCCCGTAAAACCGCTCGGTCAGTATAGGTAGAACATATATCATCGGCATAAACGCGACTCCGTTCTGAAGCGCTGAGAGCCAAATTGCGGGAACCCGCTTGCCTATACTCTGAAACATCATATTTCCCACCACTGTAAACGGCAGTACCCAAAGAATCAAGCAATTTATGCGCAACGCCTCCACACCTATCCGGGTGATCTGTGCGTCCTGCTCGGAGTTGAAAAAGTTTATGACGTAAGGGGCAAAGCCGTAGCACACAGCGGCAAGCACTCCTATAAATATAAGCCCAAATGCCATAGTTACGTAGCTGCCCTTTTTCACACGGCTATATTTTTTTGCGCCGTAATTGAATGCCGACACAGGCTGGAATCCCTGTCCTATACCAAGCCCAACGCAGAAGATGAACTGGACTGCCTTCGAGACATATCCCATAGCCGCGATAGCTGCGGTTCCGTAAGCTCTCGCCTGAACGTTGAGCATAGCCGTGGATATGCTTCCAAGTCCCTGCCTTATAAGACTCGGGAATCCCGTAGTCACGATATCCCACACAATGCGCAGACTCATAAATCCTTTTTTGAACCGTATCTTGCTTTGAGTCTTTCCCATAATGAATGGCATAGCAAGAATAAAAAGACTTATGTACTGCGATACCGCCGTAGCAATTCCTGCTCCCGCCGTTCCCATATCGAGATGCATAATAAGTATATAGTCAAATAGCATATTGAGTATTCCGCCGCTTGTAAGACCTACCATGGCAAAGGTAGCCTTGCCCTCGTATCTCAATACGTTATTAAAAACGCAGGACGCGGTCAGAGCGGGGGCTCCGATGAAAATGTAGAGCGCGTAATTCCTTGCGTGAGGCAATATCTCCGCGTTACTTCCTAAAAACCACATAAGCGGCTCCAGGAATATAATGCCGAATACCATTATTACGATGCCGCTGACCGTGGCGAGTAAAAGGCTCGTGGTAGTAAACTTACCCGCCTTTTCGGGATCCTTGGCGCCCAACAAGCGACTGACGTGACTGCCTGCTCCGTGTCCGAACATAAATCCGAACGCCTGCAATATCGCCATTATACTGAAAACTATTCCCGGCGCGCTTCCCGCCGCCTTTCCAAGCGTGCTGACAAAATACGTATCCGCCATATTGTATATGTTAGTTATCAACATACTTATCGTGGTCGGGATACCCAAAGAAATGACAAGTTTCCACACGGGAGTTTCCGTCATTTTTCTGTACTGTAATTCACTGCTGACTACTGCCAATTTATCTTCCTCTTTTTTATGGTTTTTTACGGCTTATTTTCTTGCCACTCCCGTATCCCTTGCCGCCTTCATTACGGCCTTTGATACCACGTCGACCACTCTTTTGTCAAGCGCCGAGGGGATTATGTAATCCTCACAAAGCTCATCGTCAGATACCAAAGAAGCAAGAGCATGCGACGTTGCCACCTTCATCTCCTCGTTTATCTGACTCGCACGGCAGTCAAGCGCTCCTCGGAATATTCCGGGGAATGCCAAAACATTGTTTATCTGATTGGGGTAGTCGGAGCGTCCCGTTCCAACCACTCTTGCTCCGCCTCGCTTTGCCTCGTCTGGCATTATCTCGGGCGTGGGATTTGCCATAGGGAATACTATAGCGTCCTTTGCCATATCGGCTACCATTTCGGCGGTTACAATACCCGGAGCAGATACGCCTATAAAAACGTCCGCTCCCTTGAGCACGTCCGCAAGAGCTCCCCTCTCCCCGCAGGAATTGGTTATGCTCGCCATATCCTCCTGCGCCTCATTGTTTTCGGGCTTTCCCTTATATATAGCACCGTAACGGTCCACCATAATGAGATTTTTAACGCCGAGATTCATCAGGTGTCGTCCTATGGATATTCCCGCCGCTCCAGCACCGTTTATGACCACCTTAACGTCTCCAATGCTCTTTTTTACAAGCTTTAGCGCACCCAGAAGCGCCGCTCCAACAACGATGGCCGTTCCGTGCTGGTCGTCGTGGAAAACGGGGATATCACATATCTCCTTGAGCCTTCTCTCTATTTCAAAGCAACGCGGAGCGCTGATATCCTCAAGATTGATACCACCAAACGAGCCCGACAAAAGATACAGAGTACGGACTATCTCGTCAACGTCTTTGCTCCTGATGCAGAGAGGAAACGCGTCAACGTCGGCGAAGGTCTTGAAGAGCGCGCATTTGCCCTCCATTACGGGCATTCCCGCCTCGGGTCCTATATCACCAAGGCCTAACACCGCCGTGCCGTCCGTAACCACCGCCACGAGATTTGAGCGGCGCGTAAGCTCGTATGATTTATCAAGATCCTTCTGTATTTCAAGGCAAGGCTGTGCCACCCCCGGCGTATATGCAAGAGAGAGGTCTTCTCTAGTCTCAAGCTCACACCGCGTGACAACCTCAATTTTTCCCTGCCACTCGCAATGCTTTTTTAAAGATTCTTCTGCAATAGACATATTTTCTCCCCTCATCTCTGCCGTCAGACCATTTTTCCTGTATCCACGACCTTGTCAAACTCCTCCGCGCTCAAAAAACCAAGGGTTATGCACGCGTCCTTAAGCGTTATGTTGTCACTATGAGCCATCTTTGCTACCTTTGCCGCATTTTCATATCCTATATGCGTATTGAGTGCCGTGGCGAGCATGAGCGAACGCTCAAGATTTTCTTTCATCTTTTGTCTGTCCGCTACTATTCCCGAAACGCAATTTTTATCAAAAGAGCTTATCGCGTCCGAGAGAAGTCTTACCGACTGCAAAAAATTATATATAAGAACAGGCATATACACATTGAGCTCAAAATTGCCCTGTGATGCCGCAATACCTATCGACGCATCGTTGCCCATAACCTGAACGGCGACCATACAGACCGCCTCACATTGAGTGGGATTGACTTTTCCTGGCATTATGGACGATCCAGGCTCGTTTTCGGGAATATATATCTCTCCAAGACCCGTACGGGGACCCGAGGCGAGCCAACGGATGTCGTTTGCTATCTTCATAAGATTTGCCGCGAGAGCCTTCAGCGCTCCGTGAGAGAACACAAGTGCATCCTTGCTTGTCAAGGCGTGGAATTTATTCTCCTCGCTTGAAAAATCAAATCCCGTAAGCTCGGACACGTATTTTGCCGCTAGAGAGGAAAAGTCTTTGGGCGAATTTATTCCCGTTCCCACCGCCGTGCCGCCGAGAGCAAGTGCGGAAAGAGGCTGAAGCGACATAATTATCTGCTCTCTCGAGGCTTCAAGCATACCTCTCCAGCCGCTTATCTCCTGCGAAAATCTTATAGGCGTGGCGTCCTGAAGATGAGTTCTTCCCGTCTTTATTATATCTTGATTTTCAATCTCAAGCCGTCCGAGTGTCTCTGTAAGACGTTCTATTGCGGGTAAAAGCCTCTCTCTTATCTCACAAACCGCGCTTATATGCATAGCCGACGGAAAGGTATCGTTTGACGACTGCGACATATTCACGTCATCGTTTGGGTGCACGTTGCAATCACACAGTGCCGCGGCTCTGTTTGATATTACCTCGTTTATATTCATATTGGTCTGCGTGCCGCTTCCCGTTTGCCATACTACGAGGGGAAAATGCCCGTCGAGCTGACCGCCGCATATTTCAAGACAAGCAGAGACGATGGCCTTGAATTTTTCCTCGGTCATTCTTTCAGGCAAAAGCTCGTGATTTGCTTTTGCCGCCGCCGCTTTAAGTATTCCAAAGGCTCTTATGAGCTCTCGCGGCATAGTCTCCGTTCCTATTTTAAAGTTTTCAAGACTTCTCTGAGTCTGCGCTCCCCAATATTTGTCGGAGGGAACGGACATCTCTCCCATAGAATCATGCTCTATTCTGTATTTTTCAGTCATTGTTCTGTTCCGTTTCTGCTATTTTAGTCTTATTCAAAGGATATAATATTGCTCCACGCCCTCTTGCCGTCGGCATCTGTGACCTCGGCTCTTATATAGCGCTCTCCCTCCTTGAGAGTATATTCCGCCTCAACTATATTCTCACCCTTGACCACTCTTCCCGACGTCCATACGAGATTTGAGAAGAACACTACCTTTGACGCGGGCGAGCATATAACTCTTACCTTCCCCTGAGTTATCTGCTCAAGGTGTATCTCGGGACCCTGTGTGGAATAAAATCTTCCTGCTCTCAAAGCGCGAACAATGCTTGCCATATCCATATCGGTAGCCTCAAGCATGACCGCCGCTCTGCATTCGTCACCGTCATAGTAATGAGTGTCATCCGTGGCGAGAAGTGGCACTATTTTGCCAAGAGTCGCAATTCCGTCTATCTCCGAGCCAGCATAGGCTCTGTCTGACATTCCCCATTCGGACACCGAATTGTATATCTCAATTCCCTCAAATTCTCCAATCGACACCAGCTTTTCGGGAGTGTTGAGGCTCCACGCGGGATGTGCGATAAAGGCATAGCCATTGTGCAGCTTTATTCTTCTCATTATCTCCGCCGCCTTTGCCTCGGAGGTCTTTATCATATTTTTCCAATCAGACGGTATTTCGGGGTCTGACGTCATTCCAACTCCGACGATATGATAAACTCCGCTCGCGCCGTCACAGCCGCCAACGTCGTACTCACATCCCGAGAGAATTTTGATGCCTCCAAGCTCTCTCTCCTCGCCAAAGCTCCAGTGGTCAGTCAAGGCGATAGCGTCATATCCTGCCTCGGCGTATATTCTCGCCGCCTCCTCGGGCGACCTCTCTCCGTCAGATACGCTGGTATGCAGGTGAAGTCCTAATTTTATTCTTGTTTTTCCAAGCAAATCAACGAACATTTTGATTTTCCTTTCTCTACGTACAGCGGCACAGATTTCTATGCGTTTATATATATTTATATATAATTTGTGTTTTGCAGTAACAATTCTGACTCATTATATATTTTATCACCATAACAACATTAAATCAAGTGTTTTTGTACGAAAACCCTTGATTTTTTTAATTTACAAATGTATTTTTCAAATAATACAAAAAAGCTATTGAAAATATGGGGGAAAATCATTATAATTATATTGTAAGCTTAAATTTTTGAATTTTAGGAGGAGCTTAAAATGAAACTTAGCGTGCTTGCAAATCTTTATGGACAGAAATCACTTGACGAGGCTCTTAAAATAATATCAGGTCTCGGCGTTCACACAGTCGAAATAGGTGCCGGGGGATATCCGGGAAAGGATCACTGCAACCCCGCAGAGCTTCTTGCCGACGTCAACAAATTTGACGAGTTCGTCGCAACCTTTAAAAAATATGACGTTGAAATATGCGCCCTTGCCTGCCATGGCAATCCCGTTCACCCCAACGAAAAGACAGCGGCTCAGTATCACGAGGATTTCTGTCAGGCGGTGCTCCTTGCAGAAAAGCTCGGAGTTGATACAGTCATCACCTTCTCGGGCTGTCCGGGTGACTCCGAGGGCTCAAAATATCCCAACTGGGTAACTTGCCCCTGGCCCGAGGATTTTCTGGCTATACTTGATTGGCAATGGAACCAAAAGCTTATTCCCTATTGGAAAAAGACGGGCAAGTTCTGCAAGGCTCACGGTGTCAGAGTTGCGTTTGAGATGCACCCCGGCTTCTGTGTTTACAATCCCGAGACGCTTCTGAAGCTCCGCGCGGCAGTAGGTGACGTTATCGGCGCAAACCTTGATCCTTCTCACCTTATCTGGCAGGGCATGGATCCCGTTGCCGCTATCAGAGAGCTTGCGGGTGCTATCTACCACGTTCACGCAAAGGATACCAAGATAGACAAATACAATACCGCTAAAAACGGTGTTCTCGATACCAAGCACTACGGCGATGAGATACATCGCGCTTGGGTGTTCCGTACCGTCGGATACGGCAACGGAGAAACATATTGGCGTGATCTCGTTTCCAATCTGCGCCTGTGCGGATATGACCGCGTCCTCTCTATCGAGCACGAGGATTCCCTTATGTCTATTGACGAGGGACTTGCAAAGGCTGTCGCATTCTTAAAGGACGTTGTTATATACGAAGAAAAGCCTACCTCTATGTCCTGGGCGTAAGATGGGCAAGATTTAAGATAGGGGTGGACTAACCTCTTGAAAAAGCTTTCTCCACACCTCCCTTAACATTCCCTTCTCTTCAAAAACCCCCAATAAAATAAATAGGCTGATAATTTAACGGTGAGGGGAACAAACCGTAAATCATCAGCCTTTTTTAATATTAATTGAATTATTCTACGTTACAGATCTTATCTGCTACAAAGAGTCCCATAGCACCGCTCTGTGAAAGTCCGCGAGTGATACCACTTCCGTCGCCTATGAGATATACGTTATCCATTATCTCAAAGCTTCCATTATGCTCGGGACGAATACTGTAATATTTGTTCTCGCATCCGTAAAGCAGAGTATCGGGGTTTGCAGTTCCGGGGGCAACTTTATCAAGCGCGTATATAGTCTCGATTATATTGGTAAGCGCTCTGTACGGAAGCACGATAGATAGGTCTCCGGGATATGCTCTGAGCGTTGGGGTTACCGTGTTTGCGGCAAGACGGTGCTCGTTGGTGCGTCTTCCTCTGACCAAGTCTCCAAATCTCTGAACGATAATATTGCCGTCTCCCGCGAAGTTCATGTTTCTCGCAATGTTCTCAGCGTACTCGGTGGGCTTGTTAAAATTACCGTTGAAGTGGATGGACGAAAGAATTGCAAAGTTACAGTTTTCCGTCTTCTTTTCGGGCTCTGCAAAGCTATGTCCGTTTGCGGTAATAACGCCGTGGTTGTTTTCTGCCGAAACAAGACCGCCTTGGTTGAAGCAGAACATTCTGGTCCTATCCTCAAAGGTCTTTGTTCTGTAAAGTATCTTAGGCTCGTATATCTTTTGAGAAAATTCTCTCCAGATGATATCCTTCATCTCAACTCTGACACCGATATCTACCGAGTTCGAGTTCATCTTTACTCCGAATTTGTTGCACAAGGAGCTTACAAAATCCGCGCCGCTTCTTCCCGTAGCAATAATGACCTTGTCGGCGTGTATCACGTCATCTGTCTTGCCGCGAGATATACTTATATCATATCCGCCGTCTGACTTATCTACGTTCTTACACTCGGTACCCGAAAGCATAGCCACTCCCGCCTCGCGTATCCACTCGATAAGCTTCTGCATAGTTTTGAAGTTCTTATCTGTTCCGAGATGTCGTACGTTCATATCAAGCAGACGGAGATTGTTCTGCAGACATTTCAGCTTTAGCTCCTCGTTGGAGTTATAAAGAGGGGGATAATCGTCGGCAAAGGATTCAAGCACCTTATCAACTCCGTTTATGTATTTCATAGCGACTATCTCGCCAAGCTCCTCTCCCATACTTCCGCCGTATGCCGTTCCTATGTTGAACTTACCGTCGGAAAAGGCTCCGGCACCCGCGTAACCGCCTGTAATAGAGCAGACCTTACAGTGCACGCACGCCTTATTGTGTCCTGCGGGACAATGACGCTTTTCAAGCTCAAAGCCTCTCTCTATAATAGTCACGTCTATTTTGGGATCGTTCTTTTTGAGGCGGTAAGCCGCCATAAGACCGCCTATTCCTCCGCCTATTATCGCAACGCTTGTCCTCATATTATCTCCTTTTTAAGCCGCGGTGGGATGCTGCGGCTTCTTTGTGTTTTTACATAAGAATGGGGCGCAAAAATGTTCTCTGCGCTCCTTCCATCTTATTATACAACAATTTTAGTCTGTCTGTCAATAGAATTTCTAAAAATTACTCAAAGCCGGGGGTATATTATAAAAATAAGTACCTATTATTGACTTTTTGTATAAATTTGGTATAATTATAGTAGAATATTTAAAAGGAGGTGGCGTGGGCTTTATGGGCATAGTATATCCAAAAAACGTTATTAAGATTGCGAATATTTTAGCCGAACGAGGATACAGGGCCTATGCCGTAGGAGGTTGTATACGTGACTCCCTTATGGGCAAGCTTCCTTCGGATTGGGATATGACCACCGATGCATCTCCTGAAAAAATGATAGAAATATTTGACTCTGTGGGCGTGCGCACCATTCCCACGGGACTCAAGCACGGAACCGTAACTGTCCTGCTTGACGGCGAGCAATACGAGTGCACTACATTTCGTATAGACGGAAGCTACACGGATTCAAGGCATCCCGACCGAGTCATATTTACGCAAAAGCTTGCCGAGGACCTCAAAAGACGTGATTTTACGGTAAACGCCATGGCCGCAGACCCACTTTTGCAGGGAGAGGACGACGAAATAACCGACCTTTTCGGTGGAAGAAAAGATATTAAAAACAAGGTCATTCGTTGTGTTGGAGAGCCTCGCACGAGATTTACAGAGGATGCGCTCAGAATCTTACGTGCCGTGAGATTCGCCACAGTTCTAGACTTTCAGATATGCGCCGAGACAAAAAAAGCGGCACAAGAGCTTGGAGCACGTCTTGAAAACGTGTCCGCCGAGAGAAAAAAGACGGAGCTTGAGAAAATACTTCTCTCGGACAGAGCAAACAGCGGAGTCTCATTGCTTTGTGAAATGGGCCTTTCAAAACACATTCACCCAAATATAAAAACTCCTACAATAAGCATAAGTTCCTTATCAAAGCGTTTTGCGCCGAGGCTTGCCGCTCTGTTTGCCGAAGGAGATGTGCCTGATCTTTCCTGCCTCAAGCTTTCAAGGGCAGAATCATCAGAGGTGTCCCTCCTGTGTGCTCAGGATATGTTTAAGCCCCAAAAAACCCCTCAAAACGCAAGACATCTGCTTTCAATTTACGGGGAGGCCGCTGCCGACGCCGCCATTTTGAGAGAGCAACCAGAGCTTGCGGAAATAGTTCGCGAGGAATCCGACAAAAATCCTTGCGTACAGATACGGGATCTTTGTATAAGTGGAAATCACCTTATCGCGCAAGGAATCGAGCCGAGAAGCATAGGAAAAATAATGTCAGCGCTGCTCCGCGAGGTAATTGAGAGGCCCGAGAGCAACCGCGAGGATATCCTGATGTGCCTCGCCAAGGATATTTATTCAAAAGATATTTAATTTTATAGAAAGTGAGAGAAAAATGTACAAAAATACACCGAAGCTCCAGAACAAAGCCGCAAAGCTAACCGCTCTTCTCTGTCTTCTGTCAGGTGCGGCGCTTTTTATGCTCTCAACCGCAAATCTTATCTCTCTGCCCTGGCTGGCGCAGATATCAGGAATTATACTGTTGACCGCGGCTATCTATATAGCGTCAGTTTATCTACTTCGCCAATATACGTTTATTATTGAAAAAAGCAATATTGAAAACGACGATGGCTACGATTTCGTTATAACCGAAAGAAAAAATAACCGAGACGTAACCGTATGCCGCCTTGGAACAGAGGAAATAATTTCGGTACGCGTTGTTACACCACAAAATAAAAAAGCTGTGGAGAAAGAACGAAAAAGCATGTCAAGATACATGTACGATACTCAATTTGCTCCGAGCAGGCAGATCGAGATAGTCTCGGTCTATGACGGAGAAAAGCTCTCTATCCTCATAACCTATGACGAGAATCTGCTTGAAATTCTTAACGACAATATAAAGAAATAAAATATCGGACTGCTTTGCAGTCCGATATTTTTTAATATGTTGGAGAATCAAGATACCAATTTCCGTTTTCATAGACGAATGACAGTGATATCACCTTTCTTTTGCTATCCTTTAAGGTATAGCTCTCTATCTCTACGTTTACGTATTCGGCATTTGAGGGCTTGACTATCTTCATCGTCGAATAGTCGTATATTCTCTCCGAGAGCTCAAAATCCATTGCGTTTACATTCTGATAGAGCCATTCTCCGTTATCGTAGAAACGGAGATATGCCTGCGCAGTTCCCGTCATTATTCCGTCAAATGCGCTTTCGTAAATTCCTGCAACGTACTCAGAGGAATATATTCTTTCCGCTTGATATTTCATATCCTCTATACTTATATATCTCGCGTTTTCCATTACGTGATTATACGAAGTCATTCGGTCGTTATAATACACGCCCCTTCTCTCTGCCAGAAGGCTCTCTCTCTCATATACGGGGAGGCCGCTGCCGAAAAACAGTACGTTGAGCTCCTTTGAGCCCTCTATAAGATACACAAATCTGTCCTTTACGTTATCAAGCTCGGGCGCTTTACCTGAGCATGAGCTCATAGACGCGACCGATAAAGCAATAACAAGCGCTATTGTCAAGGTCAGTATTCTTTTTCTCATTCGCGGCCTCCTCTCCATATGTTAAATGATTATTCTTCCGTTTCTTCTGTTTCTTCAACAGCCTCTACAATTTTTGCGGCATCTATGGAAGCCTCGGTGTTCTCTCCGTCCGCCACCTTTGTAAGCTCAGATTCCTCAGGCTCTTCTTCCTTTGCCACCTTAGTTATATTGACAAGCTTGTGTCCACCCTCAAGTCTCATAACTATGACACCTGCCGCGGTTCTGGAATACGTGGATATATCCTCAGCGGGAGTTCTGATAATGATACCCGAATCTGTTATCATCATTACGTCGTCCTCGTCGTCAACGGATATGATTCCCGCAAGGAGTCCCGTCTTTTCGGTGAGATTATGGCAGGTAACACCGCCGCCGCCACGGTTCTTCATAAGTCTGAAGTCGTCGAACTCTGTCCTCTTTCCAAATCCGTTTTCAGTAACGGTAAGAAGCTTTTTACCCTCCTCGACCGTAACAACGCCTATAACGTAATCGTCATCCTTGAGTCTTATTCCGCGAACTCCGCGAGCGCTTCTACCCATAGGTCTTACCTCGCTCTCGTCGAACCTTACGGCACTGCCGTTACGAGTTGCCAAAATAAGCTGATTTTCTCCGTCGGTCTTGGTAACGAACAGAAGCTCATCTCCCTCGTCGAGATTTATAGCTATCTTACCGCCCTTGCGCTGATATTCATACTCGGTAAGGAGTGTCTTCTTTATGATACCCTGACGGGTGACCATTGTCAGATATTCACCCTCGGCAAATTCGTTCACGGAAATTACCGCCGTGACCTTTTCTCCGCTCTGAAGCTCAAGCAGGTTGACTATATTCGTACCCTTTGCCGTTCTTGATGCCTCGGGTATCTGGAATGCGCGCAGAGCCTGAACACGACCTCTGTTCGTAAAGAACATCATAGTGGAATGGCTGAATACCGCGTCAACTCTTTCAATAAAGTCTTCCTCTCTCGCGGTCATACCCGTAATTCCTTTGCCGCCTCTGTGCTGTGCAGAGTATATGCCCGAGGGAAGTCTCTTGATATATCCCGCCTGAGTCATTGTGATTATACAGTTGTGCTTTTCTATCAGATCCTCAAGCTCAATGTCATCAATAGCCTGCTCTATGTTAGTACGTCTTTCATCGGCGTACTTTCTTTTTATCTCAAGCATTTCTTCCTTGATGATATCCTTGATCTTATTATCGTCGGCAAGGATACCCTCAAGCTCAGCTATGAGTGCGTGAAGTCTGTCGAGCTCATCCTGTATCTTCTGTCTTTCCATACCTGTAAGACGTCCGAGAGTCATCTCAACTATTGCCTGCGCCTGAATATCTGTAAGACCGTATCTTTCCATAAGTGTCGCCTTAGAGGAGTTTATGGACTCACTTGTCTTCATTATCTCGACTATCTCATCAATATTATCGAGAGCTATTCTGTATCCCTCGTATATATGAGCTCTTGCGCGCGCCTTTTCAAGATCAAACTCTGTTCTGCGTCTGATAACAGACTCTTGATGCTCTATATAATAATCGAGTATCTGCGCAAGATTGAGCACCTTGGGCTCCTGACCTACGACGGCTAAGAAGTTAGCCGAGCAGGTATCCTGCATCTGTGTGTACTTGTAGAGCTGATTTAGTATGACCTGACCGTTTGCGTCACGCTTGAACTCGATAACTATCCTCATACCGTCTCTGCCCGACTCATCGCGCAGATCGGATATACCGTCTATTCTCTTGTCCTTAACGAGATTAGCAATAGCCTCGCAGAGCATAGACTTGTTGACCATATAAGGAATTTCCGTGACTATGATCTGTCTCTTTTCCTCGTCTACCTCCGCCTTTGCTCTGACAATTATTCTACCCTTACCCGTGGTGTACGCGTCAAGAATACCCGACGTGCCGTGAATAGTCGCTCTGGTAGGAAAATCGGGACCCTTTATAAACTGCATAAGATCAGCAATCGAGCACTCGGGATTCTCCATACGGTAAATAGTTCCGTCTATTACCTCTCCGAGATTGTGAGGAGGCACGTTAGTCGCCATACCTACCGCGATACCTACCGAGCCGTTTACAAGGAAGTTCGGAAAACGTGAAGGAAGGACGCTGGGCTCACGGAGTCTGTTATCAAAGTTAGGGAGAAATTCCACGACCTCTTTTTCAAGGTCACGCGTCATTTCATCTGCTATCTTATCAAGTCTTGCCTCGGTGTAACGGTAAGCTGCAGGGGGGTCTCCGTCCACCGAACCGAAGTTACCGTGTCCCTCAACGAGAGGATAACGGAGAGAAAATGGCTGCGCCATACGCACCATAGTTCCGTACACCGAGCTGTCACCGTGAGGATGATAACGTCCAAGAACGTTACCTACGGTGGTAGCTGACTTACGGAAAGGCTTGTCATGAGTCAAATGGTCCTCATACATAGCGTAGATTACTCTTCTCTGTCCGGGCTTCATGCCATCTCTGACGTCAGGCAGAGCTCTTGACATAATAACAGACATAGAGTACTCGATAAAGGACTTTTTGACCTCTTTCTCCATGTTTATGTCAACGATCTTTTGGTTTTCAAACAAATATACATCGTTGTCATGCTGTGTGTTACTCATTGAATAATTCCTTTCCTTTCAGATCAGATCATTGGATACCATATCAATATCCCGATCTTGACCGACTGTCCTTTCCTTTAAATAGCAAATAAATTCCCAAAACCGCAAAATATGCGGGTATAATACATACGATATACGCAAAATACTCTGGTATGAGTATTTTTAATATGATATCCGAGAAGGCAAAATTCCTTGAAAACAGTCCAATATATGTAAGCGTGAATATTTCTCTTATGACTCCGGCAATAGCCCCGTACACCAAAAATGACGGAAAGTTTTTTGAGAGAAACCAACCAACCGCTGCTCCGCAAAGATATCCGCAAAGCATATAGAGTATCGGAGTAAAGGATATACCCTCACTTGAGACGTAATCAAGAATAATGCCGCTAAATATTCCAAATATTGCGCCAAATCTTTCACCTAAAATAAACCCTATGGCACAGACCGCGGCTAAAGTCACCGCAGGGATAGCCCCGAATAACGTTACCCCGAGCGCCTGTATAAATGAAGTAAATATGATAAGCACCGTCAGAAATACTGAATAGACAACTATCTTTTTGACGCTCATATTTTTTGAAAATCCGCTTTTTTCAACCCGACTTTTGAGCATATCCGTCACCCTTATCAGTCGGATACCGACTGAGCTTCAAAATCCGTGATTATCATAACGTATTTGAGGGACTCAAAGTCAACCGCGCAGTCAACCACGGCTACCTTTGTTCTCAGATATCCGTCTATCTCGACTGAGGATATTTTTCCTATATACAATCCTCTTGGATAAACGCTTCCCTGACCGCTCGTGTAAACAAGATCTCCTATCTCAACGTCGGCATTCTCGGAGAGATATTCAAGCATACATTTTCCCGTATCCTTAAAAGATATGTCTCCGCTTACAATTCCTGTCTCTCCGCTCCTTGACACGTACGCGCCTGCAGATGACAAGCTTTCGGTCAAGGCTCTGACACGGCACCAGTTGTATCCAACCTCACAAACCGAACCTACAACTCCCGACGTGACTATAACGGGCATTCCTACCTTTATTCCGTCAGAGCTTCCTCTGTCAAGAGTAAAAAACGTGGTATGATTTTCTGATTGAGTACCTACTATCAAAGCGTCCGCAAATTTAAAATCAGGATAAGCTTTTTTTACGTCGATATATTCACGCAGCCTTGCATTTTCATCCTTCGCCGCCTGAGCGTCGACAAGGTCACGCTCAAGTCTCTCTATCTCACTCTCAAGTTCCTTATTTCTCTGCTCAAGCTCGTCTATAGATTGAAAATATTTTGAAAATCCTTCGGCAGCCTCACTTATCTTTATGCCAACGTATCTAAATCCCATAGTCGCAGTATTAAATACGTTTTTTATAGGGTCGGTCTGCCCCATTAAAGCTAAAGTCGATGTCAGAATGACTAAAAAAACTGCAATTGACAGGGTTATTATGAAAAATTTATTTTTGAAAATCTTCATCAAATTTTACCCTTTTCAGTTTATTTTCAGTTTTAAACAATGTTTTCAACAGACATATCCACAACCTGTGGAAAACCTTTTTATCTTTTAAAAAACTGTTTAAAAATCAACCTTGAAATTTTTATTTTTTTATTTTTCTTTGATATTAAACAAAAATTCTGATAAGCATTTTGTCTCGTCCTTAATGTCAAATATATCTTTATTTTAAGTTTTCAAAAAGATTTCAACACAAGACAAAATTTTTTTAAACAATTTTGTTTAAATTAAATATCAAGATTTTCGGCAAGACGGGCATTTTGCTCTATAAATACTCGTCTGGGCTCTACCTTATCACCCATAAGCAGTGAGAACATCTCGTCACACGCGATAGCGTCCTCAATCGTTACCTTGAGTATGGTTCTCTTTGCGGGATCCATAGTGGTCTCCCAGAGCTGATCTGCATCCATCTCACCAAGACCCTTGTATCTGTCTGCTTCGATGTTATCTGTTCTTCCGCTCTCGCCCGCAAGCTCTTTTATATACATATCCCTCTCGGCATCAGAGAAAGCATATTTTTCGTTGCCCTGCTTTGAGCCCTTCTTATAAACCTTGTAAAGCGGAGGCTGTGCAAGATATACGTGTCCCTCGTCGATAAGCTGGCGCATGTGTCTGAAGAAGAAGGTCAGAAGAAGTATTCTAATATGAGATCCGTCAACGTCGGCATCCGCCATTATTATTATCTTACCGTAACGGAGCTTTGCAATATCAAATTCCTCACCAATACCGCAACCAAGCGCTTGAATTATCGGTATCAAGGACAGGTTTCCGTAAACCTTGTCTGCCCTTGTCTTTTCAACGTTAAGTACCTTACCGCGAAGTGGCAGGATAGCCTGGAACTTTGAGTTTCTTCCCTGCGTAGCAGAGCCTCCCGCCGAGTCTCCCTCAACCAGATAAAGCTCTGTAAGCTCCGCGTTTCTTTCGTTACAGTCACGTAGCTTTCCGGGGAGTGAGCTTCCCTCAAAAAGTCCCTTACGTCTTGTAGCCTCTCTTGCTTTTCTTGCAGCTTCTCTTGCGCGAGATGCAGCAAGTGCTTTATCAAGTATGACCTTTGCGGTGTTGGGATTTTCTTCAAAATATTCAGCAAGCTTTGCATTTACCGTATTCTCAACAAGAGTTCTTATTTCTGAGTTTCCAAGCTTTGCTTTTGTCTGGCTCTCAAACTGCGCGTTTTCAAGCTTTACCGATACTATTGCGCAAAGACCTTCTCTTACGTCCTCACCCGACAGATTTTTTTCGCTATCCTTAAGAATACCTGATTTTCTGGCATAATCGTTGATAACACGAGTAAGTCCTGCTTTAAATCCCGTCTCGTGAGTACCACCCTCGATAGTATTCATATTATTTGCGAAGGTCATTACGTTCTCGTAATATCCGTCGTTATACTGAAGAGCTATTTCTGCAACGCTGGTATCCTTTTCAGCGCGCATATATATAACGTCGTTGTGTACGGGATCGTTATTTCTCGTCTCCGTAAGATAACTTACAAAGCTCTTTATACCGCCCTCAAAGCAAAGCTCGTTGACAACAGGCTCGTTACCTCTGTCATCTATAAGTACTATTCTGATTCCTGCATTAAGGAATGACTGCTCACGCATACGATTAAGCAGAGTATCATAGTCAAACACTGTCTCCTCGAATATCTCAGGGTCAGGCTTAAATGTGACCTTAACTCCGTGAGGACGCTGGGGAGAATCTCCCTCACACACGAATTTTCTGGCTACGGCGCCTCTTTCAAATCTCTCGGTATATCTCTTACCCTCATAGCAGTCATCAAGCTCTACCCACAAAGAAAGAGCATTCACGACAGACGCACCAACACCGTGTAGACCTCCGGCTATCTTATATCCACCGCCACCGAATTTTCCTCCCGCATGGAGAATGGTATAGACCACCTCAGGAGTAGGTATTCCCTCTTTTGGATGGATGCCCGCAGGGATTCCTCGTCCGTTATCCTCTACAGTAACACTGTTATCGTAATTGAGAGTGACCGTTATCTTATCGCAATAGCCCGCAAGAGCCTCATCTATTGAGTTGTCGACTATCTCATACACGAGATGGTGAAGTCCTCTTATAGACGTAGTTCCGATATACATACCGGGTCTTTTTCTTACAGCCTCAAGTCCCTCAAGTACCTGTATTTCGTTTTCTCCGTAGTGATTTTCTTTGAGCTCTTCAAGCTTTTTAATTTCTTCAGACATTTTCCTGTTCCTTTTCTAAAGATTTATGTTTTTGCTTTGTAAGTCAATTATTTTATTTCTCCGCTCTCAGCTCTTCCGACCAGAGCAGCCGTGGATATCTGTGAGAAGCAGATCATATATTTTCCTTTTTCCTTATACAAGATAAAAGATTTTGGTATCTCGTCCTTTGCCGAGATAACCCTTTCCTCTCTCTGTGCATCGGAAAGATATTTTCTGGTTATATAGGATATCGTGGAGTTATCTGCATCAAAGATACCTATGATATCCTTTTCTCTTATGTTTTTGTTATTTCCCGCGTGAAGATACATAGATCCACCTCAAATCAAATAAACACACCGTTATTGACGGTTATTAGCTTGTCCGTATGAATGTTATTTTTTTCACAACAGGTTAATATTACCTGCTTATCTTTCAAGTTGGACAGTAAATATTCTCTTCTGCCGCTGTCAAGCTCTGATAGAACGTCGTCAAACAGAAACACAGGATAATCTCCGCCGCATTCCTCGCGTATTATTTCTCCCTCGGAGAGCTTTAATGCCAAGGACAGAGATCTTTGTTGTCCCTGTGAGGCAAAAATTCTCGCTCTATTACCATTTAAATTTATTTCAAGGTCATCCTTGTGTATTCCCCACAAAGTTGAATCTGCGGCAATTTCTCGGTCATGGTGACCAAAAAATAAGCTTTTGTAGGCATCCTCACACTTTTTTATATCAAAGCAATCCTCTTGATAAAGCTTACTTGATGAAATATACTCAAGCGTGGGTATTTCTCTGTCGCCAGTCATGTCTGCAAAGCATTTTAAAACGTGCCCTTTGAGCTGCTCTATATATTTCATTCTGTAATTTGTGATTATCGCAGCTTCTCTCGCAAGCTGATCTGAAAACAGATCTATAGTTGAATTAAAAAGCTCTCTGTTTTCCTCAGCAGATCTTATAAGAGCATTTCTTTCTTTTAGAATGGTATTATATCTCTGTAATGACCTTATATAAAGAGGTCTTATCTGTGATATTGCAACGTCAAGAAAATTTCTCCTGACCGCAGGACCTTCTTTTATAATGGATAAATGCTCGGGACAAAATAAAACTATTTTAAATCCGCCTACTATTTCAGAGGTGCGTCTTATCTTTACTCTGTTCTGTTCTACCAATTTTGCGCGTCTGTCGGGAAAAATACGCATACTTATTTCCATATCTCTGGTATCGTCGGTATAAGAGTTTCTTATAAAGCAATATTCACTATCAAACTTTATAACGTCCTTGTCACTTCCCTGACGAAAGCTTTTTCCAAGAGACGTCATATATATTGCCTCAAGAAGATTTGTCTTTCCCTGCGCATTCTCTCCGATAAGCACGTTTGTACCCTCGCAAAAGTCAACGTCGGCCGATTCTATATTTCTGAAATTTTCAACGTAAATATTACGGCAGAACATATCTTATCCTTTCGCAAGATCTTTTATTTGTTATCAGTCTCTGGTTCTTACAGGAAGAAGCATGAACAACTCCTCACCGTCCTCATCGTCGCAAGGCTCTACGTTTATGCTCATAAGAGGCGACGACATAGATATCTTTATTTTTTCGCTTCTGCAAGCTCTGATACTGTCTATAAGGAATCTGTTATTGAATGCTATGGATATATCGTCTCCCGTGTGCTCGACGTTAAATTCGTCGTAAATACTTCCCGCGGAGGATACTGCAGAGACCTTAAGTATATCCTCACATACCTCTACTCTTACGTGCGAGCGTACGCTTCCCGCAATTCTCTCCTCGGTAATAAGAGAAGCCTTTTCAAGAGCGGCAATTATATCTTGCTTTGCAGCGCTAACCTGAATCTTATGATTTCTGATTATTATTCTGTTATAATCAACGTACTCTCCGGTTATAAGTCTTGTAAAGAATACGATGTCCTCAAATACTACTACCATATTCTTATGGCTCATATATACTGTGACCTCGTCATCCTCATCATCAGAGAGGAGCTTGACTATCTCGTTAACGGACTTTACTGGAACTATAAAGGAATAATCAGCCCCCTTGCTCGAACCCTCAAGCTTTTCAAGTTTTGTATTTTCAGAGCAAACCGCAAGCTTAAAACCGTCGCACGCTACTACGTTGACCTTACCCTGCTCTGTCTTTATAAAGCATCCGTTGAGAACGGGTCTGGGCTCGTTTACACCCATAGCATAGGATACCTTAGAAAGCATCTTTTTAAGAGAAGAAGAATTTATAACAAATCCCTTTTCTGTTACGAGATCGGGTATCTCAGGAAACTCCTCTGCCTTGAGAGCGCCCATTCTATGAGAGGATTTGCCACACTCAAACATAGCGTTAAGCTTTGCGTCAACGGTAAGAACTATATCCTCGCCGTCCATGACCTTAAGAGTCTGATTGAACTTTTGAGCGTTTATTATATAAGAACCCTGCTCGAGAACCTCGGCGTCAACGGTTATTCTCATTCCTTTTTCAAGGTCAAATACCGTGAGAGTACAGCTGTCGGCAGAATTTGCCTCGATAAGTATTCCTTCTACTGCGCTGAGAGTGCTCTTTCCTGATACCACACTCATAAGAGGAGCTATCTTATTACTGATTTCTTGTCTATTAAAGCTTATTTTCATATTTTCTCCAATCCGCCGCTTTGCGCCGCTAATAAAAATTTCTTTCTCGAACTCACGCGAGAGAGTGAAAGAATGATATAGTATTAATTTAGTAGTATAAGTATTAATGCTCGGTAATATGTGGAAAAGCTTGTCTTTATTTTACACGCAAAGAAAAACTTTTCATATGTCATGTGTGGAAAATGTAGGAATATCTTTTTTTATTTTTGTAATTATAATTTGCTTTTGAAAAATATTCGTAATTTTTGTGCTCATTCACGGTAAAAATCTTAAAAAATACTGATTTTTTAAAAAATTCTTGTTTTCAACAATTTTATTTGAATGTTGAAATGTGGAAAATGCGTACTGTCTTTATAAAATGAATGAAAAGCAAAATAAAAACGTGTTGAAAATCAAATTTTGATCATTCCTTTATCTCTTTTATGAGATTATTGATCTCCATCTCAAAGGACGGCATAGATGCAGTCTTTTTCTCTATAGTATCTATCGAGGATATTACGGTAGAGTGATCTCTGTTAAATATTTTTCCTATATTAGGCAGAGACATTTCCGTTATGTTTCTTATAAGATATATAGCAACGTGTCTTGCTTGAGCAACTTCCTTTACTCTGGATTTTCCCTCAAGATCTGTTCTGCTGACACCATATTTTTTCTCGATAGCCGCAAATATCTTATCAACAGTAACGTTTATAGGCTCTGCGCCGCCCAAAAGCTCTGACATACAGCTTTTAGCTATATCCATACTTATCTCGCTTCCGGAGAGAAATTTTATAGCAGCCAGCTTTTTAACAGCTCCCTCTATCTGTCTTATGTGAGAACGGAGATTCTCGGCAAGATAAGTAATTATCTCGTCAGATACCGATATACCCGCCTGAGATATCTTGTTTTTAAATATTGCTATTCTAAGCTCAAGATCCGGCGGCTGAACGTCTGCTATAAGTCCCCACTCAAATCTTGTCTTTATTCTGTCCTCAAGGGTTTCTATATCTTTAGGCGGACGGTCGGATGCGAGTATTATCTGTTTTCCGTCCTCGTAAAGAGCGTTGAATGTGTGGAAGAATTCCTCTTGTGTTGATGTCTTTCCCGCAATAAACTGAATATCATCCACGAGCAAAACGTCACACGTACGGTATTTGTCTCTGAATTTATCCATGGATTTCTTTGCCAGACTTTCTATCATCTGATTGGTGAAATCCTCACCCTTTATGTATATGATATTTGCAAATGGATTTTTTCTTTTTATCTCGTTTGTTATAGCGTAAAGCAGGTGAGTTTTTCCAAGTCCGCTGGGTCCGTAGATAAACAGAGGGTTATAATCATGCGCAGGCTTATCGGCTACTGCAACACAAGCCGCGTGCGCAAACTTATTTGAGCTTCCGACTATAAAATTTTCAAAGGTATATTCAAAATTTACGGTAGGCATAGTCGAGCCCAAAATTGAGGAGCTGTCATTATCCTCTGCCTCGGGTGGATCAATACTTTCTCCGGATATCTGCTTTTTAATGTTTTCAACGTTTACAGATGAATTTTTAGATTCGATATCTATTCCTATATGAAATCCCATAAAGTCCTCAAAAAGCTCCTCAAGCTGAGAAAGAAATTTTTCGGTTATGGTCTTTTTTCTAAAATCCGAGCTTGTGGTAAGCGTTAAGGTATTATTTGCAAATGAGGTGATCTCAATATCGCCAAACCAGAGATTCATGGCGTGAGTACCTATTTTTTGGCTCATTCTGTTTTGAACCAAGGACCATATTTCGTTTATTTCTTCAAAATATTCCATAAATGAGATCCTTTCTTTTTTATTGTCGCTAATATATTTAAATATTAATAATTATTATAATAATATACATTGTAATTATATCACATTTTTTATTTTTTTTCAAGGCGTCGTTGTAAAAAAAATCACTTAAAAATCCTTATACATAAAGAAAAAATAGGATATTTACAAAAAATTAACATTTAAAAATAAAAACATGCCCTTATAGAGCATATTTTATCTGATATTTTTTAAAAATTGCATTAAAAAAAGACCGTTTATAACGGTCTTTTTTTAATATTTTGTATCAGATCAACCGAGCTTACCCTGATTTACCTTGATACCGGGGCCCATAGTAGAAGCTACTACGCAGCTCTTGATGTACTGACCCTTTGCTGCAGCGGGCTTAGCCTTGATGATAGCTCCAAGAAGAGTATCGAAGTTTTCCTGAAGCTTTTCAGCGCCAAAGGAAGCCTTACCGATAGGACAGTGAATGATGTTTGTCTTATCAAGTCTGTACTCTATCTTACCTGCCTTAGCCTCGGAAACTGCACGTGCAACGTCAGGAGTAACGGTACCAGCCTTAGGAGAAGGCATAAGTCCCTTAGGACCGAGAACCTTACCAAGACGTCCGATAACACCCATCATATCGGGAGAAGCTATAACTACGTCGAAATCAAACCAGTTCTCAGTCTGGATCTTTTCAGCGTACTCTGCGCCACCTGCGTAATCCGCACCTGCATCAAGAGCCTTCTGAACAGCGTCACCCTTAGCGAAAACGAGAACCTTTACATTCTTACCTGTTCCGTTAGGAAGAACTACTGCGCCTCTTACCTGCTGGTCAGCGTGACGGGAGTCAACACCGAGACGAACGTGAACTTCTATTGTTTCATCAAACTTTGCCTTTGATGTCTGGCAAACAAGACCAAGAGCCTCAGAAGGATCGTAGAGTCTGTTCTTTTCTACAAGCTTTACGCTATCTGTATATTTCTTTCCCATATCTACTTACCTCCTTATTAGTCTTCTACAAGAACACCCATAGAACGAGCGGTTCCTGCTACCATGCTCATAGCAGCCTCAACAGAGCCTGCGTTGAGGTCAGGCATCTTTGTCTCTGCGATCTTTCTGACCTGTTCCTTGGTGATTTTTGCAACCTTGTTCTTGTTGGGCTTGTCAGAGCCGGACTCGATGCCTGCTGCTTTCTTAATGAGAACTGCTGCAGGGGGAGTCTTTGTAATAAATGTGAAAGAACGGTCAGCGTAAACTGTGATAACTACGGGAATGATAAGACCCATATCGTTCTTTGTTCTCTCGTTAAATTCTTTTGTAAATACGGGAATTGCAACACCGTACTGACCAAGAGCAGGACCAACGGGAGGCTGAGGAGTAGCCTTACCTGCGGGAAGCTGCAACTTGATATAACCCATTATTTTCTTAGCCATAATTAATTACACCTCCATAGTGGTACTTGTGCGGGAAAATTATAAAAGAAATTTTTTCCCTCCCACTTTAAATCGCTATGCGATCCACGGTTTTTCTTTATAAGAAATCCGTAAAAGAATTAGTTTTTAAGCTTAAGCATTTCGGACTCGATTTCAACAGGCATATCTCTGCGTCCGCGCTTTACGAGCACGGTAACAGTTTTAAGATCCTCGGAAATGGACTGAACCACACCGTCGTATCCTTCAAACAGACCGCTGATAACGCTTACCTCATCACCCACACTGAACTTAAGCTGAACTTTGGTCTCATCAACACTTTCAAGATTGATGTCAATGACCTCCTGCTCAGACAAAGGAGCGGGACGTGATCCTGGGCCTACAAAGCCCGTAACACCTGTTATATTTCTGACGGCATGCCAGCTTTCGTCTGTCATTATCATCTTAATGTAGACGTATGTCGGGAAAATCTTTACTTCTGTGACCTTTTCCTTGTCGCCGTCCTTTTCAATAATCGTCTCAACGGGAACCTTAATATCATATATCAAATTTCCGAGTCCTCGGTTTTCAACGATCTTTTCAAGGCTTGCTTTTACCTTGTTTTCATAACCCGAATAGGTGTGCGCAATATACCATCTCAGGCCTACGTTCATTCCATCAATATCACTCATATCAAAGCTCCATCAGTTGAAGAGTGAAGCAAGCATACTGATACCTGTGTTGAACGCATAGTCGACCAAACCGAGCATTACCGCAAATATAACAGCGATAATAACTACTACAAGGAATCCCTTACGGGTCTGCTCCTTTGACGACCAAACTATCTTTTTAAGCTCACTTTTTACAGAGCGCATAAAGTCACCAAGCTTTTTACGGAACTTGATGATCACTGCAACTATTATCAGAACTATAACTCCAATTATTATGCTATTGATAATAAGTGTTTTTTTAGTCTGTGCTATAACAGCATTAAGAGCAGCTTGTTCTTTGTTTTCGGTCTCAGCCTCGTTTTCCGAACCGCTTTCGGTTTCGGAGCCGCTTGTTGCTTCAGTAGTCTCGGACTTTGTTTCCGTTGTTGAAGCATCGCTTGCGAAAACGCTTACTGTAAAGAGTGATACAACCAACACAAGAGACAGGAGAAGAGCGATAAGACTTCTTTTTGTTGTGATAGTCATACTAACCCCTCCCAATCACTTAGACTCTTTGTGAAGAGTGTGCTTGCGGCAGAACTTGCAATACTTATTGAGTTCCAATCTGTCCGGATCATTCTTCTTGTTTTTCTTTGTGTCATAGTTTCTCTGCTTACACTCTGTGCAAACGAGAGTAATCTTGACTCTTGCATCATTAGCCATGATTTCGGCACCTCCCATATTAAATTTATTTGACCGCACAGGCGGTCCGTGTACCTCCCTCCGAAAGACCGTGTACCCTTTTGCGCACAAGGCACAACAAAAAAGCCCTTTTGCAGAGGTAGAACTATTATATCACAATGCATAGGGCTTGTCAAGTGTTTTTTAAAATTTTTTCGTCTGTTTTTATCATATATATTATGTGCGTCCTAAACGCTTGTTTCCCACGTAAAAAAGATCGGTCGAAACGACCGATCTGAAATTTAGATTCAATTTGGAATTATTCCTAATTTATCAAGATTTGGAAATAGGGGCTTACTGAGCATTCTGCAGGATATTTCCGACATATCCGATATACTTATCTTAAATCCATCCTTATACCAATCTATCATTTGAAAAACAAGGCCGCATATTGCAAATTTAAATATCTTATTGCGGACCCATTCAGTGTCATCGGGTAAGAATTTTGAAAAGCTGACCATATCGTTTACAGGAAATGATATTGATACCTCTATTATCTTCTCAAGCATATTGTTTTTTGAGAACGCGTCAAGAAAATACTTGTGATCGTACCAAAAACAATAGTACTGCTCTATTTCATTCTTTAATGTTCTTATTTTTCCTTGTTTATCCTGATGAAATCCCACATACTCTGACATAGTGTGCTCTATGAGCGCATAGAGAGCTCCCTCCTTACTATCAAAATAACGGTAGAATGTCTTTCTGGGTATCTCAAGCCTTTCACAAAGCTCAGTAATAGAAATGTCCTCATAATTTTTTTTGATCATCATATCAAGCAGGACATGCTCAATTTTTCTCTGTCTTTGCGCGGATTGCTCGGTTTTACATAACTTATACATAAAATTCATCTCCGACTTTATTTTTTTTACGCAAATTCACATTTAATATTATGTGGTATGTTTATTATAACAAAGAATAGAAGAATTAGTCAATAGTTTTTTAAAAAATACTCAATTTACACATAAAAAATAAACTTTTTTGTTCAAAGTTAACAAAAATAACATTACTTTTTCGTCTCGTTATGACACGAAATAAGCCTTTTGGGGCTTTTTAAAGTGAGTAATATTTGTTATAATATTAAGTAGCAAATCAAATAAATTTTTTATGGAGGATAAAATGGCTAAAAAACCAATTCAACTCGATGCTAATGGCAAGCGCAAGTTTGGAATACGTGATAAACTTGCATATGCCGCAGGCGACTTTGGCTGTAATATGAGCTTTTCGCTCAAGGGAACAGTTCAAACGTTCTGGCTTGTTTTTATGATGATGGAAACAGGTCTCTTCTCCCTTCTTCTCCTGATCGTTCAGGCATGGGACGCTATTAACGACCCGCTCATCGGTTCTCTTATTGATAATGATAAGAGAAAGTACAGACTCGGTAAGTATAAGACGTACATCCTTATTGGTGCTTTAGGTCTTCTCGTAGGCGGCGCGGCAGTATTCCTTCCTTTCCCAAATGCAAATACCGTTATTAAAGCAGTTCTTTTCATTCTTGGTTATATAGTTTGGGATGCTGCTTACACCATGGCAAATGTTCCTTACGGAACAATGCTTAATATAGTTACCGAAGATACTGCGGAAAGAGCCTCTCTTTCTGTGTTCAGATCCATCGGTGGCGCAGTTGGTGGTATGATACCGGGTATGATACTTCCTATGCTTATTTGGCAGAAGATAACTTATGATGGATCGACCAGCTTCCTTGACAGAATAGAGATTCCTAAAGGAGCAGAGAGTACATTTGCTCCCGAAAATTTTCACAATAATCCCATTACAGGTGAAGCTTACGAGATAGGAGATAAAGTTCTTAGCCCATTAACAGGTAATCAGCTTGAAATTCTTCTCGGTGAAAAGGTATTCTGGGCAGCGCTTATTATGGGCGTTCTCGGTTTCGTTGCATTTATCTTTATGATAAAGAATATCACCATACGTGGTAATGAGTATGCTGAGCTCAATAAAGAGGGCGGCGAAAAGGTTAACCTTTTCAAGTCCTTCGGCACATTTATGAAAAACCGTCCTGCAGTTGGTTGTACTATCGCGGCTATGGGTATGTTCCTTGGCATGCAATCTGCTACCACAGCTACGACTATCATGTTCGCTACACACTTCGGACAGGCTTCTCTTTCCGGTATTGTTCAGATGATCGGTTTCCTTCCCATGTTCATATTTATGCCTTTTGCTACAAAGCTTGTTAAGAAATACGGTAAGAAAGAGGTTGCTTCTGTAGGTTCTATTGCAGGTCTTGTAGGAGGTCTTGTTCTTTGCATCTTTCCGCTTTGTCCCAAAAACATTCAGCTTATCGTTTATATGATTGGCCTTATCTTCTTTGGTCTTGGCATGGGCTTCTATAACTGTGTATCCTGGGCAATGATGGGTGATGCTATTGACTACTCTGAGTGGAAAACAGGTAAGAGAGAAGAAGGCGTTGTTTACGCACTTCATTCCTTCTTTAGAAAACTGGCTCAGGGTGTCGGTCCCGCAGCTGTTATAGCTATTATGGGTACTTCCATTATCGGTTATGATTCCGCACTCGGCACCATCGGTCAGTCTGCAGAAACCGCAGGAAGACTTTGCTGGCTCGTTGCAGGACTCTACCTCTTAAGTGCGGTTTGTCAGTTCGTCGGTGTAGCACTTATTTATAACATTGATAGGAAGACCGTCGAAAAGATGAATGCTGAGCTTGCTGCGAGAAAAGCAGTTGAGGCTCCCGTTGAGGAATAATATTTAATGACTTTCGGTGTCCGATCGTTCGGTCGGACACCGCTTTTTTAAGAAAATAACCGTTATTAATACTGAATTAATATTTATGCAATATAATCCAAATAATAACTTTTTGTTAGGAGAAAAAAAGTGAGACAGATACTTAATATTAATGAAAATTGGCTTTTTGCCAAGAACACGACTGACGTAAGCTTGCGTGAGGGAGAGACTGTAAACCTCCCTCATACCTGGAACGCGACGGACGGACAGGACGGCGGAAACGACTATTTCCGAGGCTCTTGCCTTTACGTAAAAACACTCAAGAAGGCAGAGCTTCCAGAGGCTGATCGCTACTACCTCGAGATCCGCGGCGCTAACTCCTCCGCGGACGTATTTGTGAACGGAGAAAAGCTCGCTCATCACGACGGCGGTTACTCCACTTGGCGTGTTGATCTGACCGAAAAGCTCGGGGACGAGGCTGACGTAGCTATCGTAGTAGACAATTCCCCCAACGAGACCGTATATCCCCAGATGGCTGACTTTACCTTCTATGGCGGTCTGTACAGAAACGTAAATCTTATCTGTGTAAACAACGCTCACTTTGACCTTGACTACTACGGTGGAACAGGTCTCGTTATTACTCCTGCGGTACACGGAGCAGACGCAAAGGTAGACGTTGAGGTATATACGACAGAGCTTTCTGACGGTCAAAAGCTGGTATATACTATATACGACAAGGAAGAAAATGAGCTTCAGAAGATCGAGTCTACCGATAAAAAGGTCACGTTTGAGATAAAGGACGTTCACCTCTGGAACGGACGTCGCGATCCTTACCTTTACTGTTGCGAGGTTGAGATAGTTGAGGGCGAGACTGTTCTTGACAACGTGTGCTCGCGCTTTGGTTGCCGAACCTTTAAGATAGATCCTGACAACGGGTTTATTTTAAACGGCGAAGAATATCCCCTCCGCGGCGTATCTCGTCATCAGGACAGACTTGGAGTAGGTAACGCCCTTCTCCCCGAGCATCACGCAGAGGATATTGACTATATCATGGAGGTAGGAGCGACAACTATCAGATTGGCTCACTATCAACACGATCAGTATTTCTATGATCTTTGTGATGAAAAGGGACTTGTTATCTGGGCAGAGATTCCCTACATTTCAAGACATATGCCAGGCGGACGCGAAAATACCATTTCGCAGATGAAGGAGCTTATTACACAGAACTACAATCACGCTTGTATCGTGGTTTGGGGACTTTCCAACGAGATATCTATCGCGGGCTCTGACGACGATCTGCTTGAAAATCACAGAATACTCAACGACCTCGTTCACGAGATGGATAAGACAAGACTTACCACTATCGCGGCAGTATCTATGTGTAAGATGGAGGATCCGTACATTCAGATACCCGACGTCGTTTCCTATAACCACTATTTCGGTTGGTACGGCGGCGAGACCAGTATGAACGGTCCTTGGTTTGATAAATTCCACGCTAAATTCCCCAATATTCCAATAGGTATCAGTGAGTACGGCTGCGAGGCTCTCAACTGGCATACGAGCGATCCCAAGCAGGGCGACTATTCCGAGGAATATCAGGCATATTACCACGAGGAGCTTATAAAGCAGCTCTTCACTCGCAAGTTTATGTGGGCTACTCACGTGTGGAATATGTTTGACTTCG